>CBFGOZ010000143.1:0-6903 GCA_965650505.1 uncultured Arenimonas sp.
AAGTGTCGCGAAGGGCAGGATGCCCGAGAGCGACCCGCTCGTGAGTTGGGCAGGAAGCCGCTCACGCCCGAGCGGGCAGCAATACCCCCTTGTCTGCGGCGGCGCACGCCAGATCTCCCGAAAACGAGCAAGTGACCTGCTTGCGCCAAGGGCGCAAGCGCTGACGGGATGAACACAGGGGCAGGGACTACAATGGTGCGATGAGGACGAGGATCAAGTTCTGTGGATTGACCCGCCCGGGCGACGTCCGCCTGGCCGTGGAGCTGGGCGTGGATGCCCTGGGCTTCGTGTTCGCTGCGGCCAGCCCCCGGCGACTGGCCCCCGAACAGATCGAAGGCCTGCGCCAGGCCGTGCCGCCCCTGGTGGACGTGGTGGCCCTGTTCATGGACAACCCGGGCAGCGAAGTCGCGGCCGCCATCAAGAGCCTGCGCCCGACCCTGCTGCAGTTCCATGGCGCCGAAGACGAAGCCTTCTGCCGCGGCTTCGGCCTGCCCTTCATCAAGACCGTGCCGATGGGGCAGGGCGCCGACGATGCGGCCCTGGCCCGGAAACGCTACCCTTCGGCCAGTGCCTTCCTGCTCGACGGCCACGGCCCCGGCCAGCCCGGCGGCCGCGGCGAGCGCTTCGACTGGACCACCATTCCCCCGCTCGGCCGGCCGGTCTTCCTGGCCGGCGGCCTGACGCCGGTGAACGTCGGCCAGGCGATCCGCGCCGCGCGGCCCTACGCCGTGGACGTGTCGAGCGGCATCGAAAGCGCGCCGGGCCTGAAGGACGGCGAAAAAATGCAGCAGTTCGTGGACGAGGTAAGACGTGCAGACCGCAACATCGCCGAATGACATCCCCGCCGCCGCCGACATCGCCGACTTCGGCGCCTGGCCCGATGCCGCCGGGCATTTCGGCCGCTATGGCGGCGTGTTCGTCTCCGAGACCCTGATCGAGCCGCTGCGTGAGCTCGAGGCGGCCTACGAAAAGTACCGCCAGGACCCGGAGTTCCTGGCCGAACTGCAGGACGACTACCGCCACTACGTCGGCCGGCCGAGCCCGGTCTACGAAGCCGTGCGGCTGTCCAGGCACGTCGGCGGCGCCCGCATCCTGCTCAAGCGCGAGGACCTGAACCACACCGGCGCGCACAAGATCAACAACACCATCGGCCAGGCCATGCTGGCCAAGCGCATGGGCAAGACCCGGATCATCGCCGAGACCGGAGCCGGCCAGCATGGCGTCGCCAGCGCCACCGTGGCCGCGCGCCTGGGCCTGGAATGCGTGGTCTACATGGGCTCGACCGACGTCGAGCGCCAGGCGCCGAACGTGTTCCGCATGAAGCTGCTGGGCGCCACCGTGGTGCCGGTGACCTCGGGCAGCAAGACGCTCAAGGATGCGCTGAACGAGGCGATGCGCGACTGGGTCAGCAACGTGCACGACACCTTCTACATCATCGGCACCGTCGCCGGCCCGCACCCGTATCCGAAGCTGGTGCGCGACTTCAACGCCGTGGTCGGCAAGGAGGCGAGGGCGCAGATGCTCGAGCAGTACGGACGCCTGCCCGATGCGGTCACCGCCTGCGTCGGCGGCGGCAGCAACGCCATCGGCATGTTCCATGCCTTCCTCAACGACAAATCGGTGCGCCTGGTCGGCGCCGAGGCGGCGGGCGACGGCGTCGAAACCGGGCGCCATGCCGCGTCGCTGGTCGCGGGCCGCCCCGGCGTGCTGCACGGCAACCGCACCTACGTGATCTGCGACGACGACGGCCAGATCACTGAAACGCACTCGATCTCGGCCGGCCTGGACTACCCGGGCGTCGGTCCCGAACACGCCTTCCTGAAGGACAGCGGCCGCGCCGAATACGTCGGCGTCACCGACGACGAGGCGATGGAGGCCTTCCACCTGCTGGCCCGCACCGAAGGCATCCTGGCCGCGCTCGAATCCAGCCACGCCGTGGCCCAGGCCATGAAGCTGGCGCGCGGGCTGCCGAAGGAGGCGCTGGTGCTGTGCAACCTGTCGGGCCGCGGCGACAAGGACATCTTCACCATCGCCCGCCGCGAGGGCATCGAACTGTGAGCGCCCGCATCGCGACCCGCTTCGCCGCCCTGCAGGCCGCGAAGCGAAAGGCCCTGGTCCCCTTCGTCACCGCCGGCGATCCCTCGCTCGACGCCACCGTGCCGGTGATGCACGCGCTGGTGCAGGCGGGCGCCGACGTGCTCGAACTCGGCGTGCCGTTCTCCGACCCGATGGCCGACGGCCCGGTGATCCAGCGCAGCTCCGAGCGCGCGATCGAACGCGGCGCCGGCCTGCGCTACGTGCTCGAGGCCGTCGCCGCCTTCCGGCGCGACGACCGCGACACGCCGGTGGTGCTGATGGGCTACCTGAACCCGGTCGAGATGCGCGGCGCGGACGCCTTCGCGCAAGCCGCCGCCGAGGCCGGCGTGGACGGCGTGCTGCTGGTCGACCTGCCGCCCGAGGAAGCCGGCCCGACCCGGGCCGCGTTCAACGCCGCGGGCCTGCAGCTGATCTCGCTGGTGGCGCCGACGACCTCGCCGGTGCGGCTGGCGCGTGCGGCGACGGAGTCCCAGGGTTATCTCTACTACGTCTCTTTCGCCGGCGTCACCGGCGCGGGCAAGCTCGACACCGTCGAAGTGCTGGCCAAGGCCGGCGAACTGCGCCGCCTGGCCACGGTGCCGGTGCTGGTGGGCTTCGGCATCCGCGATGCCGCGTCCGCGGCGGCGCTGGCGCCCGCGGCCGATGGCGTGGTGGTCGGCAGCGCCCTGGTCGAGGCCCTGGCCGGGGCGTCGTCGCCGCAGGACGCCGCGGCCCGCGCCGCGGCCTTCCTGGCCCCGCTGCGCGCGGCCCTGGACGGCTGAGGGGGCGGGGCCTGCCGGTCCCGGCCTTTCCGGCTAAACTGCGTGGCCCAGAACTAGACCGGTGTCCCGATGAGCTGGCTGACCAAACTGATGCCCTCCCGCATCCGCACCGAAGGCGGCGGCAAGCGCGCCGTTCCCGAGGGCCTGTGGGAGAAGTGCGACAAATGCGGCGCCGCGCTCTACGGCCCCGAGCTCGAGAAGAACCTGCGGGTCTGCCCGAAGTGCTCGCACCACATGAGCATCGGCGCCCGCGAGCGCCTGGTCGCCTTCCTCGACGACGACAGCGGCGAGGAGATCGGCGCCACGCTCGGCCCGGTCGACGCGCTGCACTTCAAGGACCAGAAAAAATACGCCGACCGCATCAAGGCGTCCCAGAAGGCCACCGGCGAGCGCGATGCGCTGGTCGCGGTGCAGGGCCAGCTCAAGGGCCGGCCGATCTGCGTCGCCGCCTTCGAGTTCCGCTACATGGGCGGCTCGATGGGTTCGGTGGTGGGCGAGCGCTTCGCGCTGGCGGCCGAACGCGCGCTGGCGCTGGGCTGCCCGCTGGTCAGCTTCTCGGCCACCGGCGGCGCGCGTATGCAGGAAGGCCTTTTCTCGCTGATGCAGATGGCCAAGACCTCGGCGGCGCTGGGCCGCCTGCGCGCGGCCGGGCTGCCCTTCATCTCGGTGCTGACCCACCCGACCACCGGCGGCGTGTCCGCCTCGTTCGCGATGCTGGGCGACATCAACATCGGCGAGCCCCAGGCCCTGATCGGTTTCGCCGGCCCGCGCGTGATCGAACAGACCGTGCGCGAGACGCTGCCGGAGGGATTCCAGCGCTCCGAGTTCCTGGTCGAGCACGGCGCGCTGGACCTGATCGTCGACCGCCGCCAGATGCGCGACAAGCTCGCCGCCCTGCTGGCGCTGATGATGCGGCAGCCGGCACCGGCGGCCGATCCGGCGCCCGCCGCCTGAGGCGTCGATGAGCGCACGCAGGTATTTCGGCACCGACGGCATCCGCGGCCGGGTCGGCGAACAGCCGATCTCGGCCGATTTCATGCTGCGCCTGGGCGCCGCCGCCGGCCGCGTGCTGGTGGGCGAGGGCCGGGAGCACGCCACCGTCGTCATCGGCAAGGACACCCGGATCTCCGGTTACATGTTCGAGGCGGCGCTGGAGGCCGGGCTGGTCGCCGCGGGCGCCGACGTGCGCCTGCTCGGCCCGATGCCGACGCCGGCGGTGGCCTACCTGACGCGCTCGCTGCGTGCCGACGCCGGCATCGTGATCAGCGCCTCGCACAATCCGCACCACGACAACGGCATCAAGTTCTTCTCGGCCCAGGGCGAAAAGCTGGGCGATGCGATCGAGGCGGCGATCGAGGCCGAGCTCGACCGGCCGTTCGCCACCGTGGCCTCGGAGAAGCTGGGCAAGGCCTCGCGGGTCACCGATGCGATGGCGCGTTACGCCGAATTCTGCAAATCCACCGTTGCCGACGACTTCGTGCTCAGCGGCACCCGGCTGGTGCTCGACTGCGCCCACGGCGCGACCTACCAGGTGGCGCCACGGGTATTCTCCGAGCTGGGCGCGGTGGTGGAAAGCATAGGCACCGAGCCCGATGGCCTGAACATCAACCTCGGCGTCGGCTCGACCCACCCGGAGGCCCTGATGGCGCGCGTGCGCGACACCGGCGCCGACCTCGGCGTCGCCTTCGACGGCGACGGCGACCGGGTGCTGATGGTGGACGGGCAGGGCCGCCTGGTCGACGGCGACGGGCTGATCTGGGTGCTGGCCAACGACTGGCACGCCAGCGGACGGCTGCGCGGCCCGGTGGTCGGTACGCTGATGACCAACTACGCGATGGAGCGGGCGTTGGGCGAACGAGGCATCGGTTTCGTGCGCGCCCAGGTGGGCGACCGTTACGTCCACCAGGCCATGGTCGAGGGCGATTGCGTGCTGGGCGGCGAGGCCTCGGGCCACATCCTGTGCCTGGACCGCGCCAGCACCGGCGATGCCATCGTCAGCGCGCTGCAGGTGCTGGAGTCGCTGCGCCGCAGCGGCCGGACCCTGCAGCAGGCGCTGGCCGGTTACCAGCCCCTGCCGCAGCAGACGGTGAACGTGCGCGTCGCTCCGGGCGTGAAGCCGCTGGAACACGCCGCGGTGCAGGCCGCCCGCGCCGAGGCCGAGGCGGCCCTGGCAGGCCGCGGCCGGCTGGTGCTGCGCCCGTCCGGCACCGAGCCGGTGGTGCGCGTCACCGTCGAGGCCGACGACGGCGAACTGATGCGGCAGGTGCTGGAGCGCCTGGCCGACGTGGTCCGCGCCGCCGCTTGAGCCGCATCAATGCGCCACCGCCCGCCCGGGGCTAGACTGGCGCCAACCCAAGAAACCCCTACGGAAGACCGCCGTGACCGCCCGAATCCCGACTCTCGACATCCAGCGCTACGACACCGACCGCGATGCCTTCGTCGCCGAACTGGGCGCCGCCTACCGTGAATGGGGTTTCGCCGGCATCCGCAACCACGGCATCCCGCAGGCCCAGATCGACCGCGCCTATTCGGTGTTCCAGGCCTTCTTCGCGCTGCCGGAGGAGACCAAGCGCAAGTATCACGTGCCCGGCGGCGGCGGTGCCCGCGGCTACACGCCCTTCGGCATCGAGACGGCCAAGGGCGCCAAGCACTTCGACCTTAAGGAGTTCTGGCACGTCGGCCGCGAGATCCCGCGCGACAGCAAATACGCCGACGTGATGCCGCCCAACCTCTGGCCCTCGGAAGTGCCGGACTTCAAGGAAGTGGCCTACGGCCTGTTCACCGCGCTGGACCAGCTGGGCTCGCGGGTGCTCGGCGCGCTGGCCCTGCACATCGGCCTGCCGGAGCATTTTTTCGCCGACAAGACCAACTTCGGCAATTCGATCCTGCGGCCCATCCACTACCCGCCGATCACCGCCGACGACATCCCGAACGTGCGCGCCGGCGCCCACGAGGACATCAACTTCATCACCCTGCTGGTCGGCGCCAGCGCCGCGGGCCTCGAGGTACTGTCGAAGAAGGGCGAATGGGTCCCCTTCACCTCCGACGCCGACACCATCGTGGTCAACATCGGCGACATGCTGCAGCGCCTGAGCAACCATGTGTACCCGTCCACCACCCACCGCGTGGTGAACCCGCCGGGCGAAGCGGCGCGCAAGCCGCGGTATTCGACCCCGTATTTCCTGCACCCGAACCCTGATTTCCTGATCAAGACCCTGCCGCAGTGCGTCAGCGCGGACAATCCGGACCGCTATCCGACGCCGATCACCGCGCACGAGTACCTGATGGAGCGCCTGCGCGAGATCAAGCTGGCCTGAGCCGATTCGACGCCGCTACCGGGAAGTCGCGCAGAAGGAAGCCCCCTTGGTGAGGGGGCGCGCCGAAGGCGCGGGGATCGGATGGTGAGCTGGGGCCCGCGGTTCGCGAAGCGAACCGTGGGGATGGACGCGAACCCGCGTCAATCAGCGTCGCGGAAGTCCTTGGAGCGGGAGCCGATCAGGGCACTGGCCAGCCGGTCGGGCAGGTATTTCGACAGCGCCGCGATCACGTTGTTGGCCTTGCCGGTGACCACGCGCACCCGGCCGGCCTCCACGGCGTCCACGGCCCGCCTGGCCACGGCCTCGCTGGACAGCCAGATGCCCTTCGGCAGCTTGTTGACCTTCTCGCGCATGCCGTTGACGTCGTGGAACTCGGTATAGGTCATGCCCGGGCAGACGGCGGTGACGTGCACGCCGCGGGGCTTCATCTCCAGCGCCAGCGACTCCGAGAACTTCACCAGCCAGATCTTGGCCGCCCCGTAGAGCGTATGGCCGGCACTGGCGGGCACCAGCGCCGCCAGCGAGGCGACGTTGAGGATGCGGCCGCGGCCGGCGGCTTCCATCGCCGGCAGGTAGCGGTGGGTCAGTTCGGCCACCGAGGTCATCAGCACCTGCAGGAAGTCGGCGTGGGTTTTCCAGTCGGCCGACAGGTAGCGGCCGGGCACGCCGTAGCCCGCGTTGTTGACCAGGGTGTCGACGAACAGACCCCGCCGGTTCGTTTCCTCGAA
>CBFGOZ010000144.1:0-6866 GCA_965650505.1 uncultured Arenimonas sp.
TTGTCGTGGTCGATCTGCGCCGCCCGCGGGGCGATCTCGCTCTCGGCGAAGCGCCTGACGGCGTCGCGCAGGGCATCGAGGTCCTCACCAAGGGGAAACGTGCGCATACGTCAATTCCAATCCGGGGTCAGAGTGCATTTATCTTCGCGCCGCCGGCTCCGAAGAGCCGGCGGGCGGATGGCGGCAAATTGTCCGGGGCAGGGCGTGAAGATAAATGCACTCTGACCCCGGATTTCCTCAGTTGCCGCGGCGGCCCTGGAAGCGGGGGGCGGGGGCGCCGAGGTGCGGCAGGCGCAGCTTGCCGATCGCGGTGATGCGCTCTTCGGCCATGCGGTCGGCGGCCTTGTTGGTCGGGATGCCGTCGCGCTTGGCGATCTCGAAGATGCGGCCCAGGTTGTAGTAGATCGTCCGCATCATGCGCATCGCGCGCTCGCGGTTGTAGCCGTCGATTTCCAGCGAGACGTTCATCAGGCCGCCGGCGTTCACCGCGTAGTCCGGCGCGTACAGGATGCCCTTGGCGGCCACTTCCAGGCCCATCTGGTCGTTGGCCAGCTGGTTGTTGGCGGCGCCGCAGATGACCTTGCACTTCAGGCGCGGCAGGGTCTTCTCGTTCACCGTGCCGCCCAGGGCGGTCGGCGAATAGACGTCGGCGTCCACGTCGTAGATGTCGTCCAGGGCCACGGCCTCGCAGCCGAACTCGTCCACCGCGCGCTGCACGGCGTCCTTGTTGATGTCGGTGACGAAGACCTTGGCGCCGCGCTCGCGCAGCAGCTTCACGAACTCCATGCCGACGTGGCCCACGCCCTGCACGGCGTAGCTGTAGTTGCCCACTTCCTCGTTGCCGAACTTGACCTGCAGCGCGGCCATCAGGCCCTGCAGGGTGCCGTAGGCGGTGAACGGCGACGGGTCGCCCGAGCCGCCGTGCACCTGGTGCACGCCGGTCACGAACTCGGTCTCGCGCAGCACGTATTCCATGTCGTTGACGTCGATGCCGACGTCCTCGGCGGTGATGTAGCGGCCGCCGAGCGAATTGACGAAGCGGCCGAACGCGCGGAACAGCGCCTCGGACTTGTCCTTGTTCGGGTCGCCCCAGATCACCGCCTTGCCACCGCCCAGGTTCAGGCCCGACACCGCCGCCTTGTAGGTCATGCCGCGGCTAAGGCGCAGCACGTCGTTCAGGGCTTCGGCCTCGCTGGCGTAGGGCCACATGCGCGTGCCGCCCAGCGCGGGGCCGAGCACGGTGTTGTGGATCGCGATGATGGCCTTCAGGCCCGCGTCCTTGTTGTGGCAGAACACCACTTCCTCGTGGCCCGAGGTGGAGATGGTTTCGAAGATCATGGAAAGCTCCGGTCCGGCGGAAAACGCGGGCGCCTGCGCGAGTGCGGGCGTGCGCTGTTACTCGAAGAGTGTTCCGCAAGTGATTGATTTGATACGGCCTGACCCGGCAAAAACGGCATGCCCCCGGGCCTGGGCGCGCCGTAGTGTAAAGCAAACGCTCTAGACGGGCAGGCGGCGCGCCCGGGACCTGCCGCGAGGCGCCGGTCCGCGTCCATCGGTCGGTTCACGCCGTCCGGCGGTGGCGCACGGCGCCGGCTGTCCTGTTCGCGCCGGGCGGAGCGTTCCTCTGAGGGCTTGGTGGTTTTGTCTCTCCCCGGAAAACCGCCAGCCTCCAACCCTAGAGCAGGGTTTCTTGGGCGACCGCCACGCGGTCGCCCTTTTTTTCGCCTTCACATCGCCTCGCGGCGACGGCGGCGCTAATGGCGCGTCTCCCGCTCCGGACCGCCATGGCGCCCGCGTTGCCGTCCACTGCCGCTCCGGTCGCCGATCCCGACGAAGCCCAGCTCGTCGCGCTGATCGGCCGTATCCGCGGCGGTGACGCCGAGGCCCTGGGCCTGCTCTACGACCTGGCCCTGGGCCGCGTCTACGCCCTGGCCCTGCGCGTGCTGCGCCAACCGCAGGACGCGGAGGAAGTGGTCAGCGATGTCTTCCTGCAGGTCTGGGACCGCGCCATCAGCTATTGCCCGGAACGCGGCGCGGTGATGTCCTGGCTGATGACCCTGACCTGGAGCCGCGCCGTCGACCGCCTGCGCCGAGGCCGCCGCCAGCGCCTGGAACAGCCCCTGCATCCGGACGCCCCCGAAGACGCGTATATGCCAGGTGAAGAC
Source organism: uncultured Arenimonas sp. (assembly GCA_965650505.1). Lineage (GTDB taxonomy): Bacteria > Pseudomonadota > Gammaproteobacteria > Xanthomonadales > Xanthomonadaceae > Arenimonas. Next base: position 2,166 of record CBFGOZ010000144.1, read on the forward strand.
GAAGCGGCCCCGGTCCTGGTCGAGCGCCTGGACCAGGCCCAGGCCATCCAGCGCGCTTTCGCCTCGCTCACCCCCGCCCAGCGCCGCGTGCTGGAGCTGGCCTACCAGGAGGAGTTGTCGCAACCCGAAATCGCGCAGCGCACCGGCCTGCCCCTGGGCACGGTGAAATCGCACGCCCGCCGCGGCCTGGCCGCGCTGCGGGCCGCGCTGGACGGCGAGGGCGAACGCCCATGAGCACCCGCAAGCCTCCGCACGACGACCTGCTGCTGGCCGCCCTGGCCGGCCTGGTGCCGCCGCAGTCGCCGGCGCCCGAGGCCGCGTCGGCGCTGCGCGCCCGCATCCTGGCCGACGCCCGCCGCAGCCGCACGCAAGTGCTGCGCGCCGACGAAGGCGAGTGGAAACCCTTCGTGCCCGGCATCCGCATCAAGACCCTGCGCCGCGACGAAGCCGCCGGCACCCAGACCAGCCTGTGGCGCATCGAGCCCGGCGCCGCCGTGCCGCCGCACCCGCACACCCACGAAGAAGAGTGCCTGGTGCTGGAGGGATCGGTGATCCACGACGGCGTCGAATATTTCCCCGGCGACTTCCTGCTGGCCCCGCCGGGCGAACGCCACCACCCCTTCGAGGCCCCGAACGGCGCCCTGCTGATGATCCGCAGCGAGCTGATCCCCGACCCCGAGCTGCTGCGGAAACTTTCTTCGCCCGATTCCGGCGGCTAGTGCATCCGGCGGGCCCGGTGCCTGCGTAAGGCCTGCTGCACGCCCAAGCGTGCCTGCCGAAGACCTTGCCCACCATGAGCCGCCTGATCGCCAGCCTGCTGGCCACCGTATTCCTCTGCGCCGTGTCCCTGGCCTCGGCGCAGTCCACCGCGCCGGCGTCCCCGGCTTCCGAGCCAACCCGCGCGCGCAGCCCCGCTGAAATCGCGGCGGCCAGCCCGGTGCCGATCTGGCGCCGCAATGGCCTGCTGGTGGAGCAGGGCGGTCGCGCGCTCTACACCTATACCAAGGACGTTCCGGGCCAGAGCCGCTGCGACGCGCCCTGCGAAGCCCTGTGGCCGCCGCACTACGCCGAACCCGGCGCCAAGCCCTACGGCCCCTTCACCCTGGCCAAGAGCCGCGACGGCCGCCCGATGTGGGCCTGGCAGGGCCAGCCGCTGTACCGCTGGGTGTCGGACCGCAAGCGCGGCGCCGCCGGCGGCGACGGCGTGGCCGGCGTCTGGTTCCTGGTGAAGGTGCCGCCGGCGCTGCAGTCCCAGGTGACCCCGTATTTCCCGATGCCGATGCCGCGCCCGGGCCAGACCCGGCCGGCGCCTTCTTCCACCGACACCGCCCCGAGGACCACCCGATGAGTGCCTTCCGACGCACCGTGCTGACCAGTGCCTGCCTGCTCGCCCTTTCCCACCCCGCCTTCGCCCAGGACAGCGCCGACGACGAGGGCTTCGACACCTCCGGCAAGCTGCTGCTCACCGGCGGCGTGACCCAGGTGGAGGGATCCGCCGGCGGCGGCCTGACGCCCTGGGCCGTGATCGGCGGCTACGGCACCCGCGACCAGATCGGCGGCAACGCCTTCTATACCCGCGTCAACGTCGACGACTACAGCCTCGACAGCTACGGCGTGCTGGTCGGCCTGTACGACCGGGTCGAGCTGAGCCTGTCGCGCCAGAAGTTCGACACCGAGAACGTCGGCGCCGCCCTGGGCCTGGGCCGCGGCTTCACCTTCACCCAGGACACGATCGGCGTGAAGGTGAAGATCGCCGGCGACGCGGTGCTGGAGCAGGACAGCTGGATGCCGCAGATTGCCATCGGCGCCCAGTACAAGAAGAACGACCAGTCGGCCGTGCTGGCCTTCGTCGGCGCCCGCGACGACAGCGGCGTGGACTATTACGTCAGCGCCACCAAACTCTTCCTGGCCCAGAGCCTTCTGGTGAACGGCACCGTGCGTTTCACCAGGGCCAACCAGTTCGGCATCCTGGGTTTCGGCGGCGACCTAAACAACGGCTACCAGCCGCAGTTCGAGGCCTCGGTGGCGTATCTGCTCAGCCGCAACCTGGCCATCGGCGCCGAGTACCGCAACAAGCCCGACAACCTGGGCATCGCGGTGGAGGAAAACGCCTTCGACGCCTTCGTGGCCTGGGCCCCGTACAAGAACGTCTCGCTGACGGTCGCCTATGTCGACCTCGGCAACATCGTCATCGCCGACGACCAGCGCGGGCTGTACGCCTCGCTGCAGGTCGGCTTCTGAGCCTCCAGGAGAAACCCATGAACATCCGCACCCGTTTGATCGTCCTCCTGGCCCTGGGCCTGGCCCTGCCGGCCCAAGCGCAGGAACCCGCCGTCAGCGCCGAAGAGCAGGCCATGCTGGACGAAGAGGCCCGGCTCGAGGCCGAGGAGGCCGCCGCCGGAACCGCCGCCGCCCCTGCCAACGACCCGACCGCGCCCAACCCCGCGCCCGCCCATCCCGAACTGCGCCCGGTGCTGGAGCAGTTCGGCGGCGAAGCCGGCCTGACCCGGCTGATGGACACCTTCATGGCCGGCCTGCTGGCCGACGAGCGCATGGGGCCGTTTTTCGCCAACGCCGACCAGGCGCGGGTGAAGCGCCAGCTGGTCGAGCAGTTCTGCGTGATCCTGGGCGGCGACTGCACCTATACCGGCCGCGACATGAAGAGCTCGCACGCCGGCATGGGCGTGGACCGCGCCGACTTCAACCGCCTGGTGGAAGTGCTGCAGGTGGCGATGGACCAGCACGACGTGCCCTTCAGCGCCCAGAACAAGCTGCTGGCCAAGCTGGCGCCGATGCACCGCGAGGTGGTGACCGAATAACTTCGAGTGGGGCAGCGGGACCGGTGCAGGGCAAGGCCCGGTCCCGCTTTTTTTTGTGACGCGGGCCACGTTCTTGAACGGGCCGGGAACCGGGCATGAACCCGGCCCGGCCGCGGTTGGGCCGACGGTGAAAATCCGCCCGGAACCGTTCTAGACTCGCGCCATGAGCGAGATGCAGCGCATCGACGACCTGCCCGGCAGCTTCGGCTACGGCGCCGGCGTGCTTTACGGCCTGCCGCAGCCGCCGCGCTGGATGGGCCACGTGAACCCGGACCTGCAGAAGGTCATCCTGCTGCTCAACTCCGGCGACCTGCTGTTCGGCCACCTGGTGGGCCTGGACTGGGAAGGCGGCAACGTCATCCTGCGCGCCGGCGACGAAACCCATTCCAACCCCATCGGCGACCTGCGCGGCATCCTGCTCAGCGCCGAGGCCGAGGGCCGGCCGGTGGCGCCGCCGCAGTCGGTGACCAGTACCCTGAAATACCGCGACGGCGGCGAGTGGACCCTGCACGCGCACACCGCCAGCGCCGACCTGTTTGGCGCCGGCTTCTTCGCGGTGGCCGAGGGCGAACTGCATGCCATCTTCGTGCCCTGGCGGGCGCTGGCGGACAACCGCGTCACCTTCGCCTCGGGCCTCGACGACCACCGCCGCGCCCGGCTGCAGCGCGAGGTCGCCTTCCGCCGCGGGGCCGAGATCGACCGGCTGCGCGGGGCCAGCCTGGAGCTGGTGGATGCGGCGCGAAGGCGCGATGCCGAAGTGCGGCGCAGCGCCTACGCCAAGTCCTTCTGCGAGACCCTGGGCGGCTGAGGCCCCGGCGGGGCGGGCAGGGACCCGCGGGAACGTTACAATCGGGCCATCCCCGCACCCGCCGTACGAGTCCGCCCCATGAGCACCCCCGCCTCCCAGGTCCCGAGCGCCGACACCCAGGCCGAGCGCAGCCCGCTGCGCTTCGTCACCGCGGCCAGCCTGTTCGACGGCCACGACGCCGCCATCAACATCATGCGCCGCCTGATCCAGGCCCAGGGCGTGGAAGTGGTGCACCTGGGCCACAACCGCAGCGTCGAGGACGTGGTGCGCGCCGCGCTGCAGGAAGACGCCGACGGCATCGCGCTTTCCAGCTACCAGGGCGGCCACACCGAATACTTCAAGTACATGGTGGACATGCTGCGCGAGCGCGGCGCCGGCCACATCCGCGTGTTCGGCGGCGGCGGCGGCACCATCACGCCCGAAGAGATCAAGGAACTGCAGGACTACGGCGTCGAGCGCATCTACCACCCCAACGACGGCATGCAGATGGGCCTGGTGGCGATGATCGAAGACCTCGTCCGCCGCACCGAAGCCGCCCGCAAACTCCGGGGTCAGAGTGCATTTATCTCCGCGCCGGGCGGCAAGAAGAAGGGGGCGGGCAAGGCCGACGCCGACACGGGCTTCGCGCCCGACATCAACGACGAGATCAGCATCGGCAAGATGCTGACCGCCATCGAAGAAGGCGAACTCGACGAAGCCCAGCTGGCCACCCTGCGCAAGGAATGGCAGCTGGCCGGCGGCAAGACCCCGGTCATCGGCCTCACCGGCACCGGCGGCGCCGGCAAGTCCAGCGTCACCGACGAACTGATGAACCGCTTCCTGCAGCATTTCCCGGAAATGCGCATCGCGGTGATCAGCGTCGATCCGACCCGCCGCCGCACCGGCGGCGCCCTGCTGGGCGACCGCATCCGGATGAACTCGCTGCGCAGCCCGCGCGTCTTCATGCGCTCGATGGCCACCCGCCGCCAGCACGCCGCCATCAACGCCGTGTTGAAGGACTGCGTGGCCTTCCTGCGCGCCCAAGGCTACGACCTGGTGATGGTGGAAACCGCCGGCATCGGCCAGTCCGATTCC
>CBFGOZ010000145.1:0-6808 GCA_965650505.1 uncultured Arenimonas sp.
AGGCTCTTCGAAAACGTCCATGTTTTCGAAGCCGCAGAGAGCCCTCACGCACGACGGCCTGCCGACCATCAGGGCCGGGATGCCGTTCTGGGGCAAAAGCTCGCTTGCCTGCGCTTCCGGCAGGCACCCAGGAACGAGCCAGGAACCACGTCCACGGGGCACAGATTGGCGGGGCTCGCGAGGCTCATCGAGTTCGACAGTCCGGCCCTGATCGACCACAGGCCGTCGTGCGAGGGGACTTTTCCGGACCTTCAGCGACATGGACGTCGCTGAAGAGCCTACATGGACGTATTCACGGCGTGTCCGGGAAAGTTCCCTCGTACGGCGGCCTATCGCCAAGAACGGGCCCGGCTCAAGGCCCCCATGGCTCCAAAATCAGTCCTCGAAGGCCGCGCCTACAGAATTGCCCCCAAGCCCGATAGAATCGCCGGCCTAGACCCTTTGCTCTAGACCGCCGGCCCAGGCTGGCGCGTCCGAACCGAGTAACCGCATGAACCCGAATTTCCTCGATTTCGAACAGCCCATCGCCGAACTGGACGCCAAGATCCAGGAACTGCGCCGGGCCAGCACCGGCCCCGCGGTCAATATCGAAACCGAGGTGAACGGCCTGCAGGAGAAACTGCGCGCCCGCACCGCCGAGATCTTCAAGGCCCTCACCCCCTGGCAGATCTCCCAGCTGGCCCGGCACCCGCAGCGGCCCTACACCAACGACTACATCGGCCTGATGTTCGACGAGTTCCACGAACTGGCCGGCGATCGCGCCTTCGCCGACGACGCCGCCATCGTCGGCGGCCTGGCCCGCCTGGACGGCCGCAGCGTGATGGTGATCGGCCAGCAGAAGGGCCGCGACACCAAGGCCAAGATCAAGCGCAACTTCGGCATGCCCCGCCCCGAGGGCTACCGCAAGGCCCTGCGCCTGATGAAGATGGCCGAGCGCTTCAAGCTTCCCCTGCTCACCTTCATCGACACCCCGGGCGCCTATCCAGGCGTCGGCGCCGAAGAACGCGGCCAGTCCGAAGCCATCGCCCGCAACCTGCTGGAGATGGCCGAACTGAAGGTGCCGATCATCTGCACCGTGATCGGCGAGGGCGGCTCGGGCGGCGCCCTGGCCATCGGCGTTGGCGACCGCACCCTGATGCTCGAATACAGCACCTACTCGGTGATCTCGCCGGAAGGCTGCGCCTCGATCCTGTGGAAGTCGGCCGAAAAGGCCCGCGACGCCGCCGAGGCCCTGGGCCTGACCGCCAAGCGCCTGTTCGAGCACAAGCTCATCGACCAGATCGTGCCCGAGCCGCTGGGCGGCGCGCACCGCGACCCGGCCGCGATGGCCGCCACGCTCAAGCGCACGATCCAGGCCGAACTGGCGACGCTGGACCGGATGGACAGCGCCGAACTGCTCGAGCAGCGCTACCGCCGCCTGCGCAGCTACGGGGCCTACGAGGCGGCGTGAGCGCCGCGCCCGGGCCGCTGTCGCCGCAGGCCCTGGACCCCGTTCCCGAGGGACCGGTCGCCGTCGCGCTCAGCGGAGGCCTGGACTCCACCGTACTGCTGCACCTGCTCGCCGCCCGCGACGACATGCGTGCACAAGGCCTGCGCGCCCTGCACGTCGACCACGCCCTGCACGCCGACTCGGCGACCTGGACCGCGCACTGCCGGGCGCTCTGCACCGGGCTGGGGATCGGCTTCGAGTCGCGCCGCATCGACGTGCAGCCGCAGGGCGAGGGACTGGAGGCCGCGGCCCGCGCCGCCCGCCATGCCGCCTTCCTCGACTGGCTGCGTCCCGGCGAAACCCTGGCCCTGGCCCACCACCGCGACGACCAGGCCGAAACCGTGCTGCTGCGTCTGCTGCGCGGCGCCGGCGACGGCCTGGCGGCGATGCGGGCGCATCGGCCGTTCGGCCAGGGCACGCTGTGGCGGCCGCTGCTGGCCTGGCCGCGCGCCGAGCTGCTGGCCTGGGCGCAGGCGCAGGGTTTGCGCTGGCTCGACGACCCGTCCAACGCCAGCGAACGCCACGACCGCAATTTCCTGCGCCACCGCGTGCTGCCGCTGATCGGCGAGCGCTGGCCGCAGGCCTCGGCGGCGCTGGCGCGCAGCGCCGGACTGCTGGCCACCCAGGCCGACCTGCTGGCCGGCGAAGACCGGCGCCGGCTGGCGATGCTGCAGGGCCTGGACCCCGCGCGGCTCGACCTGCCGGGCCTGATGTCCCAGCCCGCGGCCTGGCGCGACCGCCTGCTGCGTGCTTGGGTCCGGGCGCTGGACCTGCCGCCCCTGCCCGGTGATGCGCCGGCCACGATCAAGGGCGAGCTGCTGGCCGAACGCGCGGAAAGCCGCGGCGAATTCCGCTGGTCCGGGGCCGTGATCCGGCGCTGGCGCGACGGGCTGCACGCGGGGCCTGTCCGACCACCGCTGCCCGAAGACTGGTGCGTGGGCTGGGACGGCGCGACGCCGCTGGCCCTGCCCGGCGGCGGCGCACTGGCGCTGGAACCGGCGCACCGCTTCGACGCCCCGGCGCAGGTCCGCGCCCGTCGCGGCGGCGAACGCATCGTGCTGCCCGGCCGCGGCCACTCCAGCGACCTGAAGCAGGTGCTGCAGGACCTCGGCGTTCCACCCTGGGAGCGCGCGCGCCTGCCGCTGCTGTTCGCCGCGGACGGCGAGCTGCTGGCGGCCGGCGACGTGGTGGTCTCGGCCCGCCTGACGGATTGGCTGCAGGCCATTCCAGGGCGCTTGCGGCACACGCCCGCCGATTGACCGCCACCGCCCGCCCCGCGCAAACTTCCGCCATGGCCGCCAAGACCCCCGCATCGCCGCCGTCCCCCGTCGCCCAGTTCGAAACCTCGCTCGACGAGCTCGAACAGCTGGTGCAGAAGATGGAAAAGGGCGATCTCTCCCTGGACGATTCGCTCGCCGCCTACGAGCGCGGCGTCGGCCTCTACCGTCAATGCCAGACCGCGCTGGAACAGGCGGAACTGCGCGTGCGCCTGCTCAGCGACCCGGCCGATCCCGACAGCGCCCAGCCCTTCCAGCCCGATGCTTCCTGAGCCGCGCCTCGCGCGCTGGCTGCAGCGCGTCGAAGCCCGGCTCGAGGCCGCGCTGCCGGCCCCCGACCACTCCCCGGAACACCTGCACCAGGCCATGCGCCATGCCGTTCTGGGCGGCGGCAAGCGCCTGCGTCCGCTGCTGGTCTACGCCGCGGGCGAAGCCACCGGCGCCGGCGAGATCCTGCTCGACGCGCCGGCCGCCGCGGTCGAACTGGTACACGCCTTCTCGCTGGTGCACGACGACCTGCCGGCGATGGACGACGACGCGCTGCGCCGCGGCCGCCCGACCGTGCACGTGGCCTTCGACGAGGCCACCGCCATCCTCGCCGGCGACGCGCTGCAGGCCTTGGCCTTCAGCGTGCTGGCCGAATCGCCCGCCGACCCGTCGCTGCGCGTGGCCTGGCTGCAGTCGCTGGCCCAGGCCACCGGCGCGCGCGGCATGTGCGGCGGCCAGGCGCTGGACATGGCGGCCACCGGAGCCTCGCTCGACCTGGTCCGGCTCGAGCGCCTGCATGCGCTCAAGACCGGCGCCCTGATCCGCGCCGCGGTGCGCATGGGCGCGCTGGCCGGCGGCGCCGACGCGGCGACGCTGTCGCGGCTGGACGATTACGCGTCCGCGCTGGGACTGGCTTTCCAGATCCGCGACGACATCCTCGACATCGAGGCCGACAGCGTCCAGCTCGGCAAGACCGCCGGCAAGGACCAGGCCCAGGAAAAATCCACCTACCCGGCCCTGCTGGGCATGGACGGCGCCAAGGCGCGGCTGCGCGAGCAGGCGGAAAAAACAAAAGCGGCCCTGGGGCCGCTTGGCGGGCGGGCCGACGCATTGCGCCGGCTCGCCGAGTTCGCGGTGGCGCGGGCCAGCTGACCCGCGCCGCCGGAGCCGCTTATTTGATCAGGCGGATCGCGAACGGATAGCGGTAGTCCACGCCCTCGTTGGCCTTGACGCCGGCGAGGATGCAGAGCACCAGCGCGCCGATGCCGACCAGCATGGGCAGGAAGAACAGCAGGCCCAGCGACACGAAGGTCAGGATGATGGCGGCGATCATGGCCAGGATGACCGTGATCTGGAAGTTCAGCGCTTCCCGGGCCTGGCCCGTGATCCAGCCCTTGTCGGCCTTGTCCTTGTTGATCAGCCAGATCACCAGCGGGCCGATGAAGCCGGTGATGATGCCGCTGAGGTGGGCGATCAGGCCCATGGTCCGGTCTTCCTGTGCAACGTCGCTCATATCTCTCCCCTTGGTGTTGTGGAACGACGCAGCCGGCGTCGCGGTGGCGCTAATGTCCGGCCTCGTGAAGGGGCTGTCAAGGCAACGGGGAATCAGGCCTCCCCGGCCACCATCAGGCGTCCGACCAGGACCGAACCGATGCCCACGTGCGAGCGCCGGTCGACGTCGGCGCCCACCGCCTCGATCGCCAGGAACAGGTCCTGCAGCCGGCCGGCGATGGTCAGCTCGTCCACCGGATGCACGATCTCGCCGTTCTCGACCCAGAAGCCGCTGGCGCCGCGCGAATAATCGCCGGTGACGGTGTTGGCGCCCTGCCCCATCAGTTCGGTCACCAGCAGGCCGGTGCCCATGCCGCGCCGCATCTCGTCCAGGCCCGCGGCATTCGCGACGGCCTCGAGGTTGTGCACGCCGCCGGCGTTGCCGGTGCTTTCCAGGCCGAGCTTGCGGGCCGAATAGCTGCCCAGCAGGTAGCGCTGCAGCACGCCGTCGCGCACCAGGTCCGAATCCACCGTCGCCACGCCCTCGGCGTCGAACGCGGCCGAGCGCAGGCCGCGCTTGAGGTGCGGACGTTCCACCAGGTTGAACCAGGGCGGCAGGATCGGCTTGCCGACGTGGTCGAGCAGGAAACTGGCGCGCCGGTAGAGCGCGCCGCCGGAGATCGCGCCCAGCAGGTGGCCGACCAGGCTGCGGGCCATTTCCGGCGCGAACAGCACCGGGTATTCGCCGGTGCGGATCGGCCGCGGGTCGAGCCGCGCGACCGTGCGCTCGGCGGCGCGGCGGCCGACCGCGGCCGGCGCCTCCAGGTCTTCGGGCGACAGGCCGCTGGTGTACCAGTATTCGCGCTGCATGCCGTCGCCACGTCCGGCGATCAGGGACACGCTGAGCGAATGGCTGGTGCCGCGCTCGGCCCCGATGAAGCCGTGGCTGTTGGCGTACACCGAGACGCTGTCGCCGGTGTAGGCCGAGGCGCCGTCGGAGTTGGCGATGCGCGGGTCCGCGGCCAGGCCGGCCGCCTCGGCCTGCTGGGCGAGGGCGATGGCCTGGTCGGCGTCCAGGGCCCAGGGGTGCCAGCCGTCGAATTCGCGCAGGTCGGTGGCCATGCGGTGGGCGTCGGCCAGGCCCGCCGCCGGGTCGGGCTCGGTGAAACGGGCGATGGCGCAGGCCTGCTCCACCGTCGCCTCCAGGCTGCCCGGCTGCAGGTCGGCCGTGCTGGCGCTACCCTTGCGCTGGCCGAAGTAGACGGTCAGGGCGACGCCGCGGTCGCGGGTGCGCTCGACCGTCTCGACCTCGCCCATGCGCAGGTTCACCGACAGCCCGCGGTCCTCGTTCAGGGCGACCTCGGCCTGGCTGGCGCCGCGGGCCGCGCACAGGCGCAGCACCTCGGCGGCCAGGCCGGACAGTCGGTCCATCCGGTCGCGGGAATCGTCGGAGGCTGGGGTCAGGGCGTGCATGGGCGTATCCTTTCGCTCCGGAAGGGTGGTGGACGATGCATAACAGCGACGAATTCGAAGATCAGGACCAGGGCCCGAGCCGCAGCGAACAGCGGCGCGAGGCGCTGGCGGTGCTCGACCTGGCCCTGCAGCTGATGGAGCAGTCCGACGCGCGCATCGGCCAGATCCCGATGGACGAGGACCTGCGGGCGCTGGTGCTCGCGTCCAAGAAGATCACCGCCCAGATCGCCCGCAAGCGGCAGGCGCAGTACCTGGCCAAGATCATGCGCCGCGAGGACGACGCCGCGCTGCAGCTGATCCGCGCCGCGCTCGACCACGACAAGGCCGAGGGCCGGCGCGAGGCGCAGGCGCTGCACCAGGTCGAATACTGGCGCGACCGCCTGGTCGCGGACGGCGACGAGGCACTGTCGGAGCTGCTGGCCGTGTACCCGCAGGCCGACCGCCAGCACCTGCGCCAGCTGGCGCGCAACGCGCACCAGGAAAAGCTGAAGAACAAGCCGCCGCACGCCCACCGCGAACTGTTCCGGGAACTGCGCCTGCTGCTGGCCGCGGCGCCGGCGCCCGACGAGGCCGACGACCTGGAGATCGAGGTCGACGACGTCGACGCCGGCGACTACCTCGCGCCGGACGACTTCGACAGCGACTACGGCCGCGGCTGAACTCACGCGCGGGTGCCGCCGACGGTCATCGCGTCGATCTTCAGCGTCGGCTGGCCCACGCCCACCGGCACGCTCTGGCCGTCCTTGCCGCAGACGCCGACGCCGGCGTCGAGCTGCAGGTCGCGGCCGACCATGGAAACACGCGTCATCGCCTCCGGACCGTTGCCGATCAGGGTGGCGCCCTTCACCGGCCGGGTGACCTTGCCGTCTTCGATCAGGTAGGCCTCGGTGGCCGAGAACACGAACTTGCCGCTGGTGATGTCGACCTGGCCGCCGCCGAAGTTCGGCGCGTACAGGCCCTTCTTCACCGAAGCGATGATCTCGGCCGGGTCGTAGTTGCCGGCCAGCATGTAGGTGTTGGTCATGCGCGGCATCGGCAGGTGCGCGAAGGATTCGCGGCGGCCGTTGCCGGTGGGCGCCACGCCCATCAG
>CBFGOZ010000146.1:0-6806 GCA_965650505.1 uncultured Arenimonas sp.
GTTGACCTGCAGGTCCAGGCCCAGGTCGGTGATGCGGACCTTGTCGGGCTGGGCATAGGAATGTTCGTCGGCGCGCCGGTCCTGGGCCAGGGCCGGCAGGGTGGCGGTGAGCAGGACCAGCGTGCTGAGAACGGGCAGGACAAGGCGGCGCATGGGCGGTTCCGGGCGGGTGGACCGCCGGATTCTAGCGCGGCCGGCCCGTCCCCGGCCCTTGGCCGATGGTCGGAAATGATCCGGCGCAAGTCCCGGGGCCCGGGGCGGGACCATACTGGGGAAAATCACGCCAAGGACCGCCATGTCCCGCCCGAACGAGCCGCACGCCCCGACCCTGATCGCCGACCCGGCCGCCCTGCTGGCCTGGCAGCAGGCCGCGCCCACCGGCAGCTCGCCCTGGAACCGCGATGGCCAGCCCCTGGCCCTGGAGGACTGGCTGGCCCAGGGCGATGACGCCTCCGAAGCCCATTACCGGCGGGCCCGCGACCTGGGCGTGCCCCTGGTGCGGCTGTCGGGCCTTGAGCCCTCGCCGCAGGCGACCGCCCTGATCCGCCCCGAGGTCGCGCGCCGGCTGCGGGCGGTGCCCGTGAACCTGCACGGCGGCAGCGTCGCGGTGGCGATGGAGGACCCGGGCAACCACGAGGCGTTGAGCACGCTGGACTTCCTATGCCGCCAGCGCGTGCAGGCCATGCTGGCGACGCCGCGCGAGATCCGCGACGCCATCGCCCGCCACTACGACCGCGTCGAGGACGGCGACATCGCCCGGCAGCTGGGCCTGGACCCGACCGCCGCCACCGGCGAGACCAGCGAGGTCGAGGCCCAGCGCCTGTCGCGCGAGAAACCGGTGGTGCGCATCGTGCATGGGCTCATCGCCGAGGCGGTGTCGCGCCGCGCCTCCGACATCCATCTCCGGCCCGGCGTCGAGGGCACCGACGTGCTCTACCGCATCGACGACGAGATGGTGCCGGTGCGCCGGCTGATGCGCAGCCTGCACCCGGCCGTCACCAGCCGCATCAAGGTGCTGGGCGCGATGAACCTGGCCGAACACCGCAAGCCCCAGGACGGCCGCACCACCTTCACCCTCGACGACGGCCGCGAGGTGGACCTGCGCATTTCGGTGCTGCCGGCGGTGTACGGCGAGTCGGTGGTGGTGCGCCTGCTCGACACCAACGAAAGCCTCTGGAACCTCGAGCAGCTGGGCCTCACCGCCGCCGACCGCCAGCGCATCGACGACGTGATGGGCCGCAGCCACGGCATGTTCCTGACCACCGGACCAACCGGCTGCGGCAAATCCACCACCCTGTACGCGATGCTGCTGGAGCTGCGCAAGCAGCGCATCAACATCCTGACCATCGAGGACCCGGTCGAGTTCTACATCGACGAGATCCAGCAGATGCAGGTCAACCGGCCAGCCGGCTTCACCTTCGCCAGCGCGATGCGCAACTTCCTGCGCCACGACCCCGACGTGATCATGGTCGGCGAGATCCGCGACGAGGAAACCGCCGGCATCGCGGTGGAGAGCGCCCTCACCGGCCACCTGCTGCTGTCCACCCTGCACACCAACACCGCCGCGACCACCGTCACGCGCCTGCTGGACCTGGGCGTCGAGGCCTACCTGCTGCGCGCCTCGCTGCTGGCGGTGATGTCGCAGCGGCTGGTCCGCCTGACCTGCGAACACTGCCGCGAAGTGGAGGCGGTGGACCCGCACATCCGCGGCGTGCTGGGCGTGGCGCCCGAGGAGGTGTTCCACATCGGCCGCGGCTGCTCGCACTGCGAGGGCCTGGGCGTGCACAAGCGGCGCGCGGTGTACGAGTTCATGGTGGTGACCCCGCGCATCCAGTCCCTGATCGTGCCCGGCGCCGAGGCCGACGCCATCCACCACGTCGCGATCGAGGAAGGCATGGTGCCGATCACGAAGGCGGCGGTGGCGCTGGCGCGGGAGGGGCTGATCTCCCTCGCGGAGGCGTGGCGCGTTCGCGCCGACTGAGCCACGGAGTCTCTCTCGGCCCTCTCCCCAATCGCCAATACCGATCCCGGCGCCAGGAACGTACGAAGTCCAGGGAGCTGCGGCTAGAGCTTGTAGCCGGAATGGATGGCGACGATGCCCGCACTGAGGTTGCGGTAATCGGTGCGCCCGAAACCCGCCGCCGCCATCATCGCCTTGAGCTCATCCTGCGGCGGATGCTTGCGGATGGACTCGGCCAGGTACTGATAACTGTCGGCGTCGTTGGCGAACAGCTTGCCCAGCCGCGGCAGCACCTTGAACGAATGGAAGTCGTAGACCGGACGGAACCACTCCGGCTTGACCTGCGAGAACTCCAGCACCAGCGCCCGGCCGCCGACCTTCAGGACGCGGTGCATTTCCTTCAGCGCGTTCGCCTTCTCGGTCACGTTGCGCAGCCCGAAGGCGATGGTGACCAGATCGAAACTGGCGTCCGGGAAGGGCAGCGCCTCCGCGTTCAGCTGCACGTATTCAAGGCCGCGGACCAGGCCCCGGTCCGTCAGCCGGTCGCGGCCGACGCCGAGCATGGCGGCGTTGATGTCGCCCAGCACCACGCTGCCGGTTTCGCCCACCCGCTCGTGCAGCAGCGCCGCGATGTCGCCGGTGCCGCCGGCCAGGTCGAGCACCCGGTCGCCGCGTTTCACGCCCGAGGTGCCGACGAAGTAGCGCTTCCACAGCCGGTGGATGCCCAGCGACATCAGGTCGTTCATCAGGTCGTACTGCTGCGCGACCGAACTGAACACCTGGCCGACCAGCTTCTTCTTCTCGGCCACCGGCACGTCGCGGAAACCGAAGTGGGTGGTGCCGTCGGGAGTCTTCTCGTCCATGCCGGCATTATAGGCGCGGGGTCGGATGATCTTGACGTTTGAAACGTTAAGATCAGCCGACCCCGCACTTTGGTGATCGTCATGCTCCGGTACTGGCACAACCCGCGCTGCAGCAAGTCCCGCGAGGGCCTGGCCCTGCTGGCCGCCCGCGGCGTCGAACCGCAGATCGTCGACTACCTGGGCCAGCCGCCGACCGCGGCCCGGCTCAAGACCCTGCTCGGGAAGCTGGGCGGCGACCCGCGCCAGCTGGTGCGGTTCAAGGAGGACGAGGCCCGGGCCCTGGGACTGTCGGCCCAGGACGAACGCCCGGCGGCTGAATGGGCCGCCCTGCTGGCCGCGAACCCCCGGCTGATCGAACGGCCGGTGCTGGAAACCGCCGACCGGGCCGTGGTCGGCCGGCCGACCGAACGCCTGCTCGAGCTGCTCTAGCCCGGGCCGCCGAGGCCGCCTCGCCGGGCCGGCATTCACGCCGGTGGCCGCGAGCCGGCTTGTAAGCTTGCGGGCCCGGCCCCATCCCGGGAGTTCCTCCCAAGGAAGACCGCATGGACCCGACCGTTTTCCACGCCACCACCATCCTGTCCGTGCGCCGCGGCGACCGCGTCGTGGTCGCAGGCGACGGCCAGGTCACCCTGGGCCACACCGTGATGAAGGCCAATGCCCGCAAGGTGCGGCGCCTGGCCGGCGGCAAGGTGCTGGCCGGTTTCGCCGGCGCGGCCGCCGACGCGTTCACCCTGTTCGAGGTGTTCGAGGCCAAGCTCGACAAACACGGCGGCAAGCTGCTGCACGCCGCGGTCGAGATGGCCAAGGAATGGCGCACCGACCGCCGCCTGGGCAAGCTCGAGGCCCTGCTGGCGGTGGCCGACCGCGACAGCTCGCTGATCATCTCCGGCAATGGCGACGTGATCGAACCCGAGGACGGGCTGGTGGCCATCGGCAGCGGCGGCCCCTACGCCCTGGCCGCAGCGCGCGCCCTGCTCGCCCACACCGACCTCGACGCCCGCGCCATCGCCGAGAACGCGCTGAACGTGGCCGGCGACATCTGCATCTACACCAACCGCAACCTCGTGATCGAGGAACTGTGATGACCCAGCTCACCCCCCGCGAGATCGTCGGCGAACTCGACCGCTACATCGTCGGCCAGGCCCCGGCCAAACGCGCCGTCGCCATCGCACTTCGCAACCGCTGGCGCCGCATGCAGCTCGATCCCGCGCTGCGCGACGAGGTGATGCCCAAGAACATCCTGATGATCGGCCCCACCGGCGTCGGCAAGACCGAGATCGCGCGCCGGTTGGCGGCGCTGGCGAACGCGCCCTTCGTGAAGGTGGAGGCCACGCGCTTCACCGAAGTCGGCTACGTCGGCAAGGACGTCGAGCAGATCATCCGCGACCTGGCCGACGGCGCGGTGAAGATGTTCCGCGAACAGGCCAAGGCACGGGTGCGCACCCAGGCCGAGGAGCGCGCCGAGGACCGCATCCTCGACGCCCTGCTGCCCAAGCGCCGCGGCCCCGGCTTCATGGTCGAGGTCGCGCCCGATGGCGAGAACGAGACCCGCAACAAGCTGCGCCGGCAGCTGCGCAGCGGCGAGCTGGACGCGCGCGAGATCGAGATCGAGCTCAGCCCGCCGACCGGCGGCATGGACATCATGACCCCCCCGGGCATGGAGGAGATGGGCCAGCAGCTGCGCCAGATGTTCCAGAACCTGGGCGGCGGCAAGTCGCAGAAGCGCCAGACCACGATCGCCGCGGCGCGGCCGCTGCTGGTCGAGGAGGAGGCCGCGAAGCTGGTGAACGAGGACGAGATCCGCACCCAGGCCATCGCCGCCTGCGAGCAGAACGGCATCGTGTTCATCGACGAGATCGACAAGGTGGCCAAGCGCCAGGACGAGATCGGCGGCGGGGGCGTCAGCCGCGAGGGCGTGCAGCGCGACCTGCTGCCGCTGGTGGAAGGTTCGACCGTCAGCACCAAGTACGGCGTCGTGCGCACCGACCACATCCTGTTCATCGCCTCGGGCGCTTTCCACCTGGCCAAGCCCTCGGACCTGATCCCGGAACTGCAGGGCCGCTTCCCGATCCGCGTGGAGCTGACCGCGCTCAGCCGCGAGGACTTCAAGCGCATCCTGACCGAACCGAAGAACGCGCTGACCCGGCAATACATGGCCCTGCTGGCCACCGAGGGCGTGAACATCGGCTTCGACCCCGACGCCATCGACCGCCTGGCGGAGATCGCCTTCCAGATCAACGAGCGCCAGGAGAACATCGGCGCCCGCCGCCTGCACACGGTGCTGGAGAAGCTGCTGGAGAAGCTGAGCTTCGAGGCCCCGGACAAGGGCGGCCTGAGCCTGATGGTCGACCGCGCCATGGTCGACGCCCAGCTCGGCGACGCCGTCCAGGACCCCGACCTCTCCCGCTACATCCTCTAAATCCGGGGTCGGAGTGCGTTCATCTCGCGACGTTCGGCCGCCGGGCCCGGGGTTCGAAGATAAATGCACTCCGACCCCGGATTTCGCTGTCAGGTTTTGGGGCGGGGGACGGTCTATCGGAGCAGATGCCCATGGAACCGGACATGCCCGCCGCCCTCGCCCACCTGTCCACGCCGCCCGCCCCGGCGCGGTCCCGGCCTGATGCCGTCGTGACGCCGGCGGCGGTCGACATCGAAACCGTGCTGCGCGACCACGGGCCCATGCTGGCCCGCATCGCCGGCAGCTACGAATCCGAACGCGCGCGCCGCGACGACCTGCTGCAGGAAATCACGCTGGCGGTCTGGCGTGCGCTGCCGGCCTGGCGCGGCGATGCGTCGCTGCGCACCTTCGCGGCCCGGGTGGCGCACAACCGCGCCATCGACCACCTGGCCCGCGAAAAACGCGCGCAGGGCGACGAACTCGACGAGCACCACCCCGACCCCGACGCCAGCCCGCTGCGCCATGCCGAAGCCGAGCAGCGCCGGGAGGACCTGGTCGCCGCCGTCCGCCGCCTGCCGCTGGGACAGCGCCAGGTGGTGGTGCTGGCCCTGGAGGGCTTCTCGCAGAACGAAATCGGCCAGGCCCTGGGCCTGGAGGACAACACCGTGGCGCAGCGCCTGAGCCGCGCGCGCCGGCAGCTGCAGCAGTGGCTGCAAGGAGCCGTCTGATGGATCCGAACCTGGACTGGAAGGCCCTGGGCGACACCTGGCGCGATCAGCCGGTGCCGGCCCTCGACCCCGAGGCGATCGGCCGCGAGATCCGCCGGCGCGGCCGTCGGCTGCGCTGGCTGGTGGGCTCCGAGCTGCTGTTCTCGGTGCTGGCGGTGCTGTTGTGCGCCTGGATCGCCCAGCGTGCGGACACGTCGCCGGCTGATCGTTGGGTGTTCATCGGCCTGGGCGTGGTGCTGGCGGTCTACCAGGCGAGCGTGCTGTGGCTGCGCCGGCGCCAGCTGCGCGACGATGGCCGCGGCGTGGCCGACCTGGTGGACTTGGAGATCCGGCGCACGCGTTCGGGCATCACCTACTGGCGGATCAGCCTGTGGACCGGCATGGCGCTGTGGCTGGGCCTGGCGCTCGTGGTCTGGTTCGACGCCAGCGATGCGCTGCGCACGGGCTTCTGGCTGATGATCGCCATCAACGGACCGATGATGCTGGCGGCGGCGATCTTCATCTGGTGGCGCGGCCGGCGCTCGCTGGCGCGCATCGCGCGCTTCGAGGCCCTGCGCGAGCAGCTGCGCGGGCCCTAGAATGCCGACATGACGCCCACGCCCCGACCCACCGACCTGATCCTGCACCAGGCCTCGCACCTGCTCGAAGTCGCCTTCGACGACGGCCGGCGTTTCCGCCTGCCCTGCGAATACCTGCGGGTGGAATCCCCCAGCGCCGAAGTGCAGGGCCACGGTCCGGGCCAGAAGGTGCTGGTGCACGGCAAGCGCGACGTCAACGTGCGCGCGATCGAGCCGATGGGCAACTACGGCGTGCTGCTGCGCTTCGACGACGGCCACGACACCGGCATCTTCAGCTGG
>CBFGOZ010000147.1:0-6799 GCA_965650505.1 uncultured Arenimonas sp.
ACAACGCCACCCGAGGGTGGCGTTGTCGTGTTTGGTGGAGGTGGGGGGAGTTGAACCCCCGTCCGAGAGCACTCCATCTCCGGCACTACATGCTTAGCTCGTTGTTGGTTCTCGTACGACGGCAACACAACGTGCGAGGCACACCGTCGTCCACACCCGCTAAGTTCACTACCGGTTGGCGGGTCGCCGCCGGCAGCTGTTCCGTGATAATGACCCTACATCCACGAGCACGGGCACAAGTGGGTTCGGGGCTTACGCCTTAAGCGGCGAGAGCGTAGTTGTCGTCGTTGGCAACTAAAGTTTGCCGCTGGATTAACGAGGAAAGCTGCCCCCTCGGCATGCACCAGTCGACTTCGCAACCCCCGTCGAAGCCAGGACACCCCCGGAAACGCGGAAATCGTTGAATCAACCGACGGGGCAAGTATGGGGCCGGAGGGCGGGGGTCACAAGGGATCCAGCTGAACGTCCGCCAGCGATCTGGAGGAAAGCCCCCTTGGTAAGGGGGCGCGCCGAAGGCGCAGGGATTGGAGGAAGGCGCCCGGGGCCCGCGATTCGCGCAGCGAATCGTGGGTAGTCGCTCGGCGCAGGCCGAGCGACTAGGCGTTCTTGTTGTGGCGGCGCATGGTGCGCTCTTTCTCGCGCTGCCAGTCCCGGTCCTTGCTGGCCTGGCGCTTGTCGTGGCTCTGCTTGCCCTTGGCCAGGGCGATCTCGAGCTTGACCTTGTTGCCTTTCCAGTAAACGGCGGTCGGGATCAGGGTGTAGCCGTCGCGTTCGACCTTGCCGACCAGCTTGTCGATCTCGTGCCGGTGCATCAGCAGCTTGCGGGTGCGGCGGTCGTCGGCCACCACGTGGGTGGAGGCCTGGCTGAGCGGGGTGATCTGGGCGCCGAACAGGAAGATCTCGCCGGACTTCACCAGCGCGTAGGCGTCGCCCATGTTCATGCGGCCGGCGCGGATGGACTTGAGCTCCCAGCCCTGCAGGGCGATGCCCGCCTCGTAGCGCGTCTCGAGGCTGTAGTCGTGGCGCGCGCTGCGGTTCAGGGCGATGGTCTTGTTGGCCGCCTTGTCCTTGCCGCTTCCGGTATTCTTGGCGTCGTTCTTCTTGGACATGATCCTTCCTTGGCGGGCATTGTCGCCCATCGCGGGCCGGCTGGGGGAGGGCAGGCAGACGGAGCCCGATGACGAGCATCCACCGACACGCGCTGGTCCGGCACTCGGCCCTGCGCATGTACACCCTGGTCAACGACGTCGCCGCCTACCCGGCGCGCTTTTCCTGGTGCGAGGACTCCGCCGTGCTGGAGCAGTCCGACACCCACATGCTGGCCCGGCTGGACCTGACCGTGGCCGGGCTGCGCACCAGCTTCACCACCCGCAACACCCTGGTGGCGCCGACTTCGATCGAACTCAAGCTGGTCGAGGGCCCCTTCCGCAAGTTCACCGGGGCCTGGCACTTCCACAGTCTGGCCGAGGACGCCTGCAAGGTCTCGCTGAGCCTGGACTTCGACGTCGCCGGCGCGGTGCTGGGCACAGCCCTGGCCATCGGCTTCCAGGGCCTGGCCGACAAGATGGTGGACGACTTCTGCCGCGAGGCGGACCGGGCCTGACATGGTCGCCCCGATCCGGGTCGAGGTCGTCTACGCCCTGCCGGACCGCTGCACCGCGGTGCGGGTCGAACTGCCGGCGGGGGCCTGTGTCGCCGATGCGCTGGAAGCGGCCGCGATGCCGGAGCGGTTGCCGGGCCTGGTGGTGGATCCGGCACGGCTGGCCGTATTCGGTCGCGCGGTGACACCGCAGACGCCGCTGCACGCCGGCGACCGGGTCGAGATACTGCGGCCGCTGCTGGCCGATCCGAAACAGGCGCGCCGGCGGCGCGCCGAAACCGAGGCGAAACTCAGCCGCCGCTAGGCCGCACGCGCGGCTTGTCCTTGTCGCGGGCGAGGTTGCCGAAGCGGCGCATCTCCGCCGACAGGGCCTTGTCGGCCTCCGGGAAATATTCGCCTTCCCAGCGCGCCAGGGCGTCGCCGTCGAAATACAGGGTCAGGGTCTTGATCTCGGTCTTGCCGACCCGGCGGCGCTCGGTGGCGACGTAGTCCCAGCGGTTCTGGTGGAAGGGATCGGCCACCGGCGGCGAGCCGAGCAGGCTGAACACCTGCTGGCGGCTCATGCCTTCCTTGAGCTGCTCGACGTTCTTGGATTCCAGCAGGTTGCCCTGGAACACGGGCTGCCGGTAGACGATGCCGCAGCCGGACATCAGGAGGGCGGCGAGGACGAGCGTGAAGGCCTTGCGCATTGCGGTGGTGGTCCGGATCGAAGACGGGCCGATGATACACTACCGACCGCAGCCGCCAGCCGGCCGCGATGGACCGTTCGACGGAAGGCATTCAGGGAGAAACCATGGAATCGCAGGACCTGCGCAAGGCCGGCCTCAAGGTCACGCACCCCCGCATCCGCATCCTCGACGTGCTCGAGTCGTCCAGCCCCCGGCACCTCACCGCCGAGGACATCTACCGGCACCTGATGGACAAGGGCGACGACATCGGCCTGGCCACCGTCTATCGCGTGCTCACCCAGTTCGAGGCCGCGGGCCTGGTGCTCAAGCACAACTTCGAGGGCGGCCAGGCCGTCTATGAACTCGACCGCGGCCAGCACCACGACCACATGGTCGACGTCGAGTCGGGCAAGGTGATCGAGTTCACCAGCCCCGAGATCGAGCGCCTGCAGACCGAGATCGCCGCCAAACACGGCTACGTGATCGAAGAGCACTCGCTGGTGCTCTACGTGCGGCCCAAGAAGAAGAAATAACGCGGCGCCGGCTCAGCCGGCCTGGGCGCGGGACAGCATCTGCTTCGCGTTCGCCCGCACCTCCTTGGTGATCTCGACGCCGCCGAGCATACGCGCGAGCTCCTCGATCCGGGCCTTGTCGTCGAGCGGGGTCACCGCGCTGTGGGTACGGGTGCCGGCGACGGCCTTGCTGACCTGGAAATGATGGTGGCCCTGGGCCGCGACCTGGGGCAGGTGGGTCACGCACAGCACCTGGCGCTCGGCGCCCAGGGCCCGCAGCTTCTGGCCCACGACCTCGGCCACCGCGCCGCCGATGCCGGTGTCCACTTCGTCGAAGACCATGGTCGGCACCGCGTCCAGGCCCAGCGCGGCCACTTCGATGGCCAGGCTGATGCGCGCCAGCTCGCCGCCCGAGGCCACCTTGCGCAGCGGCCGCGGCGGCTGGCCCGGGTTGGCCGAGACTTGGAATTCGCAGCGTTCGGCGCCCTGCGGCAGAGGGCGGGTGGAGTCCTGGGGCTCCAGCAGCACGCTGAACACGCCGCCGCCCATGCCCAGTTCGGCCATCAGGGCGGCGACTGCCTTGCCCAGCTTCGTGGCGGCGGTGGCGCGGGACTTCGTCAGTTTCGCGGCGGCCGCGGCCCAGTCCGAGGCCGCCTGCTGGCGATCGCGTCCCAGGCGTTCGGCGCGGCCGCTGGCGTCGGCCAGGCCCTCGAGTTCGGCCTGCAGGGCGTCGCGGCGGCCGGCCAGGCCCTCGATCGGCAGACGATGCTTGCGGGCCAGTTCGTGCAGGCGGGCCAGGCGGTCCTCGAGCTGCTGCAGGCGGGCCGGGTCCAGGTCGAAGTCGTCCCGGATGCGTTCGAGGCCGGCACCGGCTTCGGCCAGCTGGATGTCGGCCGACTCCAGCAGGGCCACGACCTCGGCCAAGCGCGGCTCGTCGCCGCTCAGGCGCGATAGTTCGGCGATGACCTGGTGCAGGGCGCGGCCCAGCGACAGACCGTCGTCGCCGGCGAGGCGGGCGAGGGCGGTTTCGCAGCCCTGCAGCAGGCCGGCGGCATTGGCCTGGCGGCGGTGGGCGGCCTGGAGCTGTTCCAGGTCGGTGGCATCGAGGTTCTCGCGCGCCAGTTCGTCCACCTGGTGCTGCAGCCAGGCCACGCGTTCGCCGACGTCGCCGGCGCGCGCCAGGTCGGCCAGCTCGCGGTCGAGCTCGGCCCAGCGGCGGGCGTGTTCGCGGACCTCGGCCAGCAGCGCTTCGTGGCGGCCGAAGGCGTCGAGCAGGGCCAGCTGCTGGCCCCGGTCGAGCAGGGCCTGGTGTTCGTGCTGGCCGTGGATCTCGACCAGAAAGGCGCCCAGTTCGGACAGCTGGGCCAGGGTCGCCGGTCGCCCGTTGATCCAGGCTTTCGAGCCGCCATCGGCCCGGATCACCCGCCGCAGCTGGCACTCCAGGCCGTCGTCCATCTCGTTCTCGCGCAGCCAGGCCAGGGCGGCCGGCGCGTCGGCCAGGTCGAACCCGGCCACCAGTTCGGCGCGCTCGGCGCCGTGCCGGACGATGCCGGCGTCGGCGCGGGCGCCGGTGAGCCACATCAGCGCATCCACCAGCAGGGACTTGCCGGCGCCGGTTTCGCCGGAGACCACGGTCATGCCCGGCCCGAAGGCCAGTTCGGCGGCGGAGACGACGGCAAAATCCTTGAGGCTGAGCAGGCTGATCATGGGCCGGGCGATTTTGCCTGAAAGCGCCAAGGTTTCGCTGCCCCCCGGCGCCGCGCCAGCCGACCGGGCCGGCGCCGGACGTAGGACAATGCCGGCTTGCGCCGGAACCCGGCCGGCCTTATCAAGTGGACATGGACCTCAGCCTCGATCCCCGCGCCCGGCGCCTGCTGCGCACGCTCATCTCCCAGCACATCCGGGACGGTGAGCCGGTGGGCTCGCGCACGCTGGCCCGCAGTTCGGGCCTGGACGTGAGCCCGGCGACCATCCGCAACATCATGTCCGACCTCGAGGAGATCGGCCTGGTGTCGGCCCCGCACACCTCGGCCGGGCGGGTGCCCACCGCCCAGGGCTACCGGGTGTTCGTGGACAGCCTGCTGCAGATGAAGCCGCTGCAGGACACCGAGGTGAACCAGCTGCGCGCCCAGCTGCCAGCCGGCGCCGGCACCCAAGCCCTGCTGTCGAACACCAGCGAGATCCTCTCGGCGATGAGCCAGTTCGTGGGCGTGGTCACGGTGCCCCAGCGGGGACAGTTCGCCTTCCGCCACATCGACTTCGTGGCGCTGGACGGGAACCGGGTGCTGGTGATCCTGGTGTTCACCGACAACGAGGTCCAGAACCGCATCATCACCCCGCGCCGGCCGTACACGCCGTCCGAGCTGGAACAGACCGCCAACTACCTCAACAGCCATTTCGCCGGCAGGCCCCTGCACGAGATCCGGGCCACGCTGCTGCGCGACCTGCGCGAGACCCGCAGCGAGATGGACCGGCTGCTTTCGGCCGCGGTCGAGCTGTCGGAGCAGGCCCTGGGCGGCGCGCCCGGCAGCCAAGAGGACATGCTGCTGGCCGGCCAGACCCGCCTGATGGGCGTGCAGGAGCTGTCGGACCTGGAGCGGCTGCGCGAGCTGTTCGAGGCCTTTTCCCGCAAACGCGAGATCCTGCAGCTGCTCGAGCGCACGCTGCACGCCCAGGGCGTGCGGGTCTTCATAGGCGAGGAAACCGGTCTGGCGCCGCTGGACGCCTGCACCGTGGTCACCGCCCCCTACGGGGCCAACGGCCGGGTGCTGGGCGTGCTGGGCGTGATCGGTCCGACCCGCATGGCCTACGACCGCGTCATTCCGATGGTCCAGGCGACCGCGGACCTGCTGGGGGCCGCCTTGAATCCCGAGGCTCCGGCCCCATAAGCCCCTGCGACCCCCGCAGGACGCGGGGCAATACCGGAAAATCCCATGCATCGAGACGATCCCCTCCCGGGCGCCCAGGCGCCCGCCGACGACCTCGCCCCGGAAACCGCGGGTGACCTGAGCGCCGAGCTCGAGCAGCTGCGCACCGCCCTGGGCAACCTGCGCGAAGAAGCCCTGCGCGAACGCGCCGAACTGGACAACCAGCGCAAGCGCCTGGCCCGCGACGTCGACCAGGCCCGCCGTTTCGCCAACGAACGCCTGCTGTCGGACCTGCTGCCGGTGCTCGACAGCCTCGAGGCCGGCCTGGTGGCCGCGGCGGCCGACACCGGACCGCTCAAGGAAGGCCTGGAGGCCACGCGCCGCCAGCTGCTGAAGGTGGGCGAGGACAACGGCATGCGCCAGCTCGATCCGCAGGGCGAGGCCTTCGACCCGGCCTGGCACCAGGCCGTGAGCCAGATCCCGGCGCCCGACGCGGCGCCCGGCACCGTGGTCCAGGTGTTCCAGAAGGGCTACGTGCTGAACGACCGCCTGCTGCGCCCCGCGCTGGTGGTCGTCGCCGCCGGCTGAGCGCCGTCAGGGCCTTGAACGCAACACTGTGGCCCCCATTTTGAAACCAGCCGCGGCCCCCGCCGCCACCGACAAAATCCAGATCTCTTAGGGAGCACCATCATGGGCAAGATCATCGGCATCGACCTGGGCACGACCAACAGCTGCGTCTCCGTGATGGAAGGCGGCGTGGCCAAGGTCATCGAGAACTCCGAGGGCGACCGCACCACGCCCTCCATCGTCGCCTTCACCAAGGACGGCGAGGTCATCGTCGGCGCCTCGGCCAAGCGCCAGGCCGTCACCAACCCGAAGAACACCTTCTACGCGGTCAAGCGCCTGATCGGCCGCAAGTTCACCGACGCCGAAGTGAAGAAGGACCTCGACCTGGTGCCCTACGGCATCGTCGCCCACGACAACGGCGACGCCTGGGTCGCGACCAACGACGGCAAGAAGATGGCGCCGCAGGAAATCAGCGCGCGCGTGCTCGAGAAAATGAAGAAGACCGCCGAGGCCTACCTGGGCGAGGCCGTCACCGAGGCCGTCATCACCGTGCCGGCCTACTTCAACGACAGCCAGCGCCAGGCC
>CBFGOZ010000148.1:0-6713 GCA_965650505.1 uncultured Arenimonas sp.
ACCAGCAGGGTGACGCCGTCGCGCTGCAGGGCCAGGTCGTCCTCGCCCTGCTGCTCGTCGAACTCGAAGCCGTACTGGAAGCCCGAGCAGCCGCCGCCGGTGATGTACACGCGCAGCTTCAGGGCCGGATTGCCTTCTTCGGCGATCAGGCGCGCGACCTTGGCGGCCGCGGCGGCGGTGAACTCGAGCGGGGTCTCGAGGCTCTGGTAGCTGGGCGTGGGATCCATGCCCGCCAAGATGGGCGCTGGCGGGGCCGGATTCAAGCTTCCTGCGCCTCGGCCTTGGCCTTCACGCGGGCAACGGCGGCAGCCGGGGCGTCCGGGCCGGTGAGCTGGGCCAGGGGCGCGTCGGCATGGATCAGGCGGCCGGTGATCATCGCGCCGGCGGCCATCTCGACCACCTTGTAGTAGATGTTGCCGTTGACCCGGGCGTTGGCGGCCAGCTCGATGCGCTCGCCGGCGTGCACGTCGCCGGTCATGCGGCCGTTGATGACCACGACCGGCGCGAACACCTCGCCCTCGACGTGGCCGGTGTCGGCGATGGTGATGACCGCGGCGCTGCCGTCCTCGGCCTGCACCTTGCCGTGGATGGCGCCCTCGACGTAAAGGCCGCCGGTGAAGGTGACGTCGCCGCGGATCACCGCGCGCGGGCCGACCAGGGTTTCGACGGCATGGTTGCCGTTGCGGGGGGATTTTTTGTCGCTGCCGAACATGGTCAATCTCCTCGTGGCGTCTCGGCCTGCCAGGGGAAGGCCTGGTCCACGGTGCTGCCGTCCGAGCGCAGCTGCACCCGGACGCGTTGGGGGGTGAAGCCTTCCGGCAGCATCACGCTGCCCTCCAGCTGCTGGAAATAGCGGAACGAAAACGGCTGTCCGGGTGCGCCCGGCTTCTGTACCAACGTTTCCCAGGGCAGGCTGCGCAGCCGCCCGTTGCTGACGCCCTCGACCGACAGGCGCGCCTCGCCCTTGCTGATCGCGCCGCGGTTGAGGTTCTGGGTCAGCGTGACGGTGTAGCGCCAGGTGCCGCCCTCTTCGGGCGCGAACACCGCCTCGTGAACGCTCAGGCCGCGGCGCTGGCCGGTGGCGCCGACCAGCCGTTCGTAGAAGGCGACGTCGGCGCGCAGGCCGGACACTTCCTCTTCGCGCTCGGCCAGGCTGGCCTGCAGTTCGGTGTTGGCGCTGCGGCTGATCTGGTCGCTGCGGCGCAGGGTGGAGACGTTCTGGCGCAGCTGCTTCACCAAGGCCTCCGCTTCGTTGGCGCGGCGACTGGTGACCTGCAGCTCGGCCTTGGCCTTGGCCAGGCTGGGCGCGGCCAGGCGGCTGGCCAGCATCCAGGTCCCGATCACCGACGCCAGCCACAGCACCAGGCCGATGCCGAGCAGCACCCGGGCATAGGGCCGGTGCGGCACGATCACGAAGCGCGGTTTGTCGGGGCCGGTCGAAGCCATGGGCAGTCGTCGGAGGGGGGCCGTGCGGGGGGATGCCGAACTAAGCCCGGGCGCTCCATCCTCGTCAAGGCGGAGGGCCACTATACTGTGATCGCCGTCACCTTCCGGGAGCGTGGCCATGACCGAAGCGCATATTTTCGCCCTGGGCCTGGCCCTGGCCTGCCTCGCCGGCGTGCGCGCCTACCTCACCGTGTTCGGCATCGGCCTGGCTGGCCTGCTGGGCTGGGTCGAGCTGCCGGCCGCCCTGCAGGTGACCATGTCGCCCTGGGTCATGGGCACCGCCGGCGCCCTGGCCCTGGTGGAGTTCGCCACCGACAAGATCCCCGGCGTGGACTCGGGCTGGGACCTGCTGCAGACCCTGGCCCGCGTGCCCGCCGGCGCCTTCCTGGCCGCCGCGACCCTGTCCGACGACGGCCAGCTCGGCACCGGCGCGCTGGCCCTGGGCGCGGGCGCGGCACTGACCACCCACGCCATCAAGGCCGGCACCCGGGCCCTGATCAATGCCTCGCCCGAGCCGCTGTCGAACTGGACCGCGTCGCTGGGCGAGGACGCGGCCGCCGTCGGCGCGCTCGCCCTGGTGTTCGCGCACCCGTGGCTGGCCCTGGTGGTGCTGCTGGGCGTGCTGGCCCTGATCGCGCTGCCGGCACTGCTGGTCCTGCGCTGGCTGTGGCGACGGCGACGTGCGCCGGCGGGTGTCGCCGCCACGTGACGGCCTCCGCTGTCCGGTAGCGCGCGTCCCCGGCGTTGCCTCGCGCATGACCGCCGACACCCTGACAGCCGCCAGCCCCGGGGGCATAATCCAAGGCCAACCGGGGGCCACGCGATGAATCCGCACGACGAGTCCAGACTCGCCGAACACCGCCACGCATTCCTGCGCCTGCTGCCCCGGCGCGTGGAAACCATCGGCCGGCGCCTGCACCGGTTCCTGCAGGAAGGCTGGGACATCAACGGCCTGGCCCTGATGCACGACGACGCACGGTTCCTGGGCGACGCCTGCGGGCGCCACGGCCTGGACGACGCCAGCCGCCACTTCGGCCAGATGCAGGCGCTGCTGGGCGAAACCCTGGTGCAGCAGGCCCTGCCCGACCCGGCGCTGGGCGAGCGGCTCTGGCACCTGGTCGAGGACATCGGCGCCGCGGTGCCGATGTCGAGCGAACCGGCGATCGAATCCGCCGCCAGCCGCCGCATCGAGCACGCCGGCCGCGCCGAAACGCCGCCGCCCAACTACTGGCGCCGCTGGGGCGACGATGCGCCGACCGCGGTCGCACCCGCCGCGGTACCCGAACCCGTGGTCGCCACACCCGCGGAGGAAGCCGCCTCGCCCGCGCCGGCCGACGCCGGCGTGCCGACGCTCAAGGCCGGCCCCAAGGCCGCGCCGGCGCCCACGCCCGCCGCACCGGCGGTCGCCGCCAGGACGGCGTCTCCGCCCCGGCCGGCACCGGCGCCCGCGCCGGCGCCGCCCCCCCGCCAGGCGCCCGCCATGACCGAGTCCGGCCCCAGCCCCGTCACCGGCGTCCGCGTCTACCACCTCACCGACCACGGACCGCTTTCGCTGGAACTCGACCAGCGCATGGAGGCCCTGGGCTACGAGGTCGAACTGCTGGCCGACGCCGAGGAACTGCAGGAACTCCTCGGCGCCCTGCCCGCGCACCTGGCCCTGGTGGACGCGGCCTTCAGCGACCAGCTCGAGGCCATCGGCCAGACCGTGCGCGCCGCCAGCGAACGCGGCCCGCAGAAGGTCAAGCTGGTCGCGCTGGCCGAGGCCGACGACATCGCCCTGCGCCTGAGCGCGCGCCGCGCCGGCGTCGACGCCCTGGTGGTCGAGCCCAACGGCGCCAACGACGTGCTCAAGCGCCTGGCCCAGCTGCTCAACCCCGGCAGCGACGCCCCCTACCGGGTGCTGATCGTCGAGGACGACCGCAGCCAGGCGCTGTTCGCCGAAGGCATCCTGCGAAATGCCGGCATGGAGACCCAGGTGGTTCTGGAGCCGCTGGACGTGCTGCAGGCCCTGCACCAGTTCAACCCCGACCTGATCCTGATGGACCTGCACATGCCGCATGCCAACGGCATGGAGCTGACGGTGCTGATCCGCGACCAGGAGCCCTTCCTGCACACGCCCATCGTCTTCCTGTCGGGCGAATCGGATCCGGACGCGCAGTTCGAGGTGCTCGAGGCCGGCGGCGACGACTTCATCGCCAAACCGGTGCGGCCCAAGCACCTGATCGCGGCCGTGCACAACCGCGTCAGCCGCCACCGCTCGCTCGAGACCCGCCGCCAGCGCGCGGTCGGCCGCCATCCCGACACCGGCCTGTACGCCCGCGAGCAGCTGCTCGAAAGCCTGGACGACCTGCTGGCCGACGCCGGCGACCACAGCCCCGGCGGCGCCCTGTTCCTGGAAATCGAAAGCGTCAACCTGCTGCGCGACCGGCTCGGCCTGACCGCGCTGGAGCAGCTGCTGGTGCACGTGGGCAAGCTGCTGGGCGAACACGCGCAGCCGACCCCGGTGGCGCGCTTCGGCGACGGCAGCTTCCTGATCCTGGACGCCGGCCGCGACGAGGCGGGGCTGGAGGCGCTGGCCACCCAGCTGCGCAGCGCCCTGGTGCAGCACCCCTTCAGCGTGCAGGGCCATCCGCTGCGGCTGCGGGTGTCGGTGGGCATCTGCGGGCTCAGGCATCGGTTCCCGGACCAGGCGGCGCTGCTCAACGCGGTCGAGCGCATGGCGCGCGAGGCGCGCACGCAGGAGAAGGGCCTGAAGCGCTTCGAGCCGGTGAAACCGACCGAGGCGGTGCGCGAGGCCGCGCTGGTGAAGCAGATCCGCGAGGCGATCGCCCTCAACAGCCTGGAGCTGCTCTACCAGCCCGTGGTGGCGGTGGCCGGCAGCGACGATTCGCAGTACCAGGTGCTGCTGCGCCTGCGCGGCACCGACGGCAAGCTGCTGCCCGCCGCCGAGGTGATCCCGCTGGCCGAACGCGGCGACTTCATCCTCGACATCGATCGCTGGGTGCTGCAGGCGTCCATGAAGCTGATCCGCGACCGCCGCGCCGAGGGCCGGCCGCTGCGCCTGTTCGTCACCCAGTCGGCGCTGACCCTCGCCGATCCGGGCCAGGCGACCTGGCTCAAGTCCGAGCTGGTGGCGCACGACGTGCCGGGGACCTCGATCGTGATCGAGCTGCGGCTCGAGGACGCGGCCATCCACGCCGCCACCGTGCGCCAGTTCTGCGACATGATGGTCGACGACGGCGTGCAGTTCTGCCTGAGCCAGTTCGAATCCGGCGCCGACGCCGAGCGCCTGCTCGACGAACTGCCGCTGGGCTTCGTCAAGCTGGCGCGCAAGTACACCAGCACGGCCCTGTCGGGCACCCTGCGCGACGAGCTGAAGGTACTGATCGACCGCGCGCACCGGCGGGGCCTGGAGGTCATCGGCCACGGCGTCGAGGACGCACAGGCCGCGGCCACGCTGTGGATGAGCGGCATCGATTTCATCCAGGGCAACCTGGTGCAGCAGGCCGAGCGCGACATGGACTTCGACTTCCAGCAGGCGGTGCTCTGAGCATGTTCCCGGCCAACCCGAAACCCAACGACGCCCTGATCGTCCGCTGGCTGGCGATCGCCGGCGCGGCTGGCGCGGCCGCCGCCGCCGCGATGGGCCATTTCAGCGACAACTGGCTCTGGCAGACCCTGGCCCTGGTCGCGGCGCTGCTGGCGGTGGCCGGCATCGCCGGGCTCTGGCGTGCCTTCCACCTGCGCAACCGCGCCCTGGTGCAGGCCGCGCAGCAGACCGGCGAACAGACCCGGGAAGTGAACGCGCTGCAGGAAGAACTGGCCCTGCACCGCCGCCTCGAGCGCGAACTGACCGAAGCCAAGCAGGCCGCGGAGGCGGCGATGATGGCCAAGGGCGAGTTCCTGGCCACCATGAGCCACGAGATCCGCACGCCGCTCAACGGCATCATCCCGATGCTCGACCTGCTGATGAGCTCGCGCCTGCAGGCCGACCAGATGGACATCGTGCGCACCGCCTACACCTCGGCCCGGCAGATGCAGCGCATCGTCGACGACATCCTCGACTACTCCAAGCTCGAGGCCAACAAGGTGACCCTGGAGACCACCAGCTTCAACCTGCGCGAGTTGCTGGACTCGGTGATCCGCCTGATGGAGAAGCCGGCCGAATCCAAGGGCCTGCGCCTGAACCTGCAGATGGACCCGGCCGTGCGCCTGGCCGTGCGCGGCGACCCGGTGCGCCTGCGCCAGGTGCTGACCAACCTGCTCAGCAATGCCGTGAAGTTCACCGAACGTGGCTCGGTGACCCTGGCGGTGACCCGCCGCGGCGAAAGCCGCACCCAGCACGAGCTGCGCTTCGAGGTCACCGACACCGGCATCGGCATCGACAAGGACGCGCGCCTGTTCCGCGCCTTCAGCCAGGCCGACGCGTCCACCACGCGCCTGTACGGCGGCACCGGCCTGGGCCTGGTGATCTGCAAGCGCATCGTCGACCTGATGGGCGGCAGCATCGGCGTGGAATCCGAACCCGGCCGCGGCTCGACCTTCTGGTTCGAGGTGCCGCTGCTCAAGGCCGCCGGCGACATCCAGGGCTCCCGCAGCGACCTCAACGGCGCCCGCATCCTGCTGCTGAGCACCGACGCCGGCCTGCGCCAGCGCCTGGGCCAGGCCGCGCCGGGCTGGGGCGTCACCCTGACCCAGACCGAAACCACGCAGGACGCCCTGACCCGCCTGCGCACCGCGCTCAGCCGCGGCGCGACCTGGAGCTTCGACCTGATGCTCGTCGACCTCAACAGCGTGCGCAGCACCGCGATCGCCCTGCACCGCAACCTGCGCCGCACCCCGGAACTGGAGGACCTGCGCGTGGTCTACCTGCAGGGCGACGAACCCGCCGCCGCGGAGCTGGCCCAGGGCCCGCACGCGATGATGCTGTCCCGCGCCATCGGCGGCGCCGAACTGCGCAGCAGCCTCACCAACTTCCTCTCGGCCCAGGCCGCCGCCAGGCCGGAGGACGACGCGCCGGCCGCGCCCGAGCGCACCCTGGTCACCGGGGCCGGCGACGAGCCCGGCGAAGCCGGCGCGCCGCGCACCGGCCGCCTGCGCGGCCGCATCCTGCTGGTCGAGGACAACCCGGTGAACCTGATGGTGGCCCAGCGCCTGGTGGGCCTGCTGGGACTGACCTGCGAAACCGCCGACAACGGCGCCAAGGCGCTCGAGCGCATGGTGCAGGGCAACCTGGACCTGGTGCTGATGGACTGCCAGATGCCGGT
>CBFGOZ010000149.1:0-6663 GCA_965650505.1 uncultured Arenimonas sp.
GCCCGCACCGACGCCGTGCTCGGCTCCGGCGCCGAATACCGCCGCGCCGACCTCGAGCTCGGCGCCGGACTGTCGCGGCACGAGCTCAACATCGCCCTGCAGGGCGAAGGCGCGACCGCGATCGCGGGCGGCGTGCTGCTGGCCGACGGCCGCCGGCACCTCGACACCCGCCTGGGCATCGAACACCAGGCCCGCGACACCCGCTGCGAACTGCCCTGGCGCGGCCTGGCCGACCAGCGCGGACGCGCGGTCTTCCACGGCGGCATCCTGATCCAGGCCGGCGCCGACGGCAGCGACGCCAACCTGTCGAACAAGAACCTGCTGCTGTCGGAGAACGCCGAGATCGACAGCCAGCCGGTGCTGGTCATCCACGCCGACGAGGTGAAGGCCGCGCACGGCGCCACCGTCGGCCGGCTCGACGAGACCGCGCTGTTCTACCTGCGCAGCCGCGGCCTCGGCGCCGACCAGGCGCGCCGGCTGCTGGTCCAGGCCTTCCTGCGCGAACCACTGGCGGTGCTGGACGACGCCGCGCTGGCCGACACCCTCGGCGCCCGCATCACCGAACGCCTGGACCGCAAGGACGCGAACGCATGAGCCCCCGCCCCGACTGGCTGCGCATCCGCGCCGATTTCCCGGTGCTGACCCGGCAGGTGCACGACAAGCCCCTGGTCTACCTGGATTCGGCCAACACTTCGCAGAAGCCGCAGGCGGTGATCCGCGCGGTGGACGCCTTCTACCGCGAGCACAACGCCAACGTCTCGCGCGCGGTGCACGCGCTGGGCAGCGAGGCCACCGAAGCCTACGAAGGCGCGCGCGCCAGGCTGGCGGCCTTCCTCAACGTGCCGGGCGACGAGCTGGTGCTGACCTCGGGCACCACCTTCGGCATCAACCTGGTGGCCTACAGCTGGGCGTTGCCGCGGCTCAAGGCCGGCGACGTGATCCTGCTGACGCGCATGGAGCACCACGCCAACATCGTGCCCTGGCAGCTGGTGGCCGAGCGCACGGGCGCGAAGATCAAGGTGGTCGAGATCACGCCCAGCGGCGAACTCGACCTGGACGACCTGCGCGCCAAGCTCACCGGCGAAGTGAAGCTGCTCGCCTTCACCCATGTGTCGAACGTGCTCGGCACGGTGAATCCTGTCGCGCAGATCTGCCGCGAGGCGCGCAAGCGCGGCGTGGTGACCTTGGTGGACGGCTCGCAGGCGTTGCCGCACCGCGCCGTGGACATCCCGTCGCTGGGCTGCGACTTCTACGCCTTCACCGGCCACAAGATGCTGGGCCCGACCGGCACCGGCGGCCTGTGGGCGCGGCGCCAGCACCTGCGCGAGATGCCGCCCTTCATCGGCGGCGGCGAGATGATCAAGGAAGTGCGCTTCGAGAAGACGGTGTTCAACGACCCGCCGCACAAGTTCGAGGCCGGCACGCCCAACATCGCCGGCGTGGTCGGCCTGGGCGCCGCGGTCGACTACCTGCGCGGCATCGGCATGGACCAGATCGAGGCGCGCGAGCAGGCGCTGCTGGAGATCGCCACCCGCGAACTGTCGGCCATCGAGGGCCTGCGCATCTTCGGCACCGCGCCCGGCAAGGCGGCGGTGATCAGCTTCCTGGTCGAGGGCGCGCATGCCCACGACCTGGCGACCCTGCTCGACCTGGAGGGCATCGCGGTGCGCTCCGGCCACCACTGCGCGCATCCGCTGATGGCCCACTTCGGCGTGCCGGCGACCTGCCGCGCCTCGCTGGCCTTCTACAACACCCACGTCGAGATCGAGCAGCTGGCCGCGGCCATCGGCAAGGTACGCCGGCTGCTGGCCTGACCGCGGCTGACGTCCGGCCGCGGATTTTCTGACTTCCGGCAGGTATGTCGGCGGGGCGTGCGGGGGATAGTGCCTTCCACGATTCCTTCCGGGCACCGTCGATGAGTGATTCCAACTCCGCCACCCGCCCCAGCCTTCCGCGGCGGCTGCTGCGCCACACGCTGCGCCTGCTCCTGGTCGGCGCCCTGCTGGCCGGACCGAGCCTCGTCTTCATCGCCCGCTGGCAGGCGCCCACGCAGGCGCTGCCGGCGATGCCGGCACAGGTCGAGCAGCGCAGCGGGTCCGGGCTGTCGCCTGCCCTCGCCGCCGATTTCTCCCGGAGCCTGGTCGAAAGCCGCGAGCGTGCGGGCCTGCCCTCGCTTTCCGCGGCCATCGTCTTCGACGGCGAACTGCGCTGGGCCGGCGCGACCGGACTGGCCGGGATTGAAACGGGCCGGGCAGCGACAGTGGATTCGCGCTACCGCACGGGCAGCGTGGCCAAGCCCATCACGGCGATCGCCCTGGTGCGGCTGGCGGAGACGGGGCGCATCGACCTGGACGCGCCGATCTCGATGCACCTGCCGGAGCTGCCCGCCGCGCTGCAGGCCATCACCGCGCGCGAACTGGCCTCGCACCGCGGCGGCATCCGGCACTATTCGCGCCTGCCGGCCTGGTGGCCGGGCTGGCACGAGAACTACTCGCGCAAGGCCTACGCCAGCGTCGCCGAAGGCCTGGAGCTGTTCATCGACGATGCGCCGCGTTTCGCGCCCGGCACCGGCTTCCTCTATTCCACCTTCGGCTATTCGCTGCTGTCGCGGCAGATGGAGGCGGCCAGCGGCCTGCCCTTCGAGACGCTGCTGCAGCGCGAAGTGTTCGCGCCGGCTGGAATGACCGCGACCGCCGTGGACCGCGCCGGCGACATGCCGGGCCGCGTGGCCTTCTACCAGGCTGAAGACGGCCGCTACACGCAGGCCTACCCGATCGACTCCAGCTACAAGATCGCCGGCGGCGGCCTGGTGGCCACGCCCAGCGACCTGGCCCGGCTGGGCCTGGCCCTGCTCGGCGATGACCTGGTGTCCGCGCGCGGCAAGCAGGCGCTGTGGACGCCGCTGGCCCTGGCCGACGGCCGCATGAATCCGGAGAACTACGGCGTCGGCTGGCGCATCGACACCTCGACCCGCCTGCTGGGCGAATCCCGCCCTACCCGCGTGCTGCACCACGGCGGGACCCAGCCCGGCGCCGCGGCCTTCTTCATGCTGGTTCCCGAGCACGGCATCGCGGTCGCGGTGATGAGCAATTCCGGCACCGGCACCGCGCGCGCCGAGGTGCAGGAAGCCGCCTACGAACTGGTGCGGCGGGCGGTGGCGCGCTGAGACCGGCCGGGAGTTTTCGGCGATGATGGGCGCCCCGCCGCTGCCCACCGCCGCCGACCGATGACCGCCCTGTCCTTCCGCGCCGCCACGCCCGCCGACGTCGACGCCGTCGTCGCCCTGGTCGAATCCGCCTATCGCGGGGAACCGAGCCGTGCCGGCTGGACCACCGAGGCCGATTTCCTCGACGGCCGGCGCACCGGCGCCGACGACGTGCTGGCGCAGATCGCGCGGCCGCGCAGCGTCGTCCTGCTGGCCGAACGCGGGGGCGCGCTGCTGGCCTGCGCCCACGTGGCGGTCGAGGACGGGGCCGGTTATTTCGGCATGTTCTCGGTGGTGCCCGGCCTGCAGGGCGGCGGCATCGGCAAGCAGGTGCTGGCCGAAGCCGAACGCATCGCGCGCGAGGACTTCAGCCAGACCGTGATGCGCATGACGGTGATCGACATCCGCGACGAGCTGATCGCCTTCTACGAACGCCGGGGCTACCGGCGCACCGGGCAGTTCAAGCCCTTCCCCTATGGCGACGAGCGCTTCGGCCTGCCGCGGCGCGACGACCTGCGCTTCGAGGTGCTGGAGAAGCCGCTGTGAGCGGCTGGGTCCGCGTCTGCGCGACGTCGGAGCTGCTGCCCGGCGAATCGCGCGTGGCCTGGGACGGCGACACCGCGATCCTGGTGGTGAACCTGGACGGCGACTTCTACGCGCTCGAGGACAAGTGCACTCACGAGGACTACGAGCTCAGCGCCGGCGCCATCGACGGCGACCAGGTGGAATGCACCCTGCATGGCGCCCGCTTCGACCTGCGCAGCGGCGAGGCGCTGTGCGCGCCGGCCTACGCACCGGTACCGAAGTTTCCGGTGAAGGTGGAAGACGGGGCCGTCTGGACCCGCGACGACCGCTAGGCCCCGGCCCGCGGTTCGATCTTCACCAGCAGGGCTTCGCCACCACCGTCCAGGATCAGGCGCGAAGGGCCTTCGGGATCGGGCAGCAGCAGCACGCTGTCGCCCTGCGCCAGCCACAGCGGGCGCTTGAGATCCTTGAATTGCGCCTGGCCCTGCATCAGGTGTACCAGCCAGGTGACCCGCGGCTCGGCGAAGAACACCATCGGGCCGACCAGCGGCCGGTGCAGCAGGGTCGCGGCGACCGCGTCGCGTTTCCACATCAGGTTGAAATCGTGGGTCGGCCCCGAATGCAGTTCGGCATGCAGGGAACGTTCGCCGGCGAAGCGCAGGCGGTCGTGCGGCGGCCGCAGCGGCACGCGTTCGCCGTCGTCGAACACCAGGTCCATGCCCTCGCCCGCCAGCAGGACCAGCTCGCGGTCGCAGCCGGGGAAGGCGGAGAATGGCGCGTCCTGGTCGATCTCGGCGATCGACACGCGCCACGACCAGTCGGCGGCACCCTCGGGATGGCGGTAGACCTCGCGCGTCCAGCCGCGCTGGTTGCGCCAGCGCTCGCGGCGGTATTCGTTCGCGGGCAAGTGCACCAGGCGCATCAGGCCGCCTGCAGCGAGGCCAGCCCGCGCGTGCTCAGGGCCAGCGATTCGGCCCAGGAGAAACCGATGATCGCGCCGCCGGTTTCGGCGTCGCGGAAGACCTCCTGCTCGCCCTCGGGCAGCAGGTGGCGGTAGTCCACCGTGAGCTCCTCGCCGGGCGCGAGATCCCGCGCGGCGAAGATGAAACCCAGGTGCCAGAGGCCGTTCGGTTCGAAGCTGTGGTTGACGTAACACTCGTCCGGCCACTCGGGCGTGATCGTGTAGCGGTCCTCGAACCAGCGCACCGTCGCCGCCATCGCCGCCTCCGGATCGGGCTGCGCGCGCACCTGGTCCCAGGTGTAGGTGGCGGGGATCGCGTCCGGCGCGACCAGGATGCGGCCGCGCGCGACGGGCTCGTCGAGGAACAGGCCCTGGCCGGCACCGGGGATACGAGACGCGGCGATGTGGTAACGCGGCAGGATCATGCCGCGCAGTCTAGCGCAGGGCCCGGCGGCGACGGATCAGCCCGGCCCCTCGTCGCCCGGCCGCAGCCAGGCGGCATTCCAGTAGGCGTAATCGCCCAGCCGCTGGACCAGCCCGGCCCGCAGCGGGTGCCCGACCACATGCCGCGCCACCGTCACCGGATCCTCGTCGGCGGCCAGCACGCGGTCGCCGAAGCCGCGCCCCCACAGCCAGCCGTTGACCCGGTGCCGGTCCTCGACGGCGCGAGACGTCAGCGCCTTGAAGCGGCCGACGAGGGTCGAAAGCGTGTCGCGTTCGCCCAGGGTGAGCAGGCCCTGCCAGTGCGCCGGCATCAGCACCCAGGCCAGCAGCCGGGCATCGCGCCACGGCCACGTGGCGGTATGCACCCGGCAGACGGCGCGCGCCGCATCGTCGTCCAGGAACACCGGCCGCCGGTAAAGGGTGGCGACCGTGACCAGGTAGGTCTGCCCGGCCACCGACCGCTGCGCCTGGCGCTGGTCGCGGTTGCGCCGGGCGGGCCGCTGGACGGGAGTGGGCAGGATGGCGGACATCGGGACCTCGCAGGGCGTGCAGGAAGGGGCCCGGCCAGGGCCGGGCCGGGGTGCTCAGTTCGACACGGGCGTGGCCTTGGGCTTGGGTTTGGCCGCGGCCCCGGCCGCCGCCGGACGGGCGGCCGGGGCGCCGCCGCCGACCGTGATGCGGTCGCGGTTCTGCTCGATGGTGGCCAGGCCGATGCCCTTGACCTCGGACAGCTCGTCGGCGCTGCGGAAGGCGCCGTGCTGCTTGCGGTGGGCGACGATGGCTTCGGCCTTGCTGGGGCCGACGCCGTTGAGCACGCGGTCGAGCGTGGCGGCGTCGGCGGTGTTGATGTTGACCTTCTCCTCGGCGGCGAAGGCGCCACCGGCAAGCAGGGCCGAGAACAGCAGGGACAGCAGCGGGATCGACTTCTTCATGGCGCTTCCTCGTGAAGGGTGGCCGCCGGGCCCATGCCGCGGCGGTGTGGCCAGTCTCGGAAAGCCGTCCGCCGGTGCCCATCGCCGTTTCCCCGGCGCGCGGCTCGGAAGCCCGCGGGCCGGGATGTCGGGGCTTTCCTACCCGTTCACCGCGGACGGGCGGCCGAAGGGGGTAAAATCGCGGTCCTGGTATACGAAGGACTTTCCATGGACACCGCCAAGACCGACCGATTCATCGCCGACGCCTGGGATGGCGACATCGTCCCGCAGCTGGTCGAGTACATCCGCATCCCGAACAAGTCGCCGATGTTCGACGCGCAGTGGCGCGAGAACGGCTACATGGACGCGGCGGTGAAGCAGTTCGAGGCCTGGGCCAGGGCCCAGCCCATTGCCGGCATGAAGGTCGAGGTGGTCGAGCTGGAGGGCCGCACGCCGCTGCTCTTCATCGAAGTGCCGGGCGAAGGCGACGACTGCGTGCTGCTCTATGGCCACCTCGACAAGCAGCCGGAGATGACCGGCTGGGCCGACGACCTGGGCCCCTGGAAGCCGGTGATCAAGGGCGACAAGCTCTACGGCCGCGGCGGCGCCGACGACGG
>CBFGOZ010000150.1:0-6655 GCA_965650505.1 uncultured Arenimonas sp.
CCGACCCGGAGCACCGCATCCTCTCGCGCCAGCTGCTCTACACCGGCCTGTCGCGCGCCCGGCTGGGCATCGAGATCTGGGGCCCGCGGGCCAGCCTGGACGCGGCGCTGGCGCGGCGCATCGAGCGCGCCGGCGGGCTGGTGGACCGGCTCCGCGGTTAGCGCGGGCGGAGGATCCGGAGGCATCGCGACCCGGCGTTCGGCAGCTTGCTGACGGACCTGGCCGGATCGACCCTCGTCAGGGCGAAAGTGGAGGCGCAGAATCCGCGAATGATCGAGATCATCGGCCGCCGCAGTTCCCACTACACCCGCGTCGTGCGGATGCTGGCACACGAGCTGGACGTCGATTATCGGCTGCAGCCGATAATCGACCTGCTTAGCGAGGATCCGGCGGTGTTCGCCGGCAATCCCGCGCTCAAGCTGCCGGCGGTGCGGGTCGGGGAAACGACGGTCTGGGGCAGCCAGAATGCCTGCCGGGCGATCGCCCGGCATGTTCCCGGTGGCGAGGCCCGGGTGTTCTGGGCGGAGGATGCGCACAGCCCGCTGCTGATGAACGCGCACGAGATCGTCGCGCACGCGATGGCGGCGCAGGTCGAAGTGGTCTTCCACGAGATCGTGTCAAAACGTCCGCCCGATGTGGCCTCGCGCAAGCGCCGCGCCAGCCTGCTCAACTGCCTGGGCTGGCTCGACGCAAACCTGGGGGCGATCCGCACTCAGCTGCCGGCCGCACGAATCGCCCTGTTCGAACTGACGCTGTTCGCCCTGCTCGAACACCTGCCGTTCCGCAACCCGATCGACCTGACGGCGATGACGCGGCTGGCCGGCTTCGCCGAGGCCTTCGCAAAACGCGCATCGGCCGCGGCGACCCCGTATAGTTTCGACGTCCCTGCCTGACTCCCCCACCTGAAGGATCCGCCTTGGCAATGCTGAAGAAGTACGGCATCCCTGCCGTCATCGTCATGATGCTGGTCGTCCTGTTCGGCTATTCGATCGGCAAGTCGATGGCGAAGCGCGACAACGCGCAGTCCGCCGCGGCCGAGGCGGCCGCCCCGGGCTGATGCGGCCGACGCCCATCCGCGCCGTCTGCGCAGCCGCGGCCCGGCGGCTGGCCCGGCTCCTGCCTGCGGTCGGGCTGGTGCTGGCCCTGGGCTCACCGGCCCAGGCGGCCCAGGCGGCCTGGGCCGGCAAGACCGTGCTGGTCACCGGCTCCACCGACGGCCTGGGCCGCGAGCTCGCGCGCAGCCTCGCGGCGCAGGGCGCGCACGTGATCGTGCACGGGCGCAGCGCCGAACGCGGCCAGGCGCTGGCGACGGAAATCAACGCGGCCGGCAAGGGCTCCGCCGACTTCATCGCCGCCGACTTCGCTTCGCTGGCGGCGGTACACGCCTTCGCCGACCGCGTCGCCCGCGAGCATCCGAAGCTGCACCTGCTGGTGAACAACGCCGGCATCGCGCTGGGCGCGAAAGCGCCGCGCCAGGTGAGCGCCGACGGACACGAGCTGCAGTTCGCGGTGAACTACCTGGCCGGCTGGGTGCTGGTGCACCGCCTGCGGCCGGCGCTGGAAGCGGCGGCACCCGCGCGCGTCGTCAACGTGGCCTCGGGCAGCGCCCACCCCATTGATTTCGACGACGTGATGCTGGCGCGGCCCGGCGCCAGCGCCCGCGGCTACGGCCAGAGCAAACTCGCCCAGATCAGCATGACCCGCGAACTGGCGTCGTCGTTCGCGCGCGCCGGCATCACGATGGTCGCCGCCCATCCGGCCACGCGCATGGACACCACGATGGTGCGCGGCCTGGGCGCGACGCCGGAATCCACGGTCGCGCAGGGTCGCGACCACATCCTCGGGCTGATCAATGCGCCGACGCTGCAGCCCGGCGCGTATTACCGCGAGGGTCGCCCGGCCACACCGCACGCCCAGGCCGACGACCCTGTCGCACGCGCCAGCCTGGCTGCGTTGAGCGCGCGGCTCACCGGTGTGCCCGGACGCTGAAGGCGTGCAAAGAATCCGCGTGACGTAGCGTTGCGCGCGTAGCCCCACCGGAAAGACGACCCGCATCACGCTTTCACGCCGGACTCGCCCGGCCCTCACCGCCCCTGTATCGCCCGGACCGCATCGTCCGCGGCCAACCAACAGGGGCAAGACCATGCAGGGTAGCTACGATCCGATCCTCGTCGCGCTGTCGGTGCTGATCGCCGCGCTGGCGGGGTATGTCGCCATCGAATTCGCCGGGCGCATGCTGTCGCGGCGGGAGCAGTGGCTGAAATGGCTGGCCGGCGGTTCGCTGGCGATGGGCAGCGGCATCTGGGCGATGCACTTCGTCGGCATGTCGGCGCTGATGCTGCCGATCCCGGTCAGTTACGACCTGGGCATCACCCTGTTCTCGTGGCTGGCGGCGGTGCTGGTGTCGGCGCTGGCGCTGTCCATCGTGGGGCGCGGGGTGCCGAACCGGCTGAAGCTGACGCTGGGCGCGCTGGCCATGGGCGCCGGCGTCTGCGTGATGCACTACTCGGGCATGGCGGCCATGCGCATGGATCCGGGCCTGGGCTACGACCCGGTCTGGTTCGCGGTGTCGGTGCTGATCGCGGTGGGCGCGTCGGCGGCGGCGCTGGTGCTGGTGTCCTCGTTCACGGCGATCCGGTCCTGGGCCGACGTCGGCCGGCGCGTGCTGGCATCGCTGGCGATGGGTGTCGCGGTGGCCGGCATGCATTACGCGGGCATGGCGGCGGTGCAGTTCGACGCCGCGGCCTTCTGCGCGCCCGGCAACCTGCTCGACGCCGGTTCGCTGGTGCGGCCGACCGTGCTGCTGTCGCTGCTGGGCCTGGGCTTTGCGATCTTCTTCGCGGGCAAGGATGCGCGCGCGGCGATCCGCGCCCAGGAAGAGGCCGATGCCGCCGCCGCGCGCCTGGAGGTGCTGGCCTTCGTCGACCGCGAAACCGGACTGCCCAACCGCCCGCGCCTGAGCCAGCTGATCAGCGAGGCGCTTGCCTCGGAAGCGCCGGACATCGGCGTGCTCAGCCTGCGCGTGCAGCGCGGCGAACACGGTGAAGGCGACGGCCGTCCCGACCTGCCGGCGGTGGCGCAGACGCTGCAGGCCGCCCTGCCGGACGACGTCGTGCTGGCCCGCACCTCGCCCGACCAGCTGCTGATGCTGCTGCCATCGCCGGTGCTGCGCCGCGGCGCGCAGGGCCTGGTGGCGGCCCTGCAGCGGCTGTCCGCCGGCTCCGCAACGCGCGGCCTGCACTTCGCCTTCGGCCTGGCGGTGGCACCGGACGACGGCGACACGGCGCAGATGCTGATGCTGCGCGCGGCGGCCCGCGGCGAGTCCCTGGTCGAGCTGAGCCAGGCGCTGGCGGCGCAGGGCGATTCCGCCAGTGCCCGGGGCTTCGCTGGCCCCGGCGTCGGGGTGCCCGGCATCTCCGCGGCCTGAACCGGCCTGCCCGGGATGTGGCGCGCGCCGCGTCCCGGGCGGATGCTTCCGGTCCCCGGGTCACCGATAATGGCGGCCCCTTTCGACCCGGCCGCCCATGAACACGAACTTCCGCAAGCCCCTTCCCGGCACCGCGCTGGATTTTTTCGACGCCCGCGCCGCGGTGGAACGCCTGCGGCCCGGCGCCTGGGACGGCCTGCCTTATGTCTCGCGCGTGCTGGCCGAAAACCTGGTGCGGCGCTGCGATCCGGCTGCGCTGGATGCCTCGCTGTCGCAGCTGATCGAACGCCGGCGCGACCTCGACTTCCCCTGGTTCCCGGCGCGCGTGGTCTGCCACGACATCCTGGGCCAGACCGCGCTGGTGGACCTGGCCGGCCTGCGCGACGCCATCGCCGACCAGGGCGGAGATCCGGCTCAGGTGAACCCGGTGGTGCCGGTGCAGCTGATCGTCGACCACTCGCTGGCGGTGGAGTGCGGCGGCTTCGACCCGCAGGCCTTCGCGAAGAACCGGGCGATCGAGGACCGCCGCAACGAAGACCGCTTCCACTTCATCGACTGGACCAAGCTCGCGTTCAAGAACGTGGACGTGATCCCGCCGGGCAACGGGATCATGCACCAGATCAACCTTGAGCGGATGTCGCCGGTGATCGGCGTGATCGACGGCGTTGCCTATCCCGACACCTGCGTCGGCACCGACAGCCACACGCCGCACGTGGACGCGCTGGGCGTGATCGCGATCGGCGTCGGCGGCCTGGAGGCCGAGAACGTGATGCTGGGCCGCGCTTCGTGGATGCGCCTGCCCGACATCATCGGCGTCGAGCTGACGGGCCGGCCGCAGCCGGGCATCACCGCCACCGACATCGTGCTGGCGCTGACGGAGTTCCTGCGCAAGCAGAAGGTTGTCGGCGCGTGGCTGGAATTCCGCGGCGAAGGCGCGTCGGCGCTGACGTTGGGCGACCGCGCCACGATCTCGAACATGGCGCCGGAATACGGCGCGACCGCGGCGATGTTCTTCATCGACGAGAACACCATCGACTACCTCAAGCTGACCGGCCGCAGCGATGAGCAGGTGAAGCTGGTCGAGACCTATGCCAAGCACACCGGCCTGTGGGCCGACGCCCTGGCGACCGCGCAGTACGAACGCACGCTGACCTTCGACCTGTCGAGCGTTGGCCGCAACATGGCCGGCCCGTCCAACCCGCATGCGCGCGTCGCCACCGCCGACCTCTCGGCCAAGGGCATCGCCGGCAATCTCGCCGCCGCGCGCGAACAGGAGATGCAGGGCCTGATGCCCGACGGCGCCGTGATCATCGCCGCCATCACCAGCTGCACCAACACCTCCAACCCGCGCAACGTGATCGCCGCCGGCCTGCTGGCGCGCAACGCCAACCGCGCCGGCCTCACCCGCAAGCCCTGGGTGAAGAGCTCGCTGGCGCCGGGATCGAAGGCGGTCGCGCTGTACCTGGAAGAGGCCGGCCTGAAGTCGGAGCTCGAGCAGCTCGGCTTCGGCATCGTCGCCTTCGCCTGCACCACCTGCAACGGCATGTCCGGCGCGCTGGACCCGAAGATCCAGCAGGAGATCATCGATCGCGACCTGTACGCGACCGCCGTGCTCAGCGGCAACCGCAACTTCGACGGCCGCATCCATCCCTATGCCAAGCAGGCCTTCCTGGCCTCGCCGCCGCTGGTGGTGGCCTACGCCATCGCCGGCACCATCCGCTTCGACATCGAGAAGGATGCGCTGGGCCACGACGCCGACGGCAGGCCGGTGACGCTGAAGGACCTGTGGCCGAGCGACGCCGAGATCGACGCGATCGTGAAGACCGCGGTGAAGCCGGAGCAGTTCCGCGCGGTCTACGAGCCGATGTTCAAGTTGAGCGTCGA
The DNA here is from genome assembly GCA_965650505.1 of uncultured Arenimonas sp. Classification (GTDB taxonomy): domain Bacteria; phylum Pseudomonadota; class Gammaproteobacteria; order Xanthomonadales; family Xanthomonadaceae; genus Arenimonas. Next base: position 5,312 of record CBFGOZ010000150.1, read on the forward strand.
GAGCGCCGCCAAGGTCAGCCCGCTGTACGACTGGCGCGCGCAGAGCACCTACATCCGCCGCCCGCCCTACTGGGAGGGCGCGCTGGCCAAGCCGCGCACGCTCAGCGGCCTGCGCCCGCTGGCCCTGCTCGGCGACAACATCACCACCGACCACCTGTCGCCCTCGAACGCGATCCTGGCCGACAGCGCCGCCGGCGAATACCTGGCGAAGATGGGCCTGCCGGAGGAGGACTTCAATTCCTACGCCACCCACCGCGGCGACCACCTGACGGCGCAGCGCGCGACCTTCGCCAACCCGACCCTGGTCAACGAGATGGCGGTGGTGGACGGCAAGGTGAAGAAGGGCTCGCTGGCGCGCGTCGAGCCGGAAGGCCGGGTGATGCGCATGTGGGAGGCGATCGAGACCTACATGGACCGCGGCCAGCCGCTGATCATCGTCGCCGGCGCCGACTACGGCCAGGGCAGTTCGCGCGACTGGGCCGCCAAGGGCGTGCGCCTGGCCGGCGTGGAGGCGATCGTGGCCGAGGGTTTCGAACGCATCCATCGCACCAACCTGATCGGCATGGGCGTTCTGCCGCTGGAGTTCCAGCCCGGCACCACGCGCCTGACGCTGGGCCTGGACGGCACCGAAACCTACGACGTGACCGGAGACCGAACGCCGCGCGCGATCCTGACGCTGGTGATCCATCGCCGCAACGGCGATCGGGTTGAGGTGCCAGTCACCTGCCGCCTCGACACCGCCGAGGAGGTTTCCATCTACGAAGCCGGCGGCGTGCTGCAGCGTTTCGCCCAGGACTTCCTCGAATCGACCAAGGCGGCCTGACATGACGCATGCGCCGCAGATCCGGATCCCCGCCACCTATATGCGCGGCGGCACGTCCAAGGGCGTGTTCTTCCGCCTTGAGGACCTGCCCGCGCCCGCGCGCGTGCCGGGCCCCGCGCGCGATGCGCTGCTGATGCGCGTCATCGGCAGCCCCGACCCGTACGGCAAGCACACCGACGGCATGGGCGGTGCCACCTCCAGCACCAGCAAGTGCGTGATCATCGGCAAGAGCACGCAGCCCGGCCACGACGTGGACTACCTTTATGGCCAGGTGGCCATCGACACGGCCTTCGTCGACTGGAGCGGCAACTGCGGCAACCTCAGCACCGCGGTCGGCCCCTTCGCGATCGCCAACGGTTTCATCGACAAGGCGCGGCTGCCGGAGAACGGCGTGTTCCCGGTGCGCGTGTGGCAGGCCAACATCGGCAAGACCATCGTCTGCCACGTGCCCATCGCGAACGGGCAGGTGCAGGAAACCGGCGACTTCGAGCTCGACGGCGTCACCTTCCCGGCCGCCGAGA
>CBFGOZ010000151.1:0-6650 GCA_965650505.1 uncultured Arenimonas sp.
AGACCATGCGCGACACCGGCCGCGACATGCAGGACAAGTACAAGGAAACCAGCCGCGGCGGGCTGGCGGTGAACGTCATCGAGTGTTAGCGCGATTGGCCGGCCGCGACGCGAACCGCGTCACGGACCAGGCCCCGGGGCCTTGTCAGGCCCGGGACGAGGGTTGATATTCAAGGCCAGCCCGTCTCATCCGGATGCCCGACGTGCCTTCCCTGCGCGACCTGCTGCTGACCGCACTGCTCGCATCGGCGCTGGCCCCGGCGGGGCCGGCCGCGGCCCTGGATCCGGACAAGGCCTTCCACCACTACGTCCGCAACAGCTGGAGCATCGAGGAAGGCCTGCCCCAGATCAGCGCGCTGGCCATCACCCAGGACCGGCAGGGTTACCTCTGGGTCGGCACCCAGGCGGGCCTGGCCCGTTTCGACGGCATCCGCTTCACCGCTTTCAACCCCGAGAACACGCCGGGCCTGCGCGGCATCTGGATCCACGACCTGCACGTGGACGAGCAGAACCGGCTCTGGATCGCCACCTACCGGGGCCTGTCGCTGCACGACGAGGACGGCTTCCACGCCCTGCCCGTGTCCGGCGCCGACCCGGCCCGGGCGCTGGACACCCACGATATCGTCGCGATGCCTTCGGGCGAGCTGATGGTGGCGGCCCCGGACGGCATCTACCGCGCCAGCCCCGAGGGCCTGGAAATGGCCTATCCGCTGCCGCGCGCGGCCACCGCCCTGCTCGCGCGCGGCGACGAGCTCTGGGTCGGCAGCCTCGGCCGCGTGTTCCGCGTCGCCGGCGGCGTGGTCGAACTGCTGCCGCTGCCGCCCGGCGACGCCGACACCGTGGTCACCCAGCTCACCGAGGCCCAGGGCCGGCTCTGGGCAGGCACCAGCGCCGGGCTGTTCTACCGCGAAGGCGACCAGTGGCTGCGCCACGAGGGCGGCGAACCGCTGGCGCGCGCACCCATCGAGGTGGTGGCCGAGGACCGCGACGGCAACCTCTGGGTCGGCATGGTCGAGGACCTGGCGCGCCTGCGCGCGGGCCGCGTGGTCGAGGTGGTGGAGGACGACCGCGCCGGTTCCGCCGTGCGCGCGGTCTACGAGGACCGCGAGGGCAACCTCTGGCTGGGCAGCCAGTGGGAAGGCCTGACCCGGCTCTGGAACGGCTGGACCCGGCGTTACGGCGCCCGCGAAGGACTGAAGGACCCGATCCTGTGGTCGGTGGCGCGCGGCCGCGACGGGCGCATCTGGGCCGGCACGAACAGCGGCCTGAGCGTGCTCAAGGACAACCGTTTCGAACAGGTGGTGGACGGCGACGCGCTTCCGCACCCGAACGCCTACACCCTGCTGCCCGAGGACGACACGGTCTGGATCGGCACCCGCCGCGGGGTGGCCGTGCTGCGCGGCGACCGGCTGGAGCAGCCGCCGGAGTTCGCGCCGATGCGCAGCGCCCAGATCAACGGCATCCTGCGCGACCACCGCGGCGCACTGTGGTTCACCACCTCGCAGGGTCTGTTCCGCTGGGCACGCGGCGAGCTGACGGAGTTCGGCGCCGAACAGGGCCTGCGCGACCCGCGCACCCGCGTGCTGCACGAGACCCGGGACGGCCGGCTTCTCATCGGCACCCAGTCGGGCCTCTACGAAGTGGTGGGCGAACAGGTGCGGGCGCTGGGGCTGGACAACGGTCTGCGGGTCGACCTCGACATCACCGCCATCCAGGAACTCAAGAGCGGCGAACTGGTGATCGGCGCGCTGTCGGAGGAGATCTTCCTGTTCGACGGCAAGCGCTGGACCGGCTTCGGCGGCAACCACGGCATGCCCGTGAACTCGGCCTTCTACATCGCCGAGGACGCCCACGGCTACCTCTGGGTCGCCGGCATCCGCGGCATCCTGCGGGTGCCGCTGTCGGACCTGCGCGACCTGGCCGCGGGCCGCGGCGAGCGCGTGCGCGGCGAGATGCTGCTCAACGAGCGCGGCGACCGCCGCGGCGGGCAGAAGGGCTACTGCTGCAATGGCGCCGGCAACGCCAAGGGTTTCCTGCTCGACGGCGAGATCTGGCTGCCCACCCGCGACGGCCTGGTGGCGATGGCCACCGGCGGCATCGTCAAGAACGACGTGGCGCCGCGCACCGTGGTCGAACGGCTGCGCGTTGGCGAGGACGACTGGCGCGACGCCGACCCCGGCGCCGACTGGGACCTGCCGCCGGACGCCCGCGACCTGAGCTTCGAGTTCTCGGTGCTCAGCTTCCAGGATCCAAAGAGCGTCGACCTGCGCTACCGCCTGCTCGGTTACGACGCCGACTGGCGCACGCTCGAGGACCCGACCCGGCGCGTGGTGAACTACACCAACCTGCCGCCCGGTTCCTACGTGTTCGAGGCGATCGGCGCGAACAACGCCGACGTCTGGAGCGACGTGCCGGCGCAGTTCGGGTTCTCGATCCAGCCGCGTTTCCACGAGACCGGCCTGTTCCAGGCGCTGATGGCGGTGCTTCTGGCCAGCGTCGTCTACGCCGGCTTCCGGCTGCAGCGCGGCGCGCACCGGCGCCAGCGCGACGCACTGGAGCTGCTGGTGCGCCAGCGCACCGAGGCGCTGGAGGTGGCCAACCTTCGGCTGGAGGACGCGAGCCAGACCGACCCGCTGACCGGGCTGCGCAACCGCCGTTACCTGAGCAACCAGATCCCGGCCGACATCGCCTTCTACGACCGCGAGACGCTGCGCCGCGGCGTCCCGGGCGAAGTGATGGTGTTCGCGCTGATCGACATCGACCACTTCAAGGCGGTCAACGACACCCATGGCCACCAGGCCGGCGACCGCGTGCTGCAGCAGTTCGCGGCGATCCTTGGCCAGCTGGTGCGCACCGGCGACTACATCGCGCGCTGGGGCGGCGAGGAGTTCCTGATCGTGTTCCGGCCCATGCCCAACCGCCACCTGGCGATGCTGGGCGAGCGCATCCGGGGCGCGATCTCCAACCACCGCTTCGAGATCGGCGGACCGGAGCCGCTGCGGCTGACCTGCTCGATCGGCTTCATCGAATGCCCGCTGTTCCGCGACGCCCGCGGCAGCCTGGGCTGGGAGCAGATGGTCGAGCTGGCCGACCGCGCCCTGTATTACGTGAAGGGCCACGGCCGCAACGGCTGGGCCGCCTTCCGGCCACGGCCGGAGGCCGACCTGGACGGCCTGCTGCAGGCGCTGCGCGGCGACCCGGACCAGCTGATCGAGCAGGGCAAGCTGGACCTGCTGGTCTCGCCCAACCTGCAGTCCGCGCCCTGACGCCCCTAGTTCCGGGCACGGCGCGGGCCTATGCTTCGGGCATGCGCGAAACCACCCGCCGTGCGGCCGTCTTCACCCTGCTGGTGGCGCTGTACGTCGCCTGCGGGGGGTATTCGACGCTGCTGATCGACGGGCCGGGCCAGGTGGCGCTGTTCTGGCCGGCCTCCGGCGTGGCCCTGGCCGGCGTGGTCCGCTACGGCCTGCGCTGGGCCCTGTTCGTGCCGGTGGGCGGCCTGCTGGTGCACCTGCTGTTCGATCCGGTGCCGCCCGGTTTCCTGGCCTGGTCGCTGGCCAGCAACCTCGCCGGCGTATGCGTCGGCGCCTGGCTGGTGCTGCGGCTGCCGGCCAACGACCCGCTGACGGTGCGCTTCGGACTGCGCGCCCTGCTGGGCGGCGCCGCGATGTCGGCGATCAGTGCGGTGATCGGCACGGTCGGCATGCAGCAGGCCGGCGTGATCCCGCCGGACGCCATGGCGGCGGCCCTGACCCGCTGGTTCCTGGGCGACCTGCTGGGCGTCACCAGCGTGGCGCCGGCGATGATGATGGCGCTGTCGCCGCGCGAACGCCGCGTGCCCACGGCCGGCAGCGCCGACTACGCGCCCGAGGGCGAGCGCCTGCTCTGGAACGTCGCCCTGACCGCCAGCTACCTGTTGATGGCCTGGGGCGGCAGCCTGGGCGGCCACTACGCCCTCGGCCTTGTCGCGCTACCGCTGGGCATCCTGGTCTGGAGCGCGATCCGCTTCCCGCCGGTACACACCGCCGCCGCGATCGCGGTCACCATGCTGCTGATCGCCGGCCTGGCCGGCTTCGGCCTGGCCGGCTACCCGGCGCCGCAGGTCACCCGGGACGGCCTGAACCTGCTGACCTTCCTGATCGTGGTCTCGGCCCTGCCGATGATCCTGGCCTTCGCGATGCACCAGCAGCGGGTGACGGCCGCCACCCTGATCCAGCGCGCCACGGTGGACCCGCTGACCGGCCTGTCCAACCGAAACGCCTTCGAGGAAAAGGTGCGGGCGGAGCTGGCGAAACCGGCGCCGCCGCCGATGGCCCTGGCCTACCTGGACCTGGACCACCTGAAGCTGATCAACGACACCGCCAGCCACGTCGCCGGCGATGAGCTGATCCGCGGCGTGGCCGGCGTGATCGAGGCGCATCGCCACCGCGACGACGTGCTGGCCCGCACAGGCGGCGACGAGTTCGCCCTGCTGCTGCGCAACTGCACGCCGATGGTCGCCGAGGACCGCGTGCGCACCCTGCTGCGGGCGATCGAGGGATACCGCTGCGGCTGGGATGGCCAGATGCTGGGCACCACGGCCAGCGCCGGTCTGGTGGCCTTCCTGCCGGGACAGGGCGAATACGCGCAGCTGCTGTCGCAGGCCGACGCCGCCTGCTTCACCGCCAAAGAACAGGGCGGCAACCGGGTCTGCCTGGCCAGCGTCGATGGCGGCGAACTGCTCGACCGCACCTCGGCCATGCGCTGGGTGGTGCGGCTGCGCGAGGCGCTGTCGGAGCACGCGCTGGAGCTGTACTGCCAGAGCATCGTGCCGCTGCGCCCCGGCGAACAGCGCGGCCGGCATTTCGAGGTACTGCTGCGCCTGCGCGACCCGCGCACCGGCGAGATCATGCTGCCCGGGCAGTTCATGCCCGCCGCCGAACGTTTCCACCTGGGCGCGCGCATCGACCGCGAGGTGATCAACCAGACGCTGTCGTGGCTGGAGGCGAACCCGCAGGCGGCGGCCTCGGTGTCGACCTGCTGCATCAACCTGTCCGGCGAGGCGCTGATCGACGAGGCCTTCTTCGGCTTCGTCGCCGAGCGGCTGCGGCGCAGCGCCTTCCCGGCCGACCGCCTGTGCTTCGAGATCACCGAAACCAGCGCGGTGCGCGACCTGGCCCGTGCCCAGCGTTTCATCACCGAGATGCGCGGCCTGGGCTGCCGCTTCGCGCTGGACGACTTCGGCACCGGCTTCTGTTCCTTCAACTACCTGCGGGCGCTGGACGTGGACTATTTCAAGATCGACGGCAGCTTCGTGCGCGACATGCACGGTTCGCCGCTGGCCGAGGCGGTGGTGCGTTCGATCAACGAGATCGCCCACGTGCTCGACAAGCGCAGCGTCGCCGAGCACACCGAAACCGAACTCGACCGCCAGGCGCTGATGGCGCTGGGCGTGGACTACGTGCAGGGGCACGCGGTGGACCGGCCGATGCCGATCGCCGACTATTTCGCGACCGCCGGGGCCGCGGCATGAGGCGCTGGCTGGGCGGGCTGCTGCTGTTCGCGGCGGCGGCGGCAAGCGGCAGCGAGGGCGTAGCCGACCTGGTGACGGTGCGGCAGGGCAATCAGCTGCTGGCAGTGGCGCAGAGCCGGATGGACGGGCCGGTGGAGGTCACGCTGAGTTCCGGCGAGCCCGCCGCGAGCGAGCCGGCGCTGCCGGTGCAGCGGGTGCTGCAGCCGCGTGAGCGGGCCGTGTTGGCGCGCCTGGCGGCCGATGGCGGCGCGACTTCGCTGCTGCTTTCGGCCACGCCGGGCGAGCCGCACGCGGTGGCGCGCGACGTGGTCTATTCGCTGCCGGTGGAAGAATCGGATTTCGAGCTGGGCCAGGGTTTCCATGGGGGCTACAGCCACGCCGACGAGGCCAATCGTTACGCGGTCGATCTGATCGTGGCCGAAGGCACGGCGGTGCTGGCGGCGCGTTCGGGGGTGGTGATGCAGGCCACCTCCGGCTTCAGCGAGGGTGGCACGGACCGGTCGCTGGCCGACCGGGCCAATCTGGTCCGGGTGTTGCACGACGACGGCAGCATGGCGCTCTATGCGCATCTGCGGGAAGGCGGGGTCACGGTGCGGGCCGGCGATGCGGTCACGCTCGGGCAGGTCATCGGTTACGCGGGCAGCACGGGCTTCTCCAGTGGGCCGCACCTGCACTTCGCGGTCCAGGTCAACGGCGGCGGCCGCCTGGTCTCGGTCCCCTTCCGCATGATCGGCCCCTACGGCTTCCTCCCCCTCCGCTGAACTGCGCTTGCACCTTCGGCGCAAGCAGATCACTTGCTCGTTGTCGGCCGATCCGGCGTGCGCCGTCCCGCACACAAGGGGGTCCCCGCCCGCTCGGGCGTAAGCGTCATCCTGACCAACTCACGAGCGGCCGTTGCGGGCATCCTGCCCTCCACTTCGGTGACCCCCTTGTGTGCAGGCCGTCGCCACGTCTCACTTTCGCGAGCCGAAGGGACAAGCGCGTGCCCCCAGAAGGCACGGAAGCTCGCGGAGTTGGGCCCCTCGCGCGCCTTCTGAATTCGATACCCCGGCCCAGACGGTCCGCAGGCCGTCGTGCGTGAGGGCTTTTTCTGCGGTCTCGAAAACATGGACGTTTTCGAGAAGACTCCATGGATGGAT
>CBFGOZ010000152.1:0-6585 GCA_965650505.1 uncultured Arenimonas sp.
TAGCCGCGGGCGAAGTTGTCGGCGACGCCGCCGAAGGCGCCCGGCACGTAGACGAAGCGCACGTCGGACGGCAGCCCGGCCTTCCAGGTGTTGAGCAGCGGCTGCAGGTTGGCGCAGTGGATGCAGGTGTAGGCGAACACCTCGGCCACTTCGATGCCGCCCTGGCCGTAGGTCGGCTGCGGCGTGGCCAGCACGGTGTAGTCGATGCCTTCGCGCGGCGCGTTGGCCATGTCCACGGCGGGCGCCGGGACCGGGGTTTCCGGGGCGGCGGGTTCGCCCTCGACCGGCGCGGCAGCCTCGGCCGGCGCCTCGGTGGCCGGGGCGGCGTCCGCCGGTGCGTCCGGCGCAGGCGCGGCGGCCGGTTCGGCGGCGGTCGGTGCGGTGTCGGTGGCGGCAGGGGTCTCGGCCGGCTTGTCGCCGCAGGCGGCGAGGGCCAGGACCAGGATCAGGGGGAAAAGGCGCTTCATCGGAACCGGCTCCAGGTAAGTGTCGGCCAGCTAGACCACACCCGGCCGGAAAGGTTCAGCGGAAGCGGCGCGGGCGCCGCTTCCGGGAAAACATCAGCCCTGCGGCGCGGCCTCGGCCGGCGCTTCCTCGGCCGGGGCGGCTTCGGCGGGCGCCGCTTCGGCCGGTGCGGCGGCCTCGGCCACCGCTTCGGCGCTGGGCGCGTCGGCGATGTTGTGCAGGCCCTCGATGTAGGTGGCCAGGCCCTGGATTTCTTCGTCGCTCAGCTGGGCGGCGACGCTGGCCATGATGGCGTTGGCGTTCGCATCCTTGCCCCAGACCTCGCCGTCGCGGAAGGCGGTGAGCTGGGTCGCGGTGTAGCCGGCGTGCTGGCCACCCAGGGACGGCCAGGACGGGCCCGGGTTGCCGGTGCCGGTGGGGCCGTGGCAGGCCTGGCAGGCCGGCACGCTGCCGTCGGACTTGCCGGCGCGGTAGAGCTTCTCGCCGATCTCGTAGAACTTGCGGCCCTGGTTCGGGCCCTCGGCGACCAGGCTGTCGTCGGCGACGCCCGGCACGACCTTCTGGCTGGCGAAGTAGGCGCCGATGTCGCGCATGTCCTGCGCGTTCAGGGTGGCGGCGAAGCCGAGCATGATCGCGTTCTCGCGCTCGCCGCTCTTGTACAGGGCGAGCTGGCGGGCGATGTAGCGCTCGTGCTGGCCGGCCAGCTTCGGGTACTGCGGGTCGGCCGAGTTGCCGTCCGCGCCGTGGCAGGCGGCGCAGACCGCGGCCTTGGCGGCGCCCGCAGTGGCGTCGCCCCAGGTGGCCGGGGTGTTGTCCGCCTCGAGGGCCACGGCCGGAGCCGGCGCCTGCTCGGGGGCGGGCGTCACGGTGGCGGCTTCCTGGGCTACGGCCGTGGCCGCGGCCAACGCGGCGGCGACACCGAGGATGCGCGTGAACTTCATGGGCTGCTCCGGAACGCTGAAATCGAAGGGAAAGGGGCCGGCGCGGCGGGCGCGCAGGAAGGCGCGGATTATCCCAGCCGGCGCCGTGAACGGTCAATTCGATCCGGCCCCGGGGGGCGGTGACGCTGGTCAGGGCGGCCCCGGCAGGCCAAGCTAGGCGCCTTTCCCGCCCCGGCCGACCCGATGTCCAACCCCCTGGCCCGCGCCAAATACACCTTCTCCGCCCACGCCCTGAAGCAGCTGCCGGCCGACACCTGCCGCGAGGTGGCCTTCGCCGGCCGATCCAACGCCGGCAAGTCCAGCGCGCTCAACGCGATGACCAACCAGCACGGCCTGGCCCGCGTGTCCAAGACGCCGGGCCGCACCCAGGCACTGAACTATTTCGAGGTCGCGCCCGACCGCCACCTGGTGGACCTGCCCGGCTACGGCTACGCCAAGGTGCCCGAGGAGATGCGCGAGCGCTGGAAGCAGGTCATCAACACCTATTTCCAAACCCGCGAATCCCTGGTCGGGCTGGTGGTGGTGATGGACATCCGCCACCCGCTGCGCGAATACGACCTGCAGATGCTCGATTACGCCTTCGAACGCGGCCTGCCGGCGCACTGCCTGCTGACCAAGGCCGACAAGCTCGGCCGCGGCGAGCAGGGCAACACCCTGCTGAAGGTGCGCAAGGAGCTTGGCGAGCGCGCCAGCGCCCAGGTGTTCTCCGCCGACGCCAAGACCGGCGTCGAGGAAGCCCGCGGCGTCGTCGCCCGCTGGCTGCAGCTGTGAGCCCGTGTCCACGCCACTGAACTGGAGCGCCGCCGCATGACGACCTTTCGCTGGGCCCTGCTCGTCCTGCTGCTCGCCCTCGCGGCCGGGCGTGCGGCCGCCACCGCCCAGATCCCCGACCAGCTGCGTTTCGACGGGCAGACCGCCGCCCTCTACGCCCAGCCCATCCATTCGCTGCTCGCGTCCCGTCCCGACCTGAAGAAGAAGGTCGACCGCTACATCAAGGGCGGCTGCAGCGCCTCGTGGTCGGGGCTGCGCGCGAGCTGGGAGATCGACGGCGACCGGCTCTACCTGGTCAGGCTCGAGGCCAATCCCTGCGCCGATCCGAAAGAGGTGCCGCTGCGCAAGCTCGGCGCCCCGCGCGGCGCCGCACGCCTGCCGGCCGACTGGTATTCGGGCACGCTGCGGGTCCCGCAGGGCGCGGAGATCGAATATGTGCACATGGGCTTCGAGTCGCAGTTCGAGCGCGACCTGATCCTGACCGTGGACAAGGGCCGCATCGTCGGCCGCGAAGTCCGCGAGAACCCGCTGCTGCAGCGGCTGCCGCCGGAGCCGCAGCTTCCGCCGGAGCCCGCGCCGGAGTCCTAGCCGGCCGCGTCGCGCAGCCGCGGGTCCATCGCCGTACGCAGCGCGTCCACCAAGGCATTGATCAGCACGATCGCCGCGCCCACCACCAGCACCACGCCCAGCACCAGGGTGTAGTCGCGGTTCAGCGCGCCCTGGACGAAATAGCGGCCGATGCCTGGAATGCCGAACACCTGTTCCACCACCGCCGAGCCGCTGACCACGTTGATCAGGGCGGGGCTAAGCCAGGCCACCACCGGCAGCAGGCCCGGACGCAGCGCGTGGAAGAACAGCAGCCGCCACTCCGGCAGCCCGCGGCCGCGGGCGGCGCGCAGGTAGTCGGCGCCCAGCACCTCCAGCAGCGAGGCGCGGGTGAGCCGCGCGCAGTAGGCCAGGTTCGGCAGGGCCAGCGCGATGATCGGCAGCACCGCGCTGCGCCAGCCGCCGTCCCAGCCGCCCGCCGGCAGCCACTGCAGGGTCACCGCGAACAGCAGGATCAGCAGCGGTGCCGCCACGAACTTCGGCACCGCCAGGCCCAGGCCCGCGCCGAACATCAGCAGGCGATCGGTCCAGCGCCCGGCCCGCAGTGCGGCCCAGACGCCCAGCGGCACGCCGATGCCCAGCGCCAGCCCCAGGGCCAGGCCGCCGTTCACCAGCGAGATCGGCAGGCTCGCCGCCAGCAGCTGGTTCACCGTGTAGTCCGGGTACTGGAAGGAAGGGCCGAGGTCGCCGCGCAGCACGTCCCCCAGCCAGTGGCCGTACTGCGCGGGCAGCGGCTGGTCGAGCCGGTACTGCGCCGCCAGCGCCGCCTCGACTTCCGGCGGCGCGGTCTTCTCGGCGTCGAAGGGACCGCCCGGCGCGGCCCGCAGCAGCACGAAACACAGGGTGGCCAGCAGCCACAGCGTCAGCAGCGCCTCGAGGCAGCGGGCAATCAGGACGCGGGGCGCGGCGGGCATGCCGGGACTTTGCCGCAGCCGCCCGGTGCTGTCACGCTGCGCGCCAGGGGGAGGGCGATGCCCGACAGCGACGCCAGCGGAATCGGGTACTGGGCCCAGGTGCGCCGCGACGCCGGCGGCGACCTGGCGACGGCGGCCGTCTATTCCGGCGCCTACCTAGGCGCGCCCTGGCTGTCGGACGAGGTGCTGGTCGGCCTGGTGGTCGGCGTGGCGCTGCAGTTCTTCCTGCTGACGCCGCTGCTGGGCGTGATCACGCCGCGTGGTTTCCGGCGCATCGTCCTGGCCCTGCTCGGGCACGGCGTGCTGTTCGCGCTGCTGGCCTGGGTGGCCTCCGGCGGCGGCCAGCGCGAGCCCGACTGGCTGGCCTGCGCCTTCGCGCAGTTCCCGCTGGTCCTGCGCAACCTGCAGCGCCTGCGCCGCCCCGCGCACGAAGACGGTTACGCCCTGCTCGAAGCGCTGGGGCCCTTCCTGATGCTGATGCCGGTGGGCATCGCCACCATCGTGCTGTCGGCGATCCTGCCGGACCTCGGGCTGGTGGACCGCACCCTGGTCTTCGACTACCTGGCGCCGCTGCCCGGCAAGGACCTGAAGTTCGCGCTGATCGCGGGCGCCGTTTATTTCGGCGGCATGGGCCTGGCGCGGGTGGCCTGGGAGCGGCTGGGCGGCGGGCCGCACCGGCGGCAGGACCTGGACCGCGCCACGATCCAGCGCTGGCGCGAGGAGTGGAACCGGTCACGGCGCCGCTGATTCCTGGCGCGTGAGGCGCAGGAAGCGGCTGGGGTGGCGGTCGAGCGCATTGGCCTCGAAGCCATCGACCTCGGGCCGCACGAGGTGCTTCGAGGTGTAGAAATAGATCGGCAGGATGGCATGCGCCGACAGCAGCCGCGCTTCGGCCTCGCGCAGTTTCCGCGAGCGCGCCGCCAGGCTGGGCGCGGCGTCGGCGGCGTCCAGCAGTGCCTCGAAACCGGGGTCGGCGTATCCGGTCCAGTTCGCCGGGCTGGCGCCGCGGAAGTTGTCGAGGAAGTTGCGGGCATCGTCCACGTCGGCGATCCAGCCGCCGCGGAACACCTGGGTGATGGCGCGCTGGCGCCGGTTGCCGACGAACACCTTCCATTCCTCGTTGCGCAGCCGCACCTTGGCGCCCAGCACCTCGCGCCACATCGCCGCCACCGCCAGCGCCAGGCGCCGGTGCGGGGTGGAGGTGTTGTACCGCAGCTCGATCTCCACCGGGTTCGCGGCCGAATAACCGGCTTCGGCGTAGCGGCGTTTCGCCAGCGCCTCGCGTTGGAACTGCAGCGCCCGCGACCAGCCCAGCGCCGCCGGGGTGTAGTCGGCCACGCCCGGCGGCACCAGCCCGAAGGCCGGCTGTTCGCCCAGTGCCGTGACATGCCGGGTCAGTATGTCGCGGTCGATGGCCAGCGACAGCGCCTCGCGCAATGCCGGATCATCCTTGAACGGCGGCTTCGTCAGGTTGAAGCCAAGCCAGAAACTGCCCAGGTAGGGGCTGATGCGCAGCTGGTCGCCGAAACGCGCGCGCAGCTGCGGCAGCGGCTGCGGCGGCACCGTCTCGGTCAGGTGCAGGCCGCCGGCTTCGTAGCGCTTGAGCTCGCTGCTGGCGTCCTCGGTGACGTGGAAGCGTACGCGCGGGATCGGTGGCGGTTCGCGGAAGTGCGGATTGCGCTCCAGAGTGATCATGGCCTGCGGCAGCCAGTCGGCCAGGCGGTAGGCGCCGTTGCCGACCAGCCTGCCGGGGCGCGTGTGCTGTGCGCCGTGTTCGGCCAGGGCCGGCAGGTGGACCGGGTAGGCGGTGGGCAGGGTCAGCAGCCGCGGCAGGTCGACGCGGCGGGTGAGGGTGAACATCACCGTGCGCGGATCGGGTGCGGCGACGCCCAGCGCCTCGGCCGGCCGTTCACCGCGTTGCACTGCGGCCGCGTTCTCCAGTGCATCGAAATGGCCGGCGAAGGGCGCCGCGGTGGCGGGCGCGAAGGCGCGGCGGAAACTGGCGACGATCTGCCCGGCGTCCAGCGCCTCGCCGTTCGACCAGCGCAGGTCGGGCCGCAGCCTGAAGGTCCAGGACCGGCCGTCGGGCGATTCGGTCCAGCGTTCGGCCATGCCGGGGATCAGCGCGCCGCGGGCGTCTTCCGCCACCAGGCCCTCGTAGAGGTCGCGCAGCACGTTGGCGCAGGCCACTTCCGGGCAGCGGTGGGCGTCCAGGGTGGAGGGTTCGGGGCCGTTGCCGCGCTCCAGGGTCTGGCCCCAGGACGGCCCGGAACAGAGCAGCGCTGCCAGCAGGACGCCGATCCTCACGGGGCAGGGGCTAAGATTCGCATCCTTGCGATCTTAAGCCAGCGGCCGCAGATCGCCGATATCCCCCTTCAAGGCGCGCCCCGTGTCCGGACCCAGCAACGTCAAGGAAAGCCCGATCAGCGGCCGGCACCAGCTGGTCGACTACCTCGCTTCGGGCGCGCGCCCGGAAGCCGAATGGACCATCGGCACCGAACACGAGAAGTTCGGCTTCCGCCTGGACGACCTGCGCCCGCCCACCTGGGACGGCGACCGCGGCATCGAGGCGATGCTGCGCGGCCTGACCCGCTTCGGCTGGGAACCCTTCGAGGAGAAGGGCAAGCTGATCGCCCTGACCAAGGCCGGCGCCTCGGTGACGCTCGAACCCGCGGGCCAGCTGGAACTCTCGGGCGCCATGCTCGAGAACATCCACCAGACCTGCTGCGAGACCAACCAGCATCTGAAGGAGGTCAAGGCCGTCAGCGAAGAGCTGGGCCTGGGTTTCCTGGGCATGGGTTTCCAGCCCAAGTGGCGCCGCGACGAGATGCCCTGGATGCCCAAGGGCCGCTACAAGATCATGCGCGAGTACATGCCCAAGCGCGGCA
>CBFGOZ010000153.1:0-6534 GCA_965650505.1 uncultured Arenimonas sp.
GTGATGAGCGCGATCAAGATCAACGAGGTCTGCGAGGACTACATCCGCCGCCGCGCCATCCGGCACATGGAGAAGGGCCGCATCGCCCTGTTCGCGGCCGGCACCGGCAACCCCTTCTTCACCACCGACTCGGCCGCGGCCCTGCGCGCCAGCGAGATCGGCGCCGACCTGCTGCTCAAGGCCACCAAGGTCGACGGCATCTACGACTCGGACCCGAAGAAGAACCCCAAGGCCGTGCGCTACGAGCACCTGAGCTACGACGACGTGATCGCCCGCAACCTGCAGGTGATGGACACCGCCGCCTTCGCCCTGTGCCGCGACAACCAGGTGCCGCTGCGCATCTACGACATGATGCAGCCCGGTGCGCTGATGCGGATCCTGAAGGGCGAGGCCCTGGGCACCCTGGTCAGCGCCGCCTGAGCGGCCCGCGCCGCCCTGCCCCTATAATCCCCGACTGCCTGGAATCTACGCGGAGCCCGCGATGCTGAACGACATCAAGAAAGACGCCACCACCCGCATGAACAAGAGCGTGGAGGCCTTCCGCCAGGACCTGACCAAGCTGCGCACCGGCCGCGCCACCACCGCCCTGGTCGACCACCTGAAGGTGAACTACTACGGTTCGGACATGCCGCTGACCCAGGTGGCCTCGGTCTCGATCGCCGACGCGCGCTCGCTGACGATCACCCCGTGGGAGAAGGGCATGGTCGGCGCGGTCGAGAAGGCCATCCTGGCCTCGGACCTGGGCCTGACCCCGAACACCGCCGGCACCGTCATCCGCATCAACCTGCCGCCGCTGACCGAAGAGCGCCGCAAGGAGCTGACCAAGCACGTGCACGCCGAGGGCGAGAACGCCAAGGTCGCCATCCGCAACGTGCGCCGCGACGCGATCCAGCACGTCAAGGAACTGCTCAAGGACAAGAAGGTGACCGAGGACGACGCCCGCCGCAGCGAGGAAGAGATCCAGAAGCTCACCGACAAGCACGTCAAGGACGTCGACGAGGTGGTCAAGGCCAAGGAACAGGAACTGATGGCGGTTTGAACCTCGCCGCCGAAATGTCCGCTTCCCTTTCCGCTGCCCGCATCCCGCGCCACCTGGCCGTCATCATGGACGGCAACGGCCGCTGGGCCGAACGCCGCCAGCGTCCGCGCACGCTCGGGCACCGCGCCGGCGCCAAGGCGGTGCAGGTCTGCGTCGAGTTCTGCCTGGCGCGCCGCATAGAGGCCCTGACCCTGTTCGCCTTCTCCAGCGAGAACTGGAACCGGCCGCAGGAGGAAGTGGGCGCGCTGATGAAGCTGTTCCTGCGTATGCTCGACTCGGAAGTGGACGAGCTGCACCGGCGCGGCGTGCGCCTGGCCTTCATCGGCGACCGGAGCGGCTTCCCGGAGGCGATCCGCCAGAAGATGGCCCAGGCCGAGGCCCATACCGCCGGCAACACCACCCTGGTGCTGACCATCGCCGCCGGATACGGCGGCCGCTGGGACATCACCCAGGCCTGCCGCCACCTGGCCACCGAGGCCGCCGCCGGCCGGCTGGACCCGCAGGCGATCGACGAGGCGATGATCGACCGGCACGTCGGCCTGGCCGGCCTGCCGCCGCCGGACCTGTTCCTGCGCACCGGCGGCGACCTGCGCATCAGCAACTTCCTGCTATGGCAGCTGGCCTACACCGAACTGTGCTTCACCGAGACGCTGTGGCCCGACCTGGACGAGGCCGTGCTGCAGCAGGCGCTGGACGATTTCGCCGACCGCGAGCGCCGCTTCGGCCTGACCAGCGCCCAGGTGGCCGGAGGCGCGGCATGAGCCGGCGCCAGCGGATCACCACCGCCCTGCTGCTGGCGCCGCTGCCGATCGCCGGCGTGCTCTGGCTGCCCACGCCCTGGCTGGCCGCCGCGGTCGCCCTCGTGCTGCTGGCCGGCCTGTGGGAATGGACCACCTTCGCCGGCATCGACGAGACCCTGCCGCGCACCCTGTTCCTGACCGCCAACGCCCTGCTGATGGCCGCCCTGGTCTGGGGCGGCGGACCGGGCCTGTTCACCCTGAAACTGGCCAGCCTGGTCGGCGTGCTGTGGTGGGCCGTGGTGCTGCTGTGGCTGTCGCGGCCCGCCTTCGGCGCCGCCGACACCCAGGCCGCGCGCGGCCTGAAGCTGCTGGCCGCCAGCCTGTGCGTGGTGCCGGCCTGGTGCGCGCTGGGCTGGCTGCATTCGGAAGACCCGCTGGGCCCGCGCTGGACCCTGTTCGCGATCGCGCTGTGCTGGGCCGCCGACAGCGGCGCCTATTTCGCGGGGTCGAAATTCGGCCGGCGCAAGCTGGCGCCGACGATCAGCCCGGGCAAGACCTGGGAGGGCGTCTGGGGCGGCCTGGCCACCGCGGCCCTGCTGGCCGTGGCCGCACTGCCGCTGCTGGGCCTGGGTTGGGGCGCGCTGCCGGCGCTGATGCTGCTGACGGTGGTCACGGCCGGGATCTCGGTGGTCGGCGACCTGTTCGAGAGCCTGATGAAGCGGCATTCGGGCGTGAAGGACTCCGGCGACCTGTTCCCGGGCCACGGCGGCGTGATGGACCGGATCGACAGCCTGCTGGCCGCGCTGCCGGTGTTCGTGGTGGGCAAGGCATGGCTGGGCCTCTGAAGACGATCGCGCTGCTGGGGGCGACCGGGTCGATCGGCGGGTCCACGCTGGATGTCGTCGCCCGGCACCCCGACCGTTTCCGGATCGGCGCGCTCAGCGCCCATGGCCGCGTGGACGAGTTGCTGGTCCTGTGCGAACGCTTCCGGCCCGACACCGCCGTGGTCGCCGATCCGGCCGCTTACGCGGCCCTGCGCGACGGCCTGGCGGCACGTGGCCTGCGGACCCGCGCCCTGTCGGGCCCCGCGGCGCTGGACGAGGTCGCCGCCGATCCCGCCAACGACACCGTGGTGGCGGCGATCGTCGGCGCCGCCGGCGTCGCCTCGACCCTGGCCGCCGCCCGCGCCGGCAAGCGCCTGCTGCTGGCGAACAAGGAATCGGTGGTGGTCGCCGGCGAGCTGCTGATGCAGGCGGCCCGCAGCGGCGGCGCGACCCTGCTGCCGGTGGACAGCGAACACAACGCCATCTTCCAGTGCCTGCCTGCCGACGGCGGCCGCCAGGGCGTGCGGCGCCTGCTGCTGACCGCGTCCGGCGGACCTTTCCGCGGCCGCCGCCGGGACGAGCTGGCGGCGATCACGCCCGACCAGGCCTGTGCGCACCCGAACTGGGTGATGGGCCGCAAGATCTCGGTCGACTCGGCCACGCTGATGAACAAGGGCCTGGAGGTGATCGAGGCCTGCCACCTGTTCGGCCTGCCGGCCGAGCGCATCGAGGTGGTGGTGCACCCGCAGAGCATCGTGCACTCGCTGGTGGACTACGTGGACGGCTCGGTGCTGGCCCAGCTGGGCAACCCGGACATGCGCACGGCGCTGGCCTACGGCCTGGCCTGGCCCGAGCGCATCGATTCGGGCGTGGCGCCGCTGGACCTGGCGGCCCTGGCCCGCTTCGATTTCGGGCGCCCGGACGTCGACACCTTCCCCTGCCTGGCCCTGGCCTACCGCGCCCTGCGCGCCGGCGGCGGCGCCCCCGCGGTGCTCAACGCGGCCAACGAAGTGGCCGTTTCAGCCTTTCTTCAGGGCGAACTGGGTTTCCTAGGCATCCCGGACCTGATCCAGGCCTGCCTCGACGCCCTGCCCGGCGGACCGGCCGACTCGCTGGAGCAGTTGATGGACACCGACGCCGCGGCCCGGCGCATGGCCCAGACCCTGGTCCCGAGGATGCGGCGGCGATGACGGAATTCTTCGGTTCGGTGTGGTGGCTGATCGTCAGCCTCGGCATCCTGGTCACCTTCCACGAGTTCGGCCACTACTGGGTGGCGCGCCGCTGCGGCGTGCGCGTGCTGCGCTTCTCGGTCGGCTTCGGCAAGCCGCTGTGGACGCGGGTGGGCAAGGACGGCACCGAGTACGTGGTCGCCATGCTGCCCCTGGGCGGCTACGTGAAGATGCTCGACGAACGCGAGGTCGAGGTGGCGCCGCACGAGCGCCACGAGAGCTTCAACGCCAAGTCGGTCTACCAGCGCATCGCCATCGTCGCGGCCGGTCCGCTCGCCAACCTGCTGCTTTGCATCGGCCTGCTGTGGCTGATGTTCGTGGTCGGCAAGCCCGACTTCCAGCCCGACATCGGCCGCGTGGATGGCCTGGCCGCCGAGGCCGGCTTCCAGGCCGGGGACCGCCTGCTGGACGTCGAGGGCCGCCCCATCCGCACCTGGACCGAGGCCGGCACCGTGTTCGCGGCCGCCTCGATCGACCGCGCGCCGCTGGCCGTGCGGGTCCGCACCGCCGGAGGCGAAGAGCGCGTGCGCACCCTGCCCCTGGACCGCCCCGGCCTGGCCCTGGACGAAAAGAGCCCGTTCGCGAGCCTGGGCCTGGTGCCGGCCCAATGGCTGCTGCCGCCGGTGATCGGCCAGGTCGCGCCCGGCAGCGCCGCCGAGGGACGCCTGGCGCCGGGCGACCGCATCCTGGCCCTGGACGACCGCCCCGTCGCAGGCTACGACGACATCGGCCCCCTGCTGCAGGAGCTGGCCCGCAACGGCCAGCCGGTCCGGGTCCGGGTCGAGCGCGGCGGCGCCGAGCAGCAGATCGTGGTCGACCCGAAACTGGCCGGCGAAGGCGAGCAGAAGCGCTGGGTGCTGGGCATCCTGCCGGCGCCGGCGACCGCCAAACCCGACGCCCTGCTGCGTTTCGGCCCCTTCCAGGCCATCCCGGCGGCGCTGTCGGAGACCCGGCAGATGACCAGCGACACCCTGGGCATGCTCTGGCGCATGGTCAGCGGCAAGGCCTCGCTGGACAACATCTCGGGCCCGATCACCATCGCCCGGGTGGCCAACGGCAGTGCCGGCCTGGGCCTGGCCTGGTTCCTGAATTTCCTCGCGATCCTGTCGCTGAGCCTCTGCATAATGAACCTGCTCCCCATTCCCGTCTTGGATGGGGGGCACCTGCTGTATTACCTTATCGAGCTGGTCAAAGGCAGCCCGGTCGGCGAGCGTGCGCTCGTGGCGGGCCAGTACGTCGGTCTGGTGCTGCTCGCCGGCCTGATGGGGCTGGCCTTCTACAACGACATCTTCCGGCCCAGCTTCTGACACCCACCCTCTTCGCGGGCGCCCCGGCGTCCGTCACCAACGGATTGATGATGACGCGACCCACTGTTCGCCGCTGCCTCCTGAGCCTCGCCCTCGCCGCCGCCCTCGCCGGCCCGGCCCAGGCCCAGAACTACGAGCCCTTCACCGTCGCCGACATCCGCGTCGAGGGCCTGCAGCGCATCTCCGCCGGCACCGTGTTCACCTACCTGCCGGTGGAGAAGGGCGACACGCTGGACCGCAGCCGCTCGTCCGAGGCCATCCGCGCCCTGTTCAAGACCGGCTTCTTCAGCGACGTGCGCTTCGATCGCCAGGGCGAGATCCTGGTGGTGACGGTGACCGAACGTCCCGCCATCAACACCATCACCCTGACCGGCAACAAGGACATCGAGACCGAGGACCTGCTCAACGGCCTCAAGGGCATCGGCCTGACCCAGGGCGAGACCTTCAACCCGCTGAACCTGGACCGCGTCACCCAGGAGCTGATCCGCCAGTACAACAACCGCGGCAAGTACAACGTCTCGATCACCCCGACGGTGACCAACCTCGACCGCAACCGCGTCGACATCACCATCGCGATCGCCGAGGGCAAGGCCGCCCGCATCCGCGACATCAACGTGGTCGGCAACACCACCTTCGTCGAGGAGGACATCCGCCGGAACTGGGAGTCCAACACCAGCAACTGGCTGTCCTGGTACAAGCGCGACGACCAGTACTCGCGCGAGAAGCTCTCGGGCGACCTCGAGAAGCTCTCGAACTACTACCTGGACCGCGGCTACGTCGACTTCAACGTCGAATCCACCCAGGTGGCGATCAGCCCGGACAAGCGCGACATCTTCGTCACCGCCAACGTCGCCGAAGGCGAGGTCTACACCATCTCCTCGGTGAAGGTGTCCGGCGACACCGTGCTGCCGCAGGAGGACGTCGAGAAGCTGGTGCTGGTGAAGGAAGGCGACACCTTCTCGCGCGGACTGGTCGAACTGACGTCCGACACCATCATCGCCACCCTGGGCAACATCGGCTACGCCTTCGCCCAGGTGAACCCGGTGCCCGAGATCGACCGCGAGAAGCGCACCGTCGGCCTGAACTTCTTCGTCGACCCGGGTCCGCGCGTGCAGGTCCGCCGCATCAGCTTCAAGGGCAACGCCAGCACCGCCGACGAGGTGATGCGGCGCGAGATGCGCCAGTTCGAGGGCGCTTGGTTCTCGCAGGCCGCGGTCGACCGCTCCAAGATCCGCCTGCAGCGGTTGGGCTATTTCGAGACGGTCGAGGTCGAGACCACGGAAGTGGCCGGCCAGCCCGACCAGGTCGACGTGGTGGTGAACGTGAAGGAGCGCAACTCGGGCCAGTTCACCTTCGGCCTGGGCTACCAGCAGAGCTACGGCCTGATCACCAGCG
>CBFGOZ010000154.1:0-6459 GCA_965650505.1 uncultured Arenimonas sp.
CTGGGCCACGCTGGCGAACGCCTGCTGTGTTTCCTGCATGAAGGCCAGCGTTTCGAGCTGCACGCCCGCGGCGTCGGCGGCGACTACCGCCTGCTGGGTGGGGGGGGCGAAACCCAGGTGCGCGGCGCCCGCGTCGTCGGCGGCCGGCTGGTCGCCGAAGTGGACGGCCGCCAGCACCGCATGCGCGCCCGGGCAGACGCCCGCAGCGCCTCGGTGCACGACGGCGGACGCCGGATCCGGCTCGAGCGCGTGCCCGCCTTCCGTTTCGAGGACAACGCCAGCGCCGGCCGCGGCGACCGCTTGACCGCGCCGATGCCCGGGCGGATCGTGCTGGTGCGCGCCCAGCCCGGCCAGGACGTGGCCGAGGGCGAAGAACTGCTGGTGATGGAAGCCATGAAGATGGAGTTGAGCCTGCGCGCCCCGCGCGCCGGCAAGGTCGCGGCGATCCAGGCCGCCGCCGGCGACTTCGTCGACGCCGACGCGGTATTGCTGCGACTGGAGGCCCTGTGAAGAAGCTGCTGATCCTGATCGCGTGCGTGCTGCTGGCCGCCTGCGAGGCCACCACCTTCGAACAGGCGCCGGTCGCCGCCCTGCCCTGCGACCCGGCCCTGGCCGGCCACTGGGCCTCGGAGGGCGACGGCGAGGACGACGACGGCGAGGTCGTGCTGCAGATCGACGCGGCCTGCCAGCTGGCCGTGGTCGAACACAAGTCCGACGGCAAGCCGCGCACCGGCGAAGCCACCCGCCTGCACCTGGGCCGCCATGGCCGCCACCACTACGCCTGGGTCGACGCCGGCTGGATGATGCGCCGCTTCGACGAGGACCACCGATTCCCGGACGGCGACGTCTTCCTGGTGCGCTACCGCCAGCGCGGCGACCGCCTGGACCTGTGGGCCACCGACGACAAGGCCGTGGCCCACGCCATCATCGACGACCGGCTCGAGGGCGAGGTGCTGGCCCGCGACAACGAGCTGTTCAACCGCCTCACCGGCGGCCAGGACGCCGCCGTGCTGGAGCACCGCGGCCTGTTCGACGCCGAGGCGGTGAGCTTCCGGCGCCTGGACCTGGACCCCGAATGAGCGCGCCCGCCCAGGTCCGCATCGTCGAGGTCGGCCCGCGCGACGGCCTGCAGAACGAAAAGACCCTCATCCCGACCGCGGCCAAGATCGAGCTGATCGACCGGCTGTCCGCCACCGGCCTGCGCACCGTCGAGGCCACCAGCTTCGTCAGCCCGAAATGGGTGCCCCAGCTGGCCGACGCCGCCGAGGTCTACACCGGCATTACGCGCCGCCCGGGCGTCGCCTACCCGGTGCTGGTGCCGAACCTGCAGGGCTACGAGCGCGCCCGCGCCGTGGGGGCCGACGAAGTCGCGGTGTTCACCGCGGCCTCGGAAGCCTTCAACCGCAACAACATCAACGCCTCGATCGACGAGAGCATCGAACGGTTCCGGCCGGTGCTGGAACGCGCCGCCGCCGACGGCGTGCGGGTGCGCGGCTACGTCTCCACCGTGCTCGGCTGCCCCTTCCAGGGCGAGGTGCCGCTGGCCGACGTGGTGCGCGTGGCCAGGACCCTGCACACGCTGGGCTGCTACGAAGTCTCGCTGGGCGACACCATCGGCATCGGCACCCCCGCCAAGGCGCGGGCGATGCTCAGGGCGGTGGCGGCCGAAGTGCCCATGCCGGCCCTGGCCATCCATTTCCACGACACCCGCGGCCAGGCCCTGGCCAACATCCTGGCCTGCCTGGAAGAAGGCGTGGCCGTGGTGGACGCGGCAGTGTCGGGCACCGGCGGCTGCCCCTATGCCCCGGGGGCCAGCGGCAACGTCGCCAGCGAGGACGTGGTCTACATGCTCGAAGGCATGGGCATCCGCACCGGCGTCGACCTGCCGGCGCTGGTGGCCACCGGCCGCTGGCTGGCGGCCCTGCTCGGCCGCAGCAGCGGCAGCAAGGTCAACCTGGCCAGCCGCTGACCGTCGGCCGGCATGGCCCCGGTGTATGCTCGGGCCGCCCCCGCCTCCGCGTGACCCATGGACCCCGAACGCCCGCGCACCGACCCCGCCGAGGCCGACGCCAGCACCGCGCGGCGCGCGCGCGAAGACGCTCTGGTCGCCCGTCTCGAGCAGGCGCTGGAGGACCCGGCCGCCGCCGACCCGGCGCTGCTGTCGGAACTGCTGGCCTGCGTGCGCGGGCTGCAGCGCGAAACCGAAAGCCTGCGCCGGCGCTACAGCGCGCTGTTCGACGCCGTGCCCGACCCGGTCAGCATCATCGACCCCGACGGCCGCATCCTCGACCTCAACCGCGCGGGCGAGAACGCCTACCGGCGGCCGCGCGAGGAGATCGTCGGCAAGCTGGTGCACGTGCTAAACCCCGACCTGCCGCGCGACCACATGGGCCCGGTGCTCGACGCCCTGGCCCGCGACGAGACCTACGTGGTCGAGGTCAACAACATGCGCGGCGACGGCACCCGCTTCCCGGTGGAGGTGCATTCGGCGACCTTCCAGGACGGCCCGCACAAGCACGTGATCGCGGTGGCGCGCGACCTGACCCGGCGCCGCGAGGCCGAACTCAACTACCACGCCCTGCTGGTCGCGATCGACAAGGGCGTGCTGTTCCAGGCCGAGGACGGCCGCGTGCTGTCGGCCAATGCCGCCGCCTTCCGCATCCTGGGGCTGGACGAGGGCCAGGACATCGTCAGCGCCCTGCGCTGGGAGGACTGGCTGGTCATCGACCACCGCGGTTATCCGCTGGGTTTCCGCGAGATGCCGCCGCTGCGGGCGCTGGGCTCGGGACAGATCGTCGAAAGCACCCTGCTCGGCCTCTACCACCACCGCCGCAAGCAGCTGACCTGGGTGTCGGCGACCTCGGTGCCGCAGTTCCGGCCCGGCGCCGACCGGCCGCACCAGGTGATCACGCTGTTCTCGGACGTCACCGAACTCAAGCGCGACAGCGCGCTGTTCCTGCGCGCGCAGGCGCTGGCGCGCATCGGCGGCTGGGAATGGGACGGCGGCCGCAACCGCCTGTACCTGACCGACGAGGCCCTGCGCATCATCGGCCGCCGCGACGACCCACCGCGCACCCTGGCCAGCGTGCTGACCCACATCGCCGCCGCCGACCGGCCGCAGGTGGAGGACGCGATCGAGAGCGTGATCCGCGACGGCGGCGGCTTCGACCTGGAGGTGCAGGTCGTGCGTCCCGACGGGCAGAGCCACTGGGCCCGGCTGATCGGCCAGGCCGAAGGCCGGGCGCCGATGAATGCGCGACTCACCGGCACCCTGCAGGACATCACCCAGCGCCGCCAGATCGAAGAGGCGCTGCGCAGCCAGGCGCGCACCGACCCGCTCACCGGCCTGTTCAACCGCGACGGCATCCTGACCGAACTCGAGCGCCGTATCGGCGGCGAGAAACCCGGCACCACCGTGGTCTACATCGACCTGGACCGATTCAAGCTGGTCAACGACCTGCTGGGCCACGCCGCCGGCGACCACCTGCTGGTGAACGCCGCGCGCCGGCTCGAACGCTGCGTCGGCGACGCCGGCGTGCTGGCCCGTTTCGGCGGCGACGAATTCCTGGTGCTGGCCGACACCGAACACGACCCGGACGAAGCCGAAGCCCTTGCCGAACGCATCACCCGCGCCTTCGGCGACAGCTTCCGCTACGCCGGCGAGGAATTCACCATCACCACCAGCGTGGGCCTGGCCCGGCATCCGGAACACGGCAAGACCGTGCAGCAGCTGGTGAACAACGCCGACGCCGCGATGTACGACGCCAAGCGCCGCGGCCGCAACACCTGGCAGCTGTTCAACCCGGACCTGGCCCGGCAGCAGCACGACCGGGTGCAGATCGAAGCCCAGCTGCGGCGTGCGCTCGACAACCAGGAGTTCCGACTGGTCTACCAGCCGCTGGTGGCGCTGAGCGACGGCAAGGTGCGCACCGCCGAGGCGCTGATCCGCTGGCGCAGCCCGGCCCTGGGCGAGATGCGCCCCGACCACTTCATCAGCCACGCCGAGACCACCGGCGACATCGTCCGCATCGGCGCCTGGGTGATCGAGGCGGCCTGCCGGCAGATGGCGGCCTGGCGCGCCGAGGGCTTCGCGCTGGAGCGCATCGCGGTGAACATCTCCTACCGCCAGTTCCTGACCGAGGACCTGCCCCAGATCATCGCCGACGCCCTGGCCGAACACGGCCTGCCGGGGTCTGCCCTGGAGCTGGAGTTCACCGAACGCGTGCTGATCGAGGACGCCCCCGACACCCTGCACACCTTCGAGGCCCTGCGCGCCCTGGGCGTGGTGCTGACCATCGACGATTTCGGCGAAGGCTACAGCGCGCTCAACTACCTGCGCCGGCTGCCGATCCACGGCCTGAAGCTGGCCCAGAGTTTCCTGCAGGGCGTGCCCGGCAACGAATCGGACGTCGCGATCTGCCAGGCGGTGGCCGGCATCGCCCGCAGCCTGGGCCTGGACGTGGTGGCCGAGGGCGTGGAAAGCCCGGCCCAGCGCGACTTCCTGCTGGGGCTGGGCATCCGCACCGGCCAGGGATTCCTGTTCAGCCCGGCCCTGGAGCCGGAGAATTTCGCCGCCTTCCTGCGCCAGACCGGCCTGCATACCCCGCCCCGCCCATGAACGTCCTCATCCGCCCCATCACCCCCGCCGACGACGCCACCGTCGCCGCCATCATCCGCAGCGTGATGCCCGAGTTCGGCGCCAGCGGCCCCGGCTTCGCGATCCACGACCCCGAGGTCTCGGCCATGTGCGCGGCCTACGACCGCCCGGGCGCGGCGTATTTCGTCATCGAGGACGCCGGCGTGGTGCGCGGCGGCGGCGGCGTGGCGCCGCTGGACGGGGGCCCGGACGGGGTCTGCGAGCTGCGCAAGATGTATTTCCTGCCCGAGCTGCGCGGCCGCGGCGCCGGCGCGGCCCTGATGGCCCGGTGCCTGGATGCGGCCCGCCGGCTGGGCCACCGCCAGGTCTACCTGGAGACCCTGCGCGGCATGGACGCGGCCCAGAAGCTCTACGAGCGCACCGGCTTCCGCCGCCTGGACGGACCGATGGGCGCAACCGGGCATTTCGGCTGCAACCGGTTCTACCTGCTCGACCTGTGACGATGCATTAGAATTGCCGCCTTTCCAGAAGCGGGAATCCCCATGCAGATCCAGGACATCCGCGCCGTCGTCACCGGCGGCGTTTCCGGCCTCGGCCTGGCCGTGGCCCGGCGCATCGTCGCCGACGGCGGCAAGGTGGCGCTGTTCGACCTCAACGACGACAAGGGCGCGGCGGCGGTCGCCGAGCTGGGCGCCGGCAACGCCCGGTACCTGCGCGTGGACGTCAGCGACGAGGCCGCCGTGGTGGCCAACATCGCCGCCGCGCGCGACTTCCTTGGTGGCCTGAACGCGGCGATCAACTGCGCCGGCATCCTGGGCGCCGGCCGCGTGCTGGGCAAGGACGCGCCGATGCCGCTGAAGAACTTCAGCACCACGGTCATGGTGAACCTGGTCGGCAGCTTCAACGTCGCCAAGGCCGCGGCCGACGTGATGCAGCACAACGCCGCCGGCGAAGACGGCGAGCGCGGCGTGATCGTCAACACCGCGTCCGTCGCCGCCTACGAGGGCCAGATCGGCCAGGCCGCGTACTCGGCGTCCAAGGGCGGCGTGGTCGCGATGACCCTGCCGATGGCGCGCGAGCTGGCGCGTTTCGGCATCCGCGTGAACACGGTGGCGCCGGGCATCTTCTGGACGCCGATGGTGGACGGCATGCCCGAAGCCGTGCAGCAATCGCTCAGCGCGTCCATCCCCTTCCCGTCGCGCCTGGGCCGGCCCGAGGAGTTCGCCGACCTGGTCGCCTACATCCTGGGCAACCGCTACCTCAACGGCGAAACCATCCGCCTCGACGGCGCCGTGCGCCTCGCCCCCAAGTGATTTTCAACGAGATCCTTCCATGAAAGCTGGCGACATCAAGAAAGGCAACGTCATCGAGCACAACGGCACCGTCTACCAGGTGCGCGACATCGAGCGCAGCTCGCCCCAGGGCCGCGGCGGCAACGTCAAGTTCCGCTTCACCCTGTACAGCGTACCGGGCGGCGTGAAGTTCGACCTCAGCTGCGGCGCCGACGACGAACTGCGCGAAGTGGAGCTGAGCCGCCGCGCCAGCACCTTCAGCTACAAGGACGGCGAGGCCTTCGTGTTCATGGACGACGAGGACTACACGCCCTACCAGCTCGATGCCGACGTGGTGGGCGACGCCGCCGGCTACATCACCGACGGCCTGGCCGGCTGCTACGTGCAGCTGATCGAGGACGCGCCGGTGGCCGTGCAGCTGCCGCCGACCGTGGTGCTGGAAGTGGTCGACACCCCGCCGGAGCTCAAGGGCGGCACCGCCACCAAGCGCCCGAAGCCGGCCAAGCTCAACACCGGCCTGGAGATCATGGTGCCGGAGTACATCGTCAACGGCGAGAAGATCCACGTCTC
>CBFGOZ010000155.1:0-6363 GCA_965650505.1 uncultured Arenimonas sp.
GCCGCGGCCAAGGCCCCGCCGAAGCGGAAGAAGAGCGCATGAGCACCGTCGTCTTCACGCTGGACGTCGAGGCACGCTGGCGCGACATGGATGCCTTCAACCACGTCAACAACGCCAGCTACCTCGGCTACATCGAGGAAGCCCGCGTGCGCTGGTTCAAGTCGCTCAGCGCCGACTGGGCCGGCGAAACCGCCGCCCCGGTGATGGCCTCGGTGACGGTGAACTACCGGCGCCCGGCGGTGTGGCCCGAGACCCTGCGCATCCAGCTGGTCGCCGACCGCGCCGGCACCAAGAGCCTCACCCTCGGGCACCGCATCACCGCGGCGGGCGATGGCGGCATCCTGTACTGCGATGGCCAAACCGTGCTGGTCTGGGTCGACCGCAGCGGCCAATCCGTGCCGCTGCCGGAGAACGTGCGCGCCGCCTGCGCCGCCTAGGGCGCGCTGCGCCGCACCGGCACTTCCGCGTAGATCCGGCGGCCGTCCGCCAGCACCAGCCGCAGCCGCGCCCTGTCGCCCTCGGCCAGCGGCCGAAGCGGCTTCATCAGCATCAGGTGCAGGCCACCCGGCTCGAAGCGCAGCTCGGCGCCAGCGGCCACCACCAGCCGGCCCGCCGGCCGCATCCGGCTGACGCCATCCACCTGTTCGGTGCGGTGGATCATCGGCATGCCGAAGTCCCGGCTTTCCACGCCCACCACTTCCACGGCGGTCGTGCAGCCGTTGTGCAGCACCAGGTAGCCGGCCAGCGAGCTCGCCCCCGGCGGCGCGGCGCGCACCCATGCCTTTTCGATCACCGGCGCGCAGGCCGGCGCCGCCCCAACGGCGGCTGAAGCGGACAGGAGCAGGCACAACCCCAGGCAAAGGCGCAGTACGTTCATGGGCCTATGATAATCCCACGCGCCCCCAGGAGTTCCGCATGACCCGTACCCTGCTCGCCGTCGCCATCACCTCCCTGTTCAGCGCCGCGGCCTCGGCCGCCGAACCCCGGCTCACCGTCTACAGCGGCGACTACGATGCGGTGGTGCAGTCCGAGGCCATGCCGGGCGGCCCCGGTTTCGCGCTTTACGAATCCACGATCGGCTTCGACCTGCGCAGCGGCGCCAACCGCGTCAGCCTGGGCGGCCTGCCGACCGCACTGGACGCCAGTTCGGTGCGGCTCAAGCCGCGCGGCGACGCCGGCGTGCGCGGGCAGCGCTTCGACTTCGCGCTCGCCGGCCAGGACGAACTGCTGCGCCGCGCGATCGGCCAGACCGTCACCGTGGAGCAGTCCGGGGGCGCCGGCCGCCAGAGCCACACCGGCGTGCTGATGGCCGCGGGCAACGGCCTGACGCTGCGCCTGCCCGACGGCCGGGTGAAAGTGCTCTCCGAATACTCCAGCTTCGAACTGGCCGCCCTGCCCGAGGGCATCGTCAACGAACCGACGCTGTCCTGGGACCTCGCCGCCGGCCGCGCTGGGCGCCAGGACTTCGACCTGCACTACGCCAGCGCCGGCCTAGCCTGGCGCGCGGAGTACCAGGTCGACCTCGGCGGACAGGCGAAGGCCTGCCGGATGGACATCGACGGCGCCGCGATGGTGGCGAACCGCTCCGGCGCCGATTTCGAGTCCGTCGCCCTGACCCTGGTGGCCGGGCAGCCGAACCGCGCGCCGGCGTCCGGTCCGATGCAGGCCAAGGCCTATGGCCGCGCGGAGATGATGGTGGCCGACGCCGCCGCGGCGCCGCAGCCGGTGTCGTCGGGCGAATACCACGCCTACCGCCTTCCGGGCATCGCCAGCCTGCCGCAGGGCAGCGTGCAGCGCCTGCCGCTGATCGACGCAACCCGTGGGATCGCCTGCGAACGCCGCTACGAGACCCGCTCGCAGATGGGCGGCTGGCGTCCGCCGTATCCGATGATCGATGCCAACTTCAACGCCGAGACCGGCGAGCAGCCGGTCATCGCCGGCCTGCGCTTCGACAACCGCAAGGCCGGCGGCCTGGGCATGCCGCTGCCGGCCGGCCGCGTGCGCGTGTTCGACAACGGCGACCTGCTGGGCGAAGCGACGATGGGCCACACCCCGGCCAACGCCGGAGTGGAGCTGGACCTGGGCACCGTGTTCGACCTCACCGCCGAACGCAGCCGCGAGGATTTCCGGGTGGACCGCGCCGGCCGCACGATGGAGGAACGCGTCAGCATCGTCGTGCGCAACGCCAAATCCACGGCCGCGACCGTGCACGTGGTCGAGACCCTGCCGCGCTGGAGCGACTGGGAGATCGTGTCCAGCACCGTGCCGGCGACCAAACGCGACGCCCAGTCGGCGGATTTCGCCCTGGCCGTGCCGGCCGGCGGCGAGGCGAAAGTCACCTACACGGTGCGGTATCGTTGGGCCCCCGACGTCCGGATTCCCTGAGGCCCATCGATGAGCATCGAACTGCACCGCCACGGCGACATCCTCGAGATCCGCCTGGCCCGGCCGCCGGTGAACGCGCTGACGCCGGAGCTTCTGTCCACCCTGCGCGCCGCGGTTCAGGCCGCACCCGGGGACGGCGCCCGCGGCATCGTGCTCACCGGCGGCTCCAAGGTGTTCTCCGGCGGCATGGACGTGCCGCATCTGATGTCGCTGGACCGCGCGGCGCTGAAAGCCGGCTGGGCGACGCTGTTCGCCGCCGCGCGGGCACTGGCCGGGTCGCGCGTGCCGGTGGTGGCGGCCATCGGCGGTCACAGCCCGGCCGGCGGCTGCGTGCTGGCGCTGTGCTGCGACTACCGGATCATGGCGCGCGGCCCCTTCCGCATCGGCCTGAACGAAGTGCAGGTGGGCCTGGTGGCGCCGGACGCCATCCAGCACCTGATGCGCCGCGTGGTCGGCACCTACCAGGCCGAGCGGCTGCTGGTCGCCGGCGCGCTGGTG
This sequence comes from uncultured Arenimonas sp., assembly GCA_965650505.1. Classification (GTDB taxonomy): domain Bacteria; phylum Pseudomonadota; class Gammaproteobacteria; order Xanthomonadales; family Xanthomonadaceae; genus Arenimonas. Next base: position 2,884 of record CBFGOZ010000155.1, read on the forward strand.
GAATCGGAGGCCGCGCAGGCCCTGGGCCTGGTGGACGAACTCACCGACGCCGAACACGTGCTCGCGCGGGCCTTGAACTGGCTGGAGGAGGTGCTGAAGCTGCCTTCCGCAGCCATGCTGGCAAGCCGCCAGATCGCCCGCGCCGACATGATCCGCGCACTGGACGGGTTTTCCGACGACCAGCTCGACGGCTTCATCGGCGACTGGTACGCGCCGGGCACCCAGGCCGCGCTGCAGGCCCTGGTGGCGCGCCTCAAGAAGTGATCGTGGTGAAGGCCCTGCCCCGCATCGCCCTGCTGCTCCTGCTGTCGCTGCTGGCGGCCTGCGCGAAACCGGTGCCGGAAGACTACCGCGACTACATCGGCCACTGGCGCGGCGACGGCATGCGCCTGGTGATCCGCGCCGACGGACACGCCGACTACGACCGGGTCCAGGACCGTTCCCAGGTCTCGATCGAGGGCAATGCCCACAGCTTCGACGCCAGCGGCTTCCGGATCGGCGTCGGTCCCTTCAGCGCCGATTTCAGGGTGCAGCGGCGGCCGCACCTGCAGGACGGTCGATGGCGCATGACGGTGGACGAGGTCGAGCTCACCCGCGTCGACATCCTGCCGGTCGAGCCCGGCCAGGACAGCCTGCGGCTCTGAGTCAGTCCCTGGTCGCCACCGGGCGCGAGGTGTCGCTGACCCAGCCGCTCCAGGACGGTGCGTAGACGCGCGCACCGGGCAGGCCCGCGTGCTCCATTGCCAGCAGGTTGTGGCAGGCGGTGACGCCGGAGCCGCAGCTCAGCACTACCTGCGCCGGGTCGTAGCCGCGCAGCAGCCGGTCGAAGTCGACGCGCAGCGCGGCAGGTTCCCGGAACACGCCGCCGGCGAGGTTGTCGGCGTAGGGGCGGTTCACGGCGCCGGGGATATGGCCCGCCACCGGGTCCAGCGGCTCGATCTCGCCGCGGAACCGTTCCGGCGCGCGCGCGTCCAGCAGCCAGCCGGGGGGCTGCGGCAGGCGCGAGCGAACTTCGTCGGTGCCGACGATCTGCTCGGCGTCGAACTCCCCGTCGTAGCGCCCGGCAATGATCGCCGGCGCGCCGGATTCGATCGGGAGTCCCGACTGGCGCCAGCGCGAGAAGCCGCCATCGAGCACGGCGACGCGCCGATGCCCGAACAGCCGCAGCAGCCACCAGAAACGCGCGGCGGCCATCGCGCCGTCGGCGGCGTCGTAGGCCACCACCTGGGTCGCCGGCGTGATGCCGAGGCGTCCCAGCAGCGCGCGGAAACCGGCCGCTTCCGGCAGCGGATGCCGGCCCAGCGCGGCCGGTTTGCGGTGGTCGGACAGGTCGCGGTCCAGGTGGGCGTGGCCGGCCCCCGGGACGTGCGCTTCGCGCCAGGCGCGCTCCCCTGCGTCCGGGTCCGCCAGCACGTGCCGGCAGTCGACGACCGCCAGGTCCGGGCGGCCGATCGCGGCGGCCAGGTCCTCGGCGCCGACCAGGGTGGTCCAGTTCATCGCACCTGCTCCAGGCGGTGGCGGAAGTTCACCAGCATCGCGGCGGTGGCGCCCCAGATGCGGTGGCCGTCGTAACGGTACTCCAGCAGCCGGCGGCGGCGCCCCTGCCAGTCCATCTCGAGCTCCTGCACATTGGCCGGGTCGAGCAGGAACCCCAGGGGCACCTCGAAGGCCTCGTCCACTTCGGACGGATCCAGCCGCGGCACGTAGTCGCCGGTCACCGTCGCCACCACCGGATAGACATGGAATCCGGTGATCGTGACGAAGGGATCCAGGTAGCCCAGCGGGACCGACAGCCGCGCCGGCAGGCCGACTTCCTCCTCGGCCTCGCGCAGCGCCGCCGCGACCGGATCGGCGTCGTCGGCTTCGATGCGGCCGCCCGGGAAGCTGATCTGGCCCGCATGGTGGCGCAGGGCCTCGGTGCGTCGGGTGAACAGCACCCGGGGTCCCTCGGCGCGCGCGATCAGCGCGACCAGCACGGCGGCAGGACGCAGCGGCGTGCCGGCAGGCAGCAGGTCAGAGAGTTCGGAGTGATTCCAGCCCGGCCCGGCGGGCGGCTGGTCCAGCGCATGCAGCGCGCGGGGCATTCGTTCGAAAGGGTCGAACGGCGGGGTCACACCCCCTGCGCCTCGCGTCGCGGCAGCACCACGTCCATCAGGTGCAGGCGCTCGTCGTCGTCCATCTGCGACCAGCGGGCAATCTCGGCGGTGGTGCGGTGGCAGCCTTCGCACAGGCCCGCTCGGTCGAGCGAACAGATCCCGACACAGGGGCTGAGCACGGCGCGGAAAGTGGGACTGCCCATGGCTCCGGACACGAAACCGCCGCGCCGGGAGACCCGGCGCGGCGGCGGTGTGTACTTACTTGACGCTGACCAGCTTGATGTCGAACACCAGGGCCTGGCCCGGGCCGACCGGCGAACGCGGGTCGTTGCCGAAGGCCTTGTCGGCCGGCAGGAAGACTTCCCAGCGGGCGCCGGTGGGCATCATCACCAGGGCCTCGCGCACGCCGGCGATCGGGAACTCGCTGACCTTGAAGCTGGCCGGGGTCGGGTTGGCCTGGGCGTAGGTGTTGGCGAACTCCTGGCCGGTGGAGACCGAGCCGCGGTAGTGCATCTGCACGGTGCTGGCGGCGGTGGGCTTGGCGCCCGCGCCCGGCTCGATCACGCGGTACTGCATGCCGTTGGGCAGGGTGGTGACGCCCGGCTTGGCGCGGTTGGCGGCGAGGAAGGCATCGGACTTGGTCTTGTTCTCGCGGGCCACGCGCTCGAACTCGGCGCGGGCCTGGCTGACCATACGCTGCTGCAGGCCGGCCAGCTGGGCCGTCATCTGCTCTTCCGGATGCGCCGGCGCCTTCTTCGCGTAACCGTCCTGCAGGGCGCGGATGACGGCATTGATGTCGACGTCGACGTTCTGCTGGGACAGGTCCTTGCCCAGGTCGTAGCCGATCGCGTAGCTCAGCACCGCCTTGTTGACCGGGGCGGGAGCCGGCTGGGACTGCGGCGCCGGGGCCGGGGCGGTCTGGGCCACGGCAACGCCGGCACTCAGACCAAGGGCCGCCAGACTGGCAGCCAACAGACGCAACTTCATCAGGAATCTCCGGTTGTGGATGCGGGGCGATGTGGCACCCCAAAGGCCGCGCTAGGATAGCCCCCGCACGGCTGAACCGCTACTGACACCAGCCATCGCCCGGATCCGACCGGCACGGGCGACCGAAGTTCCACCATCCACGGAGTTCCCATGGCTTTCAGCAACCTGCTCGTCGAGGACCGCGGCGCCGTCCGCCGGATCACGCTCAACCGTCCCGACAAGCTCAATGCCCTCAACCACGCGACGCTGACCGAACTGCACGCCGCCTTCGAAGCCGCCGGAACGGACGACTCGGTGCGGGTCGTCGTGCTCACCGGCGCCGGCCCCAAGGCCTTCGTCGCGGGCGCCGACATCGCCGAGATGAACGGGCTGAGCCCGGTGCAGGCGCGCGACTTCT
>CBFGOZ010000156.1:0-6348 GCA_965650505.1 uncultured Arenimonas sp.
GCGGGCCTGCGGCCGCAGCTTCGCCAGGCAGGCATCGAGCTCGTCGCCCTGGGCGGGCAGGGCCGCGGGCAGCGCGGCGGCGAACAGCAGGCAGGCGGTCAGGGTGCGCATGGCGGCCACTGTGCCAGCCGCCGGCTGAATCGTCGCCGGCCTGGTGCCGGTGCGCGGTATGCTGCGGCGTCCCCGCATCGGCCCCGTCCCCGACGATGATCACCGTCCACCATCTCAACAACTCCCGATCGCAGCGCGTGCTCTGGCTGCTCGAAGAGCTGGGCCTGCCCTATGCCGTGAAGCGCTACGAGCGCGACCCGAAAACGATGCTGGCGCCGCCCCAGCTGCGCGCCGTGCACCCGCTGGGCAAGTCGCCGGTGATCGACGACGACGGCCTGGTGCTGGCCGAATCCGGCGCGATCGTCGAATACCTGGCGGAAACCTACGGCGAAGGCCGGCTGCTGCCGGCCGCCGGCACGCCCGGCCGGCTGCGCCACCGCTACTGGATGCACTACGCCGAAGGTTCGGCGATGCCGCCGCTGCTGATGAGCCTGGTGTTCTCGAAGGTGCGCAGCGCGCCGGCGCCGTTTTTCGTCAAGCCCATCGCCCGCGCCATCGCCGACAAGGTGATGGCCAACTTCGTCTCGCCGCAGATCCGACTGCACCTGGATTTCATGGAGGCCGAGCTGGGCAAGTCGACCTGGTTCACCGGTGAACAATTCGGCGCCGCCGACATCCAGATGAGCTTCCCGATCGAAGCGGCCGCCGCGCGTGGCGGCCTGGACGCCAGCCGGCCGCGGCTGATGGCCTTCCTCGAGCGCATCCACGGCCGCCCGGCCTACCAGCGCGCGTTGGAGAAGGGCGGGCCCTACACGCTGATGAAGTGAGCCCCACCCCTTACGGAGGAGCCGCAATGAAACTTGCCACCTGCCTTGCCCTGGGCCTGCTTGCCGGCCTCGCCGGCGCGTCCGCGCCCGAACCGCCGCCCGAGCCGGCCGCCGCCCCCGCCGGGTCCGCGCCGGGAGCGGGCGACCGAGCCTTCGCCGAGGCCGTCGTCGGCTGCCGGGCCGCGACCCACCAGGGTCCGCACCCGTTCGTGAAGGGCTTCGTGATCGACCACGCCATCACCGGCGAAACCGACGGGCACTGCGCCTACAGCCAGACCATGCCGGGCCAGATGCGCATGGAGTGCAAGCTTTCGGTCGAAGGCCGCGCCGGGCTGGCCGCCGAATTCCGCGACCTGTCGGAAGGCCGCATGAGCGGCGGCACCGGGTCGCAGCCCGGCTGGAGCCGCGAGTGCGAGATCGTCACCCAGGACGGCAAGCGCATGCCGATGCAATCCGGCTGAGCGCCGGCACCCCGAGGAAAGGACGCCCATGCCCCTGAGCCATACGCTCCTCATCGTCGGACTCACCGCCCTGGTGTCCTGGCTGGCGTTCAGCCGACCGGCCCTGATGCAGGCGCTGGTGCTCTGGCCGCCGGCCGTGACCCGCGGCCACCAGTACCACCGGTTCATCGGCTACGGCCTGGTGCACGCGGATTTCATGCACCTGCTGATGAACATGGTGACGCTGTATTTCTTCGGCAGCGCGATGGAAGGCTTCTACGCCGACTACCTGGGCCCGCTGGGCTTCGTCCTGTTCTATGCCTCGGCCCTGGTGGTCTCGGCGCTGCCGAGCTACCTCAAGCACCGGCACGACCCGAAGTACGCGACCCTGGGCGCCTCGGGCGCGGTGTCGGCGGTGCTGTTCGCCTTCATCCTGCTTCAGCCCTGGGAAACGATCTACCTGTACTTCGTGCCGGTGCCGGCGATCCTGTTCGCGGTGGCCTACACCGGTTATTCGGTCTACATGAACCACCGCGGCGGCGACCGCATCAACCACAACGCCCACCTTTCCGGCGCGGCCTACGGCCTGCTGTTCACGGTGCTGATGGAGCCCCGGGTGATCGGGCATTTCCTGGCCGAGCTGGGCAACGTCGGCGGCTGAGCCGGACGGCCGGGCGCGACCCGAGCGGCGGCTCCACCCGGCCATGCGAGAATGCCGCATGACCGAATTCTCGAAACTTCCGCTGCTGCCCGAGCTGCACCAGGCCCTGGGCGTGCTCGACTACAGCCAGATGACCCCGGTGCAGGCCGCCAGCCTGCCGCCGATCCTGGCCGGCCGCGACGTGATCGCCCAGGCCCGCACCGGCAGCGGCAAGACCGCGGCCTTCGGCCTCGGCCTGCTGTCGAACATCGACCTGGCACAGACCGCCGTGCAGTCACTGGTGCTGTGCCCGACCCGCGAGCTGGCCGACCAGGTGGGCAAGGAAATCCGCCGGCTCGCGCGCTTCCTGCCCAACCTGAAGGTCTCGGTGTTCTGCGGCGGCGTGCCGCTGCGGCCGCACCTGGCGTCGCTGACGCATCTTCCGCACGTGGTCGTAGGCACGCCGGGCCGCATCCAGGAGCTGATCGACGAAGGCGCGCTGCCGCTGGCGCAGCTTCGCACGGTGGTGCTGGACGAAGCCGACCGGATGCTGGACATGGGGTTCGAGGCGGCCATCGCCGGCATCCTGTCGCAGGCGCCGAAAGAAAGGCAGACCCTGTTGTTCTCGGCCACGTTCCCGGAGGAGATCCGCGCCCTGGGCCGCCGCTTCCAGCGCGACCCGGAGGAGCACACCGTCGCCGACGGCGAGGGCGGGGCGATCGAGCAGCGCTTCTACGAGGTCGAGGCGCCGCGCAAGTCCGATGCCCTGGCCCTGCTGCTGGCCGACCTGGCGCCGGAATCGGCCCTGGTGTTCTGCAATACCCGCCGCGACGTGGCCCAGGTCGCGGACGACCTGGCCCAGCGCGGCTTCGCGGTGCAGGCCCTGCATGGCGACCTCGAGCAGCGCGAACGCGACGAAGTGCTGGTGTGTTTCGCCAACCGCAGCTGCGCCGTGCTGGTGGCGACCGACGTCGCCGCGCGCGGCCTGGACATCAAGGACCTGCCGCTGGTGATCAGCCATGGCCTGGCCAGCGACGCCGACACCCATACCCACCGCATCGGCCGCACCGGCCGCGCGGGCGGAGACGGCCTGGCGCTGGCGCTGGTGGCGTCGGCCGAACGCGGCCGCGTGGCTGGCATCGAGGAGAAGCTGGGCAAGGCCGTGCGCTGGGAGCGCATCGACCTGTCCCGTAAGCCCGGCAAACCGGCGCCCGCGGCCATGGTGACCCTGGTGATCGATGCCGGCCGCCAGGACAAGCTGCGGCCGGGCGACGTGGTGGGCGCGCTGACCGGCGAAGCGGGCCTGCCCGCGAACGCGATCGGCAAGATCGACGGCTTCGCGACCCGGACCTATGTCGCGATCGAGCGCAGCCAGGCCAGCAGGGCCCTGGACAGGCTGCGGGCCGGGAAGATCAAGGGCCGCAGCTTCCGGGTCCGGAAGCTGGGTTGACGCCGGGAGCGCGCGACGCACCTGCCACGGCGCGCCCAGCGGCTGGCGCGGGTGGGGACCATGGCCTCAGCGCCAGGGGCCGCCGGCGCGGGCCGGTTCGCGGCGCGGGGCCGACATCGCCCGGCGGCGGTTGATCTCGGCGTCCAGGCGGCGGTATTCGGCGCTGCCGATTTCTCCGGCCATGACCAGTTCCCAGAGCTGGGTGGCCAGCTCGTCGTCCATGACCTGCTTGGTGGGGAAGGGGATGACGATGCCCATGTTCTCTGCTCCCGTGTGTGAGGTGGCGTGGATGCGGCTCTCGGGAACAGCGCTGCATATTCCATGCCACCCCTGGGGGGTACGGGGTGGTGAAGGGTCCAACGGCCGGATTCCGGGAAGCCGGTCACAGCCTGGAGTCACCATGGCACAAGATCTTCGGTCCGGGAACCGGTCCGGGCACCAGACGGGCGCCGCCGGCGCGGGTGACTTGGCCGGCAGGCCATGCCAGCATGCGCGCCACTTCTGACGCAGCACGGCAGGCGCGACCCGTTTCCATGCGACTCAACAAGCACATCAGCGACTCCGGCTTCTGTTCCCGGCGCGAAGCCGACCGCCTGGTCGCCGAACGCCGCGTCACCGTGAACGGCCTGCCGGCCGGCATCGGCACCCAGGTGGCCGAGGGCGACGAAGTCCGCATCGACGGCCAGCCCCTGAAGCAGCGCGCCGCCAAACCCGGCGCCCGCAGGCACGTCTACATCGCGCTCAACAAGCCGGTCGGCATCACCTGCACCACCGACACGGCGGTCAAGGGCAACATCGTCGACTTCGTCGGCCACGAGCAGCGCATCTTCCCGATCGGCCGCCTGGACAAGGATTCCGAAGGCCTGATCCTGCTCACCAGCAACGGCGACATCGTCAACGAGATCCTGCGCGCCGAGAACCACCACGAGAAGGAGTACCTGGTCGGCGTCAACAAGCCGGTGACCGACGAGTTCCTGCGCGGCATGGCCAAGGGCGTGCGCATCCACGGCGAGATGACGCTGCCCTGCCGCACGCGCCGCATCGCCAAGTTCGGGTTCTCGATCGTGCTCACCCAGGGCCTGAACCGGCAGATCCGCCTCATGTCGGCGGCCTTCGGCTACCGCGTCACCCAGCTGCGCCGCATCCGCATCGCCAACGTCAGGCTGGCCGAACTCAAACCCGGCCGCTGGCGCAACCTCACCGAGGCCGAGCTGCGCGGCCTGCTGCCGGAACAGCGCGAGTGGTGAGCCCGGCGGCCCGCGGCCCGGCCGGAGTGATCGGCTAGAATCCCCGCCCACGACGCCAACCGTTCCCGGAGTCCCCGCATGAAAACGCACCCGGCCCTGGGCCTTGCGGTCCTGATCCTTGCCGGCCTGCTGTCCGCTGCCGCCGCTGCGGTCGCGCCGCTGCCGGCGCCGAAGCCGCTGCAGGCGCCGCCTGCGAACGCCACCGAAACCGCCAGCGGCATGAGCTATGTCGTGCTCAAGGCCGGGCCTGACGCCCGGCGCACCGTGCGCGGCGAGTTCATCGAATACCGCGCCGACGTCTGGAGCGCCGACGGCGTCACCCGCTTCAATTCGCGGGAGTCGGGACCGGTGATCGGCTCGATCCGCCGTCTCGGTGCCGAACAGCCCGGCCTGGCCCGCGCCATCCTGAGCACGCCGGTGGGCGAGACGCGGCGCTGGTGGATCGTGCCCGAGCGGCTCGCGCCCGGTTATCCCGGCATGCCCGCGCTGCCGCATGTGATCGACCTGACCGTGCTGGGCGAAAAGAGCCCGGTGCAGACGCCCGCCGAGCTGACGCCTCCGGCCGATGCCCTGCGCACCTCCAGCGGCCTGGCCTACAGGATCCTCAAGCAGGGGCCGGGCGGCGAGCGGCCCAACCGCCAAAGCACCGTGGTCATCGACTACAGCGGCTGGGACAGCCAGGGCCGGCTGTTCGACAGTTCGATCACCCGCGGCGAGCGCGCCAGCCTGCCGCTGCAGCACCTGATCCCGGGATGGCAGGAAGGCCTGCCGCTGATGGCCCGCGGCGACAGCTACCGGTTCTGGATTCCCGGCCACCTGGCCTATGACACCCAGCCCGGCAGCAGCTCGCCCAAGGGCATGCTGGTGTTCGACATCACCCTGTACGACTTCAGCAACGACCCGCCCTGAACCCGGGCGGCGCGGCCGCCGTTACCGATCGCGCGCGAGCCAGTCCGCGGCCGCGCGTCCGGCGCGCAGGCCGCTGGCGAAGCAGGCGGTGAGCAGGTAGCCGCCGGTCGGGGCTTCCCAGTCGAGCATCTCGCCGGCGCAGAAGGTGCCGGGCCGTGCGCGCAGCATGAGGTCGTCGTCGAGGTCTTCGGCGCGCACGCCGCCCGCGGTGCTGATGGCCTCCTCGATCGGCCGGGTGCCGCGCAGCACCAGCGGCAGCGCCTTGATCGCCGCGGCCAGCCGCGCCGGATCGTCGCTCAGCGGCCGCGGCAGGCATTCGTGCAGGAGGCCGAGCTTCACGCCTTCGAGCCCGGCGCGGCGGCGCAGATGTTCGCTCAGCGAACGCTTGCCGCGCAGCTGCGCCAGCGCGGTGCGCAAGGCTTCTTCGCTGCGCTCGGGCGCAAGGTCCAGCCGCAGCGTCACCGCGCCGCGCGCAAGGATGGCCTCGCGCAGCGGCGCGGACAGCGCATACACCAGACTGCCTTCGATGCCGTGCGCGGTGACGACGAATTCGCCCTGGCGCGCATGGAACTCGCCCTCGGCATCCTCCAGCGCGATGCTCACCGGCTTCACCGGCGCACCCGCGTGGCGCGTGCGGAACACCTCGCTCCAGGGCGTCTCGAATCCGCAGTTGGCCGGCTTGAGCGGCGCCACGCGCAGGCCGTGCGCGTGCAGCGTCTCGACCCAGGCGCCGTCGGAACCGAGCTCCGGCCAGCTCGCGCCGCCCATCGCCAGCACGGTGGCG
>CBFGOZ010000157.1:0-6335 GCA_965650505.1 uncultured Arenimonas sp.
GCGTAGCTGAGGTTGTTGATGTCCTCGCTGGTGCAGGCGAAGTGCACGAACTCCAGGGCCGGGCCGAGTTCGGCGTCGTCCTTCAGGCGTTCCTTGATGAAATATTCGACCGCCTTGACGTCGTGGTTGGTGGTGCGCTCGATCTCCTTGACGCGGGCGGCGTCGGCCACGGAGAAGCCGTTCACGAGCGCGCGCAGGCGGTCGATGGCGGGGCCGGAGAAGGGCTGCAGCTCGACGACGTGCGATTCGCTGGCCAGCGCCAGCAGCCACTCCACCTCGACCCGCACCCGGGCCCGGATCAGGCCGTATTCGGAAAAGATCGGCCGCAGGGCCTCGGCCTTGGCGGCATAGCGGCCATCGAGCGGGGACAGGGCGGTGAGGGTGTGGTCGGACATCGGCGGGCTCGGGCGGAGGCAAGGCCGCCATTCTACAGTGCGGGGTCGGCTGAACTTCACGTTTCAAGGGTCGATCCGTCCGGGCCCGCCCTTGGGCTGCGCGGCGGCGCGTTATGCTCGGCGCTTCTTGAATGGAGCGCCGACATGGCCCACCGCACCCGCCTCGAACACGACAGCCTGGGCGACCTGCAGGTTCCCGCCGAGGCGCTCTATGGCGCCCAGACCCAGCGCGCGGTGCAGAATTTCCCGATTTCCGGGCTGGCCATGCCGCGCGACTTCATCCGCGCCCTGGGCCTGGTCAAGGCCGCCGCCGCCGAGGTCAACGCCGGCCTCGGTCACCTGCCCAAAGGGGTCGCCGCGGCGATCCGCTCGGCCGCCCTGCAGGTCGCCGCCGGAGATCTGGACGGTCAGTTCCCGGTGGACGTGTTCCAGACCGGCTCGGGCACCTCCAGCAACATGAACGCCAACGAGGTGATCGCCAGCCTGGCCTCGCGCGGACTGAAGAGGCCGGTGCACGCCAACGACCAGGTCAACATGGGCCAGAGCTCCAACGACGTGGTGCCGACCGCGATCCAGGTCGCCGCCGTGCTCGCCTGCCGCGAGCGCCTGCTGCCGGCGCTGAAACACCTGCGGGCGACCATCGACAAACGCGCCCGCGGCCTGGGCAAGGTGGTCAAGACCGGCCGCACCCACCTGATGGACGCGATGCCGCTGACCCTGGCGCAGGAGCTCGGTGGCTGGTCGGCCCAGCTGGGGAGCGCGATCGAGCGCATCGAGGACAGCCTCAAGCGCGTCCAACGCCTGCCGATCGGCGGCACCGCGGTAGGCACCGGCATCAATGCCGACCCGCGTTTCGGCAAGCGGGTGGCCGCCTCGCTTTCCGGCCTGGCGGGCGGGCGCTTCGTGCAGGCCGACAACCTTTTCGAGGGCATCGCCTCGCAGGACGCCGCGGTGGAGCTGTCGGGCCAGCTCAATGTGCTGGCCACCGCCCTGATGAAGATCGGCAACGACCTGCGCTGGATGAATTCGGGCCCCCTGGCCGGCCTGGGCGAGATCGAGCTGCCGGCGCTGCAGCCGGGCAGTTCGATCATGCCGGGCAAGGTGAATCCGGTGGTGCCGGAGGCGCTGTGCATGGTCTGTGCCCAGGTGATGGGCAACCACACGACGGTGACGGTGGCGGGCGCCAGCGGCAGTTTCCAGCTCAACGTGATGCTGCCGGTGATCGCGCACAACCTGCTGCAGTCGATCACGTTGCTGGCGAACAGCTCGCGCCTGCTCGCCGATACCGCGATCGCGGGTTTTGCCGTGCGGCAGGATCGTCTGCGCGAGGCCCTGGGCCGCAATCCGATCCTGGTCACGGCCTTGAACCCGGTGATCGGTTACGAAAAGGCGGCCGCGATCGCCAAACAGGCCTATCGCGAGGGCAGGCCGGTGCTCGATGTGGCCCGCGAAGCCACGGGCCTGCCGGAAAAGCGCCTGCGCGAGCTGCTGGATCCGGCCGCCCTGGCCAAGGGCGGCATCCACGGCAAACCGGGCGGCGGCGCGGGCTGAGGTGGGTTCAGTCGTCCGCGGGAAGGTCGATGCGGCCGCCGATGCGGCTGGACGACACATCGCCGCTGCCGACCTTGGCGACGCGCAGGTCGCCGGCCACGTCGTCCACCTCGGCATCGCCCGAACCAATCGAGCCGATCTCGACATTGCCGCCCACGCGGCGCAGGTCCACATCGCCGGAGCCGATGCCGCGGATCCGCGCGTCGCCACGCACGCCGATGACGTCCAGGTCTCCCGAGCCCACCGAAGAAACGCGCAGTTCGCCGACGTCCTGCGCCTCGACGTCGCCGGACCCTACTTCGACTTCGAACAGCCCGGCGATGTCGCGGACGGCAAGGTCGCCGGAGCCGACGTCGGCCGCCAGCGTGCGCAGTCCCGACACCTCGGCGTCGCCGGACCCCACCTTCACTTCGTAAGCGAGATCGGCGGGAAGCCGGGCGTCGATGTCGAAGTAGGCGTATTTCGGCGTGCTCCAGCCGATCGAATAGCCCTCCCGGCGGGCGACGACCACGAGGCGGTCGCCTTCGCGGCGCTGCTCCAGGACCAGCTGGTCGAACAGCCCCGGCGCCGAGGCGCAGGCGCGGGCGCCGAAGTGCGCGCCTTCGGTGCCGGCGGGCGCCAGGCGCAGCTCGTTGGCGCCGATCTCGATCCGGACCGAGCGGACGCCTTCGAGGTCGAGCTTGAGCGAACGATCCTGGCTGTGTTCGCAGTCCGAGGCCAAGGCCAGGCCGGGAGAAAGCAGGGTGAGCAGCAGCAGCTTGTTCATGACTTGGCGACCTCGTCGTGGCAGTCGGAGTAATCCTTGGGTTCCATGGTCGAGTAGGGCGCGAACTCGGGCACCGCGGCGGCGAGCTGCTGCTGGGCGGCGTAGAGCGCCGGCAGCTGCGCGCAAAGCGATTTCGCGGCAGCCCGTATGGACTCGGCCTCGGCTTCGACCCGCGCCTCGACGTCCGCGGCGTCGCCGCTGAAGGCCGCCTTGGCGGCTTCCTTCATTGCCTTGCCGGCCAACGCGGCGCCCTCCAGGCCCACTCGGGCGCCGGATTCGGCGACGTTGGCGAGGCTGGCGCGGTAGGCCAGGGCCAGTTCGCGCTGTTCGGGAGTCATCGGTACGGTCTTGCCGTCGATGATCAGATCTCCCTGGGGTGAAAGTTCGGCCCGGGGCAGGCCGGCGCGGCCCTTGTCCAGGGGGAGGTTTTCGGTGGCCAGCTCTTCCCGGATCTCGGAGGTCGCGCGGTCGGCCAGGCTGGCGAAACCGTCGCCGGATTCCGTCGCCTCGCCGCCGCAGGCGGCCAGCAGGGCGGAAGCCAGCAGGACCAGCGGCTTGGACAGGTCGGTTCGATTCATCGTTGCGGTCTCCAACAGGCGGAAACAGTGACGGGAGGCCCGGAGGCCTCCCGCCGTCGTGTGATCAACCCTCGTCGCGGGAGCGACGGAAGTACATGGCGCCGAAGATCATCGCCACGCCGGCCGCCGCACCGACCCAGAGGTCGATCGTGGCGAAGGCGCCCCAGGCGTTCTGGGCGGAGAACAGCGCCACGATGTCCTGCGGGCCGTCCGGGTTGAAGTTCTGCATCGCCGGGTCGTTGGCGCCGCGGTAGATCAGGTCCATGCCCGGCACGGTGCCCAGCAGCAGGCGGCCGACCACGTGGGTCCAGAACCACTCGGCCTTCGAGCCGAACATCTCCATCACGTCGAACCAGCTCACCAGCACGCCGGAGAACAGCGGGACCAGCAGCGCCCAGAGGAAGGGTTTGGTGCGGGCCCAGGCGGAGACCAGCAGCAGCCAGCCGACGGTGGGCAGGGCCCAGAGCGCATAGACGGGCAGGGCGGCGATCAGGTCGAAGGCGATGCGGAGCGGGCTGGCCGGGCCCCAGATCAGCTCGAACGGATTGCCGCCGTGCAGGGCCGCATAGCCGCTGAGGATGACCAGGAAACCGAAGGCCGTCAGGATCGCGGCGACGGTGGCGATGGCAGGCGCGACCACCAGGGCGCTGGCCAGCTTGGACAGCACGGTCTGGCCGTCCGACAGCGGCAGCGACTTCCAGAACAGGATGCTGCGGTCCTTGCGGTCGTCGTACAGCGCGCCAAGGCAGTAGAAGAACACGACGAAGGCCAGCACCAGGAAGGGCCAGGAGCCCGCCAGCAGCGTGCCCAGGTCGAGTCCGCCGCCGAGTTCGGCCATCTCCTTGGGGGTCAGCGTCTTGGTCAGCTGGGACAGCTCGACGCCGTTCATCTGTATGCCTTCGCCGTCCTCGACCGAGCGGCGCACGCTCTCGCCGGCGATGATCGCCATGATGCTCAGCAGCAGGAAGATCGCGCCGGTCACCAGCGGCGCCCAGAAGAAGCCGCCGCGATGTTCCCAGTACTCCCGCTTCAGCAGCCAGTTGAAGGTGTTCATGCGTAGGTTCCTTTCATGGTGGCGACGAACAGGTCGGCAATGCCGGGGTTGCGCACCTCGCCGAACTCGGCGAGCTTCTGCCGGGAGACGCCGTCGAACAGCATCACGGACTTGCCGAACACCTGCCGTTCGTCGATCGGCTTGAGCGAGCGGGCGGCCTCGGCCTTGTCGGCGGCGACCATCACTTCATGGAAGCGCTCGCCGACGTCGTCCATGCTCGCGGACAGAACGATCTTGCCGTCGCGGATGAACATCAGGTCGGTGAGGATGTGCTCGATCTCCTCGACCTGGTGGGTGGTGACGACGATGGTCTTCTGTTCGTCGAAGTAGTCCTCCAGCAGGTTCTGGTAGAACTGCTTGCGGTACAGGATGTCCAGGCCCAGGGTCGGTTCGTCCAGCACCAGCAGCTTGGCGTCGATCGCCATCACCAGCGCCAGGTGCAGCTGCACGATCATGCCCTTGGACATCTCCTTGACCTTCATGCCCGGCGTCAGCTTGGTGTGCGCCAGGTAGGCCTCGGCCTTCTTGCGGTCGAAGCGCGGGTGCACGCCGGCCACGAAGTCCACCGCGTCCTTCACCTTGAGCCAGCGCGGCAGGACCGCGACGTCCGCGATGAAGCACACGTCCTGCATGAGCTCGTCGCGCTGGGCGCGCGGGTCCTTGCCCAGCACCTTCAGTTCGCCCTCGAAGGGCACCAGGCCCAGGGCTGCCTTCAGGGTGGTGGTCTTGCCCGAGCCGTTCGGCCCGATCAGGCCGACGATGCGGCCCGCCGGGATGTCGAAGCTGACGCCGTCGACGGCCGGCTTGCCCTTGTAGGTCTTGCGGAGGTTCCTGGCGGAGATCACGGCGCTCATCGCTTGCTCTCCTTGTCGGCGCGGTCCATCAGCTTCTCGATGTCCAGGCCCAGGCGCTGGATGCGCTCCACAACCAGCGGCCACTCTTCCTTCAGGAAGCGGTCGCGCTCGGACGCCAGCAGCTTTTCACGGGCCCCTTCAGTGACGTACATGCCAAGTCCCCTTCGTTTTTCCACGAGTTCTTCGTCCGCCAGCTCCTGGTAGGCGCGGGAGACGGTGATCGGATTGAGCTGGTATTCGGCGGCGATCTGGCGCACCGAGGGCAGGGCCTCGCCCGGCTTGAGGTCGCCGTCGAGCATCATGGCCACGACCTTGTCCTTGAGCTGGCGGTAGATCGGCGCGCTGTCGTTCCAGGCGATATTCATCTCAGGACTCCTGGCGCGGCGTCAGGGCCGCGAACGAAACGTAGGGCATCGCCAGGTGCCGCTTCAGGGCGCCGCGGCGGACGGTGCGGACCGAGGCCGGGGATTCGCCGACGGCGACCGGCGAGGCGCTGGCCTGCATCATCGAGACCGGGGCGGCGTTGACGCCGGAGACGGGGCGGGGCGGTTCGCCCAGCCCGTAGCCGACCAACACGAAGCCCAGCGCCACGGCCAGTCCGATCAGGTTGATCTTGAATTTGGGGTACATACCGCCTCCCGTCTTGGTGAGGTAATGATCAGGTGTTGTAGGTAACTATAACACTAGAAAATGACCTGTCAACACCCCGTGCACACTTTCGGGACCAAACTGATGGCACAGACCCGGCATGGGCCGGCGGAGGGCGTCAAATGAAGTCTTGGGCAACCGTGGTGCTGGCCGGCCTGCTGGCCGCAACCCCCGCACTGGCGGGCGAAACCCTGCTGGACCGGGACTTCCGCCGACTGGCGGGCAAGGAGACCGTGAATCTGCAATCCGCCTATGCAGGGCAGGTGTTGCTGGTGGTGAACACCGCCAGCAAATGCGGCTTCACGCCCCAGTACGAAGGGCTCGAGGCGATGCACGCGAAGTACAAGGACCGCGGCTTCGCGGTCCTGGGCTTCCCGTCCAACGACTTCATGGGCCAGGAGCCGGGCAGCGAGGAGCAGATCCAGGAGTTCTGCACGCTCACCTACGGCGTGAAGTTCCCGATGTTCGAGAAGGTGCAGGTGCGCGGCG
>CBFGOZ010000158.1:0-6329 GCA_965650505.1 uncultured Arenimonas sp.
CGCCTGCGCTGGCTGCTCGACTTCGCCCAGCGCAAGACCGCCACCGACTACGCGCGCGCCGCCCAGCGCCTGGACGACCACGTGATCATGGTGCGGCGCCTGTTCGAGCAGTACGACGTGCTGCTGCTGCCGACCGTGGCCACGCCGCCGCCGGCCTTCGGCGCCGACGAACCGGCGAACCTGGCCGACCTCACCGCGCTGGCCTCGCTGGCCGGCTGCCCCGCGCTGAGCCTGCCGCTGCCGGGCGGCCTGGGGCTGCAGCTGGTGGGGGCGCCGGGCAGCGACCTGCGGCTGCTGGAACTCGGCCAGATCCTGGCGTCCGTCGCCGATACCGGCGAATGACACAGGAGTTGGTGGATAGGAGTTAGTGAAGGCGGCCGCGTCCTGATGCGCCCTTACCTCATCCCCGACGCCGACCTGCGTTTTGACCCGCACTGGCTGCCGCGCGCCGAAGCCGATGCGCTGCTCGACCGCCTGATGGACGAAATCCGCTGGGAGATTCACCGCATCCGGATGTTCGGGCGCGAGGTGGATTCGCCGCGGCGCAGCTGCTGGATCGGCGATCCTGGCACCAGCTACGTGTACTCGCGCACGCGCTTCGAACCGCGGCCCTGGCCGCCGGCGCTGGCCGCGATCCGCGCGCGCATCGACGCCGCCGCCGGCGTGGCGATGAACAGCGTGCTCGCCAACCTCTATCGCGACGGCAGGGACGCGATGGGCTGGCACAGCGACGACGAGCCCGAGCTGGGTCCGCGGCCGGTGATCGCCTCGCTTAGCCTGGGCGGCACGCGCCGGTTCGCCTTCAGGCACCGACGTGACGCGACGAAGAGGTTCGCGCTCGACCTGCCGCACGGCAGCCTGCTGGTGATGGCCGGCGACACCCAGGCGAACTGGCGGCACGCACTGCCGCGCACGGCGCGCGCGGTGCCGCCGCGGCTGAACCTCACTTTCCGGCGGATTCTTCCGGCGCGGCCTTGACCGCACGGTCGCCTTCCACCAGCGTCCAGCCCACCACCTCGGTGCTGAGCGCGGACATCCCCTGGCCGAAGGCCGAGACCATGCTGTCGAGGTCGGGGGAGGCGCCGGGCACCGCCTGGCGGAAACGCCTGCTGGCGACCACGCCGCGGCCGCCGCGCAGGCGGTACAGCGTCGCCTGGGCTTCGATCACCGCGTCGGGCTGCTCGCCGCGGTAGATCGTTTCGAAGGCGCGAACCTCCAGCACCAGGCCGAAGTCGCCGCGGTTGCCGCCGCCGAAGCGACCGACGGCACCGATCCTGCCGGAATCCTCGAAGCCTTCGACCAGGGCGGTCTGCAGCATGTCCGGCGCGGTGTCGGCCCAGGCCGCGCCCTTGTAGGTCTGGAAACGGTCGGGCGAAGGGCGCACCGCGATGCGCGCCGAGTCGAGCATGTCGTTGGCGGCCTGCACGCCGATCGACAGCGACCAGTCGGCCGCGGGCCAGGCGGGGTCGGCGGTGATCGCCGTCGCGGGCGCGTACACCTTCACCTCGGTCTTGGGGCCGCCGATCGCGGCGCAGCCGCCGAGCAGCAGCATCGCGGCGGCGGCCAGCAGGGAAACTCGGCTCATGGTTCGAACTCCTCGGGTTGTTCGCGGCCCAGCAGCACGCCGGCCGGATTGCCTTCCACGCGTTCGACCAGGCCGTTGAGGTCGCGGATCAGCGAGCGCAGCTGGCGCAGCGTGGGCCCGACCTGGGCCAGGCCGTCCTGGCTGAAGTCGGCGACCGCCTCGCGGTTGTCGCTGAGGATGGCGTCGGCGGAAACGCTGGCGGCTTCAAGCTTGCCCAGGGTGCGGTCGAGCTTGGCGACCAGCGCCGGCAGCTCCTGCACCAGGCCCTGGTCGAGGTTGTTGATGGTGCGGTCGGCGCTGGCCAGGGTCTGGTCGAGCTTTTCGCTGGCGGCGCGGGCGTTGCGGATCAGGGCGGCGATTTCCTCGCGTTCGCCCGAGATCGAGCCGGTGATCTGGTCGAGCTGGTCCAGCGTGCGGGTGACGCGCGCGACGTTCTCGTCGCTGAGCAGCTGGTTGACGCGGTCGACGATCTCGCTGGCGGTGGCGGCGATGTTCTGCAGCGCCGAGGGTTCGCTGGGGATCAGGGCCACGCGCTGGCCTTCGCGGGGCTCCAGCGCCGGGCTGCCGGGGCTGCCGCCGGTGAGCTGGATGATCGCCACGCCGGTCAGGCCGGTGAGCGCGAGCTTGGCGCGGGTGTCGGTCTTCACCGGCGTATCGGCCGACAGGCGGATGCGGGCGACGACCTTGCGTGGGTCGTCCTTCATCAGCGACAGCTTGCGCACGGCGCCGACACTGATGCCCGAATACAGCACCTGGCTGCCGACGCTGAGGCCGGTCACCGCTTCCTGGAACACGACGTCGTACTCCCGGAAGCTCTTCTCGGTCGTGTACTTGGCCGCCCAAAGCGCGAACAGCACGGCGGCGATGAAAACGGCGAGGGTGAAGGCGCCGATCAACACGTGGTTGGCGCGGGTTTCCATGCTCAAGCCTCCTGGGCCTTGGCGGCCTGTGCGGCGCGTCCGCGCGGGCCGTGGAAATAGTCCTGCACCCACGGGTGGTCGAATTTCTCGACCTCCGGAAGGGGGGCGGCGACCAGCACGCGGCGGTCGGCCAGCACCGCGACGCGGTCGCAGATGCTGTACAGGGTGTCGAGGTCGTGGGTGATCAGGAAGACGGTCAGGCCGAGCGCCTTCTGCAGCGTCCGGATCAGGTCGTCGAAGGCGGCGGCGCCGATCGGGTCGAGGCCGGCGGTGGGTTCGTCCAGGAACAGCAGGGCCGGGTCGAGCGCCAGCGCGCGGGCGATGCCGGCGCGCTTGCGCATGCCGCCCGACAGCTGCGAAGGCAGCTTGGCGCCGGCGTCCTCGCCCAAGCCCGACATGCGGATCTTCAGCATGGCCAGGTCGTGCACCATGTCCGGCGGCAGGTGCGGATAATGTTCCTTCAGCGGCACCGAGACGTTCTCGGCGACGGTGAGCGAGGAGAACAGGGCGCCGCCCTGGAACAGCACGCCGGTGTTGCGCTGGATCAGCCCGGTGTCGCGGGCGGCGTCGGACAGCGCGTCCACGCCCAGCACCTCGATGCTGCCGCCCTGGGGCGTGCGCAGGCCGAGGATGGCGCGCATCAGCACCGACTTGCCGGTGCCCGAGCCGCCGACCACGCCGATGATCTCGCCGCGGCGCACCTCCAGGTCCAGGTCCTGGTGCACCACCTGGTCGCCGAAGGCGTTCACCAGGCCGCTGACCCGGATCGCGGGCGCCTGGTCGTCGATGGCGGCGCTCACCAGTCCATCTCCAGGAAGAACAGCGCGGCGAAGGCGTCGATCAGGATCACCAGCGAGATCGTCTGCACCACGGCCGAGGTCGTGCGCTCGCCCACCGACTGCGCCGTGCCCTGGGTCTGGAAACCTTCCAGGCAGCCGATGAGGGCGATGACGGCGGCGAAGATCGGCGCCTTCGACAGGCCGACCCAGAAGTGCCGGACCTCGAGGGTGTCGTGCAGGCGGGTGGTGAACATCTCCGGCGTCATGTCCAGGCTGCCGATGCTCACCGCCATGCCGCCGACGATGCCCGAGACCATGGCCAGGAAGGTCAGCAGGGGCAGCATCAGCAGCAGGGCGAACAGGCGCGGCAGCACCAGCAGTTCGATCGGGTCCAGGCCCAGGGTGCGGATGGCGTCGATCTCCTCGCCCGACTGCATCGCGCCGATCTGCGCGGTGAAGGCGCTGGCGGTGCGGCCGGCCAGCAGGATGGCGGTCAGCAGCACGGCGAATTCGCGCAGGAAGGCGATGCCGACCAGCTCGACCACGAAGATCTCGGCGCCGAAGTCGCGCAGCACGGTGGCGCCCAGGAAGGCGATGACGCAGCCGACCATGAAGCTCAGCAGCATCACCAGCGGCACGGCGTCCAGGCCGACCTGCTCCATGTGGTGCACGGTGGGGGTCAGGCGCAGGCGCGAGGGTTTGGCCAGCACCTTCAGCGCGGTGGTCAGGGTCAGGCCCAGGAAGCCGACCAGGGCCAGCACCTCGCGGGTCACGTCCTCGGCGGCATAGCCCATGCGCGCCAGCATGTCGCTGAAGCCGAAGCCCTTGCGGCGCACCCGGCGCGGGTTCTCGCAGATCGCCTGTACGGTTTTTGTGAGCGGTTCGTACTGCGGCTGCACCTCGACCGTGGCCAGGCCCAGGCCGACCTTCACCGCGTAGCGCGAGAGCATCATGGCGCCGGCCGAATCGAGCCGGGTGATGTCGCGGCCGTCGATGTCGGCGGCCGACTCCGGCGCGGCCTCCAGCAGGGCGAGCATCGTCGCGGCGTTCGCCAAGGTCCAGTCGCCGCTGGCGACCAGGATGCCCGGATGCGTTTCGCTGTTCTCGATGCGGGGCGCTTCGCTCATCGTGCCGGTGTCGTCCTAGGGAAGCAGCATGACCACCACGCCCGTGAGGGTGAGGGCCACGCCGGCCAGTCCGCGCCGGGTCATCGGTTCCTTCAGCCAGAGGGCGGCCAGGACCAGGATGAAGACCGAGGCGGTTTCGTTGAGGATAGCCGCGACCGAGGCCTGGGTGTACTTGTAGCCGGCCAGCCACAGGATCATCGCCAGGAACTGGCCCACGAACGCCGCCAGCGCCAGCCGCCGCCAGGGCATGGCCTCGGTGGGCGGATGCAGCAGGGCCAGCTGCCGGGTCAGGGCCGCCACCAGCACCATGCCGCCCAGGGCGCCGACCATGCGCACGCCGGTCACCCACAGCAGGGGCTGGTCTTCCAGCACGCGCTTGACCATCACGATGGCGATGGCCATCAGCCCCACCGACAGCAGGCCCAGGGCCAGCCCACGGAACAGGTGCGCCGGCCGGCCGCCCGGCACGGCCCTGGGCCAGGCCGCGACCAAGACGCCAATGCTGACCAGCACGAAGCCGCCCAGCTGCATCGCGCTCAGGCGTTCATCCAGGAACAGGTAACCCAGCAGGATGACGAAGGGGCTGTAGAAGTTGCCCAGCACGCCCATGCGGCCCGCGCCGAGTTCGTTGAGCGCGCGGAAATACAGGGTGTCGGCGATGCCGATGCCGATCGCGCCGCTGGCCAGGGCGAGCGCGATCTGCATCGCGCTGAACGAGGGCAGGGCCAGGCCGTGCAGCAGCGGGATGGCCGGCAGCAGCATCAGCAGGACCAGGCCGTTCTTCAGGAAATTGAGCTGCAGCGGCGGCAGCTTCGCGCCGAGCTGGCGGTACAGGATGACGCCGACCGCCCAGGCCAGGGCGCTCAGCAGGGAGAACAGTTCGCCGAGGCCAAGGTTCATCGGAGGGCAGGTTCAAGGGGCTGGAACATCCGACATGATACCGATACCCCCAACCCCCGGCCCCTTCTCTGAGCCCCATCCGCGCTTATTGCGCGCCGATTCCTGTGCCATCCTTCCCGCCCATGACCAGCCCCGCCGCCACTGCGCAGCCGAGCTACGAAGCGCGCACCAACTTCGTCGCCGAACTGTCCATCCGCCTGCATGCCTACGGCACCACCGCGCAGCGCCTGGAAGGGGCGGTGAAGGGCGTGGCGCACCGCATGGGCCTGGACTGCGAGGTCTGGTCGAACCCGACCGGCATCATCCTGAGCTTCGGCGACCCGGTGCGCGGTCCGCACAACGGCATCACCCGCGTGCTGCGGCTCGAGCCCGGCGAGCAGAACCTGGGCCGGCTGGCCGCCACCGACGCGATCGCCGAGGACGTGCTGGCGGGGCGCATGGACCCGGCCGATGGCCTGGTCGCGCTGAAGGCGCTCGACCGGCCCCCCAGCCGGCGCAGCCAGGCGCTGGCGGCCCTGAGCTTCGGCCTGTCGGCCGGATCGGTGGCGGCCCTGCTCGGCGCGGGCTGGGCCGACGTGGCGACGGCAGGCGTCATCGGCTTGGTCACGGGCGTGCTCTACGTGCTGGCCGCTGGACGGCCGCGACTGGGCGAGGCGCTGGAAGCGATCGCGGCGCTGGTGGCGACGCTGCTGGCGGCCGCGGTGGCGACGTTCATCGAGCCGCTGTCGCTCAAGACGGTGATCGTGGCCTCGCTGATCGTGCTGATGCCGGGCCTGATGCTGACCAATGCGGTGAGCGAACTGTCGAGCCAGCAGCTGATGTCGGGCACTGCGCGCTTCGCCGGGGCGCTGATGATCCTGATGAAGCTCACCTTCGGCACGGTGGCGGCGATGCAGGTGGTGTCGATCCTGGGCTGGCAGCCGCAAGAGGCGGTGCCGCAACCGCTGGCGCCGCTGGCCGAACTGGCCGCGCTGGCGGTGGCGGCGTTCGCGTTCGCGGTGCTGTTCCAGGCGGCGCG
>CBFGOZ010000159.1:0-6324 GCA_965650505.1 uncultured Arenimonas sp.
GCGTCAACGCCTTCAACCAGAACCGCGGCGCCGGCGCCGTGTTCCGCACCATCCCCAGCCAGATCCTCACGCTCGAGGAGCTGGCCGCGCCCAAGATCTTCTCCGAGCTGATCGACCAGCCCCAGGGCCTGATCCTGGTGACCGGCCCGACCGGCTCGGGCAAGTCCACCACGCTGGCGGCGATGGTCGACCACATCAACAAGAACGAGTTCGGCCACATCCTCACCGTCGAGGACCCGATCGAATTCGTGCACACCTCGCAGAAGTGCCTGGTCAACCAGCGCGAGGTGCACCGCGACACCCACGGCTTCAACGAGGCCCTGCGTTCGGCCCTGCGCGAAGACCCGGACTTCATCCTGGTCGGCGAAATGCGCGACCTGGAAACCATCCGCCTGGCGCTGACCGCCGCGGAGACCGGCCACCTGGTGTTCGCCACCCTGCACACCAGCTCCGCGGCCAAGACCATCGACCGCATCATCGACGTGTTCCCCGCAGGCGAGAAGCCGATGGTGCGCTCGATGCTGTCCGAGTCGCTGCGCGCGGTCATCTCGCAGTCGCTGCTCAAGCGGGTCGGCGGCGGCCGCGTGGCGGCGCACGAGATCATGGTGGCCACCCCGGCCATCCGCAACCTGATCCGCGAGGACAAGGTCGCCCAGATGTACTCGGCGATCCAGACCGGCCAGTCCTATGGCATGCAGACGCTCGACCAGTGCCTGCAGGACATGGTAAAGCGTGGCCTGGTGACCAAGCTGCAGGCCAAGGAATACGCCAAGGACAAGAAGCTTTTCGAGTGATGTCCGACCCGTCGGGGGGCTGGCAGGACGCCGATGAACACCGCGCCCGGGCGCACGCCCCGGACGCCGCACAGGAGCACGCATGAGCAGCATCGACTTCACCTCCTTCCTGAAGCTGATGGCGCACAAGAAGGCCTCGGACCTGTTCATCACGGCCGGCGTGCCGCCGTCGATGAAGGTGAACGGCAAGCTCTCGCCGATCACCCAGAACCCGCTCACGCCGCAGCAGTCGCGCGACCTGGTGCTGAACGTCATGAATCCCTCGCAGCGCGAGGAGTTCGAAAAGACCCACGAGTGCAACTTCGCGATCGGCGTCTCCGGCGTCGGCCGCTTCCGCGTGTCCTGCTTCTACCAGCGCAACCAGGTCGGCATGGTGCTGCGCCGCATCGAGACCCGCATCCCGACGGTCGAGGAGCTGAACCTGCCGGCGGTCATCAAGACCCTGGCGATGACCAAGCGCGGCATCATCCTCTTCGTCGGTGCCACCGGCACGGGTAAATCCACCTCGCTGGCGGCGATGATCGGCTACCGCAACATGAACTCCTCGGGCCACATCATCACCATCGAGGACCCGATCGAGTTCGTGCACAAGCACGAGGGCTGCATCATCACCCAGCGCGAGGTCGGCATCGACACCGACAGCTGGGAAAACGCGCTGAAGAACACCCTGCGCCAGGCGCCGGACGTGATCATGATCGGCGAGGTGCGCACCCGCGAGGGCATGGACCACGCCATCGCCTTCGCCGAAACCGGCCACCTGGTGCTGTGCACCCTGCACGCCAACAACGCCAACCAGGCGATGGACCGCATCATCAACTTCTTCCCGGAAGACCGCCGCAGCCAGCTGCTGATGGACCTTTCGATGAACCTCAAGGGCGTGGTCGCGCAGCAGCTGATCCCGACGCCCGACGGCAAGTCGCGCCGCGTCGCGATGGAGATCCTGCTGGGCACGCCGCTGGTGCAGGACTACATCCGCGACGGCGAGATCCACAAGCTCAAGGACGTGATGAAGGAATCGACGAACCTGGGCATGAAGACCTTCGACCAGGCGCTGTTCGAGCTCTACCAGGCCGGCGAGATCAGCTACGAGGACGCCCTGCGTTTCGCCGACTCGGCCAACGAGGTGCGCCTGAAGATCAAGCTGGCCCAGGGTGGCGATGCCCGCACCCTGTCCCAGGGGCTGGACGGCGTGGAGCTGTCCGAGGTCAAGTAGGCGCCCGCCAGGGGGCCGCCGGGAAACGCCGGGTCCGCCCGGCGTTTTCTTTTTCCGGCGCCGGCACGCGGTGGCGCCGCGCTAGAATGCCGCCATGCCGCACGCCCCGACCCCGCCCGGACAGTTCCTGGCCGATCACTTCCTGATCGCGATGCCGGCGCTGGAGGATCCGAACTTCCAGCGCTCGGTGACCCTGATCTGCCAGCACGACGCCAACGGCGCGATGGGCATCGTCATCAACCGCGCGGCCGACTACACGCTGGCCGAGCTGCTGGCGCAGATGGAGCTGGCGACCGACACCGTGGCCGGCGCCGGCCAGCCCTTGGTCGCCGGCGGACCGGTGCAGCCGGACCGCGGCTTCGTGCTGCACGACGACCCGCGCGAATGGAATTCCACCCTGCGCTTCGGCCGCGGCCTGGCCGTGACCACGTCGCGCGACATCCTGGTGGCGATGGCCGGCGGCGAGGGCCCGGAGAACGTGCTGGTGGCCCTGGGCTACGCCGGCTGGACCGCCGGCCAGCTCGAGGCCGAGCTCGCCGAGAACAGCTGGCTGACCGTCCCGGCCGACCGCGACATCCTGTTCCACCGGCCCCTGGACCAGCGCTGGCAGGCCGCCGCCTTCAGCGCCGGCGTCGACCTGGCGCGGCTGACCGGCTACGCGGGACACGCGTGAGCGCGCTGACCACCCTGTTGGGTTTCGACGTCGGCGCGCGCCGCATCGGCGTGGCGGTCGGCAACACCGTGTCCTCCAGCGCGCGCGAAGTGGGCGTGCTGGACGTGTTCGACAGCGGCCCGGACTGGGCGCGCCTGGACCGCTGGGTGCAGGAGTGGCGGCCCGACGGCCTGGTGGTCGGTGATCCGGCCACGCTCGACGGCGGCGACCAGCCGATCCGCCAGCGCGCCCGCGGTTTCGCCCGTGACCTCGCCAAACGTTACGCGCTGCCGGTGCAGCAGGTGGACGAGCGCCGCAGTTCGATCGAGGCCGCGCAGCGTTTCGCCGCCGCCCGCGCCGCCGGTGCCCGCAAGCGGCACCAGGCCGCCCAGCTCGATGCGCTGGCCGCCGTGGTCATCCTCGAGCGCTGGCTGTCCGAACCCCATTCCCGCCTCCCCCTGGACCCCGCCACCCCATGAGCCACGACCTGCAGCTGCATCCGGACGGCCGCCTGCGCCACCTGCTGACCCTGGAAGGCCTGCCGGCCGCGACGCTGCGCGCCCTGCTCGACGACGCCGAGGCGCTGCGCCCCCAGGCCCACCGCGGCACCGCCCTGCGCGACCGGCTCGCCGGCCGCAGCCTGTGCACCCTGTTCTTCGAAACCTCGACCCGCACCCGCAGCAGCTTCCAGTTGGCTGCGACCCGTCTGGGCATGGACGTGCTGAACTTCGACCTGGCCACCTCGTCCACGAAGAAGGGCGAAAGCGCGCTCGACACGCTGCGCACGCTCGAGGCCATGGGCGTGGACCTGTTCGTGGTGCGCCATGCCGACAACGGCGCGGTGGCGGCCCTGGCCGCCGGCGCGGCGCCGGGCACGCGCATCATCAATGCCGGCGACGGCCGCGCGGCGCATCCGACCCAGGGCCTGCTCGACATGCTGACCCTGCGCCAGCACAAGGGCGCCGACTTCTCGCGCCTGACCGTGCTGATCGCCGGCGACCTGAAGCACTCGCGCGTCGCGCGCTCCGACCTGCATGCGCTGCGCGCCCTGGGCTGCGGCGAGATCCGCGTCTGCGGCCCGGCCAACCTGCTGCCCGGCGATGACGTGCTGCACGGCTGCCGGGTTTTCCACGACTTCGACCAGGCGGTGGCCGGCGTGGATGCGGCGATCATGCTGCGCCTGCAGCGCGAGCGAATGGACGAGGGGTTGGTGCCTTCGCTGGAGGGTTATTACCGGGAATTCGGCCTGAGCCCGGCGCGGCTGGCCCTGGCCAAGCCCGACGCCATCGTGATGCACCCGGGGCCGATGAACCGCGGCGTCGAGATCGACGGCGGCGTGGCCGACGGCCCGCAGTCGGTGATCCTGCGGCAGGTCGCCAACGGCCTGCCGGTGCGCATGGCGGTGATCGCCGCGCTGATGGGCTGAGGCCCTATTCGGTGGCGACGGTGCCGTTGAGGTAGTCGAAGGTGCGGGTGATGTGCAGCACGTCGACGTTTTCCTTCGTCACCGGCAGCGGCGGGAAGGGTTCGGCCAGGCGCACGCTGCGCATCGCGGCCTGGTCCAGCACGCCCAGCCCGCTGCTGCGGTTGAGCACGATCTCCTCGATGCTGCCGTCGCGCCGCACGGCCACGGTCAGCACCAGCCGGCCGCCCAGGCCGCGGCGGCGCGCCTCGTCCGGGTAGTTGAGGTTGCCGACCCGCTCCACCTTGGCCACCCAGGCCCGCAGGTAGGTGGCGTATTCGTACTCGCGCGTGCTGGCGGTGACGAACTTGCGCTTGGGGCGTTTGGCCAGCAGCTCCTGCCGGCGCTCGATCTCGGCCGCCAGGCGCGCCATCTCCAGGTTCTGCTCGATCAGTTCGCGGCCCTGGGGCAGGGCGCTGGGGCGGGTGTCGCGCTGGTCCTTGGGCAGGGGCAGGGCGCGGTCGCTGGCGCCGGTGGTGGTCAGCAGGCGTGGGGTGGGCTCGGGTTCGGGCGGCGGGGCCTGGGCGACCAGGGTCTCCGGGGCCAGGCCGGGTTCGGGCTTGGGGACCGGCGCCAGCTGCTCCTCGCGCGGCCGTTCGGCCCGCTCCTGATCGCCGCCGCCCTGGTTGTCGGCCTGGGCGATGAAGTCGGCGTCCTTCGGGGGCTCGTCGCTGCGGGTCTCGGTCAGGATCACGTCCAGGGTCGGGGTGACCGGGGCCGCCGCGTCGCGGGCGAAGCCCACGCCCAGGATCAGCACCCCGAAGGCGACCAGGGACAGCGCCAGGGTGGCGCTGAGCCGCTCCGCGGGGCCGATCTGGACTGCCGGTGCCGCCATCCGCTCAGGCCCGGGCGGCCCGGCGGGCCTCGATGGCGTCGAACAGCTGGCCGGCGATGTTCAGGCCGAACTGGGCATCGAGCTCGCGCACGCAGGTGGGGCTGGTGACGTTGACCTCGGTCAGCCAGTCGCCGATCACGTCCAGGCCGACGAACAGCATGCCCCGGCGCCTGAGCTCGGGGCCGACCTGGGCCGCGATCCAGCGGTCGCGGTCCGACAGCGGGCGGCCCTCGCCGCGGCCGCCGGCGGCGAGGTTGCCGCGGAACTCGTCGCCCTGCGGGATCCGGGCCAGGCAGTAGGGCACCGGCTCGCCGTCCACCAGAAGAATGCGCTTGTCGCCGTCGGCGATCTCCGGCAGGTAGCGCTGGGCCAGGGCCAGGTGCCGGCCGCCCTCGGTCAGGGTCTCCAGGATCACGTTCAGGTTCGGGTCGCCGGCCCGCACCCGGAAGATGGAGCGGCCGCCCATGCCGTCCAGCGGCTTGAGCACGGCGTCGCCGTGTTCGGCCACGAAGGCCTTGAGTTCGGCCGCATGGCGCGACACCCGGGTCGGCGGGCAGCACTGGGGGAAGAGCAGGGCGGCCAGCTTCTCGTTCAAGTCGCGCAGGCCGCGCGGGTCGTTGACCACCAGCACGCCCTCGGCCTGGGCCAGGCTGAGGATGTGGGTGTCGTGCAGGTAGTCGGCGTCCACCGGCGGGTCGGTGCGCATCAGCACCACGTCCATGCTGGCCAGGGGCCGGGTGTCGGCAGGGCCCAGGGTGTGCCAGTCGGCCGGGTCGTCCCGGACCTGGACCGGGGCCAGGCGGGCCATCGGCCGCGCGCCATCCAGCGACAGGCCGCCGGGAACCACGTAGTGCAGCCGGTGCCCGCGACGCTGGGCCTCAAGCATCATCGCGAAGCTTGTATCCTTGCCGATCTTGATCTTGCCGATCGGGTCCATCACCACGGCCACGTCCAGTGCCATCGGCGCCTGCATCTCCGTCATCCCGGGCGCCTAGCCTAGCAGGGCCTCCGGCGGACCGTGCAGGCGATCACGCCGGAACCGCCAAGTGCTTGACACATTTGGGCGCGGCTGGGATATAAGCTAGGAATCTGCGGGCCGCCGGACGGTGCCCGCACCGCCAGGGACTGCAATGTTATGGGGAGTGAGATGGACGAAAACCACCTGGCCGGCTTGCGGGTCATGGTCATTGACGACTCGAAGACGATCCGCCGGACCGCCGAGACCCTGCTCAAGAAAGAGGGGTGCGACGTGGTGACCGCGACCGACGGTTTCGAGGCGCTCGCCAAGATCGCCGACCACCAGCCGCAGATCGTCTTCGTCGACATCATGATGCCGCGCCTGGATGGCTACCAGACCTGCGCGCTGAT
>CBFGOZ010000160.1:0-6290 GCA_965650505.1 uncultured Arenimonas sp.
CTTCCCGGAGATCCAGATCCGCTTCGACCAGGAGCGCGCCGCGGCGCTGGGCCTGACCACGCGCCAGATCGCCGACCAGGTGGTGCGCAAGGTGCGCGGCGAAGTGGCCACCCGCTACAGCTTCCGCGACCGCAAGATCGACGTACTGGTGCGCTCGCAGGAGGCGGACCGCGCCTCGATCGAGGACATCAAGCGCCTGATCGTCAACCCCGAAAGCGCCGCGCCGGTGACCCTGGCCGCGGTGGCCGACGTGGTCGCGACCACTGGCCCCAGCGAGATCCACCACGCCAACCAGACCCGCGTGGCCGTGGTGTCCGCGGACCTGGCGCGCGGCGACCTGGGCAGTGCGGTGGCCGAGATCCAGGCCCTGGTGGCGGAGAACCCGCTGGGGCCCGGCGTCAGCATGCGCATCGGCGGCCAGGGCGAGGAACTGCGGGCGTCGGTGATGTCCCTGCTGTTCGCGTTCGGCCTGGCGATCTTCCTGGTCTACCTGGTGATGGCCTCGCAGTTCGAATCGCTGCTGCACCCCTTCGTCATCCTGTTCACCATCCCGCTGGCGGTGGTCGGCGCGGTGCTGGCCCTGGTGCTGTCGGATTCCAGCCTGTCGGTGGTCGTTTTCATCGGCCTGATCCTGCTGGTTGGCATCGTGGTGAAGAACGCCATCATCCTGATCGACAAGGTCAACCAGCTGCGCGAGCAGGGCGTGGGCAAGCGCGACGCCATCATCCGCGGCGCCGAGTCGCGCCTGCGACCGATCGTGATGACCACGCTGACGGCCCTGCTGGGCTTCCTGCCGCTGGCCCTGGCGACCGGCGCCGGCGCCGAGGTCCGCTCGCCGATGGCGATCACCGTGATCGGCGGCCTGGCGGTCTCGACCCTGCTGACCCTGCTGGTGATCCCGGTGGTCTACAACCTGATGGACCGCCGCAGCGATGAAAGCTACGTCGCCCGCACGCGGCCGCTGGATCTGGGCCAGGGCGAGGCGGAGGGTTCGCACGCATGAGCATCGTCGAACTCAGCCTGCGCCGGCCGGTGACGGTGATCATGTTCTTCGTGTCCATGATCGTCATCGGCCTGATCGCCTCGTTCCGGCTGCCGCTGGAGCAGTTCCCGGCGCTGAACTTCCCGGGCATCTACGTCGAGCTGCCGTACCCGGGCTCGACCCCGCAGGAGGTCGAACGCAGCATCGTGCGTCCGGTCGAGGAGGCGCTTTCCACGCTCGAGGGAATCAAGCGCCTGGAGGCCAATGCCCGGGCCGATGGCGGCGGCGTGTTCATCGAATTCTCCGACTGGGGCCGCGACGTCGAGGTGCTGGCCTCCGAGGCGCGCGAGCGCATCGATGCCATCCGCAGCGAGCTGCCCGACGATTTCCAGCGTTACCAGGTGCTTAAGTTCTCCACCGCCGACGAGCCGATGCTGCGCGTTCGCCTGGGCGGCACGCGTGACCTGACCGGCGCCTACGACCTGATCGAAACCAAGCTGGCGCGCCGCCTGGAGCGCGTCCCCGGCGTCGCCCGGGTCGACATCTCCGGCGCGCCGCCGAGCGAGATCGAGATCGCGATCGACCCGGACCGGCTAGCCGCCCACGGCATCAGCCTCAACGAGCTCGCCGGCCGCCTGCAGGCGGTGAACTTCTCGGTGTCGGCCGGCATGGTCGACGACGGCGACCGTCGCCTGCGCGTGCAGCCGATCGGCGAACTGCGCGACCTGCGCGAACTGCGCGAGCTGGTGGTCGGCGCCAACGGCCTGCGGCTCGAGCAGATCGCCGAGGTACGCCTGAAGGCGTCGCGCGTCGACTTCGGCCGCCGCCTGGAGGGCCAGCCCGCCGTCGGCCTGGACATCTTCCGCGAACGCAACGCCAACCTGGTCGAGGCGGCAAAGTTGACGATGGCGGAGATCCACCGCATCGTCGAAGAACCCGACTTCGAAGGCATCGAGATCATCCTGATCAGCGACCAGGGCGAAAACGTCACCAACTCGCTGTGGGAGCTGACCGAGGCCGGCATCATCGGTCTGGTGCTGTCGGTGGCCGTGCTGTTCTTCTTCCTGCGCCACTGGCCCTCGACCCTGATGGTCAGCCTGGCGATCCCGATCTGCTTCGTGATGACCCTGGGCTTCATGCACTTCCTGGGCGTCACCCTGAACGTGCTGACCATGATGGGCCTGCTGCTCGCGGTCGGCATGCTGGTGGACAACGCCGTCGTGGTGGTGGAGAGCATCTACCAGGAGCGCGAGCGCAACCCCGGCAACCCGGCGGCGGCCTCGATCTTCGGCACCAAGAACGTCGCCATCGCGCTGTCGGCCGGCACGCTCTGCCACTGCATCGTGTTCGTGCCCAACATCTTCGGCGAGACCAACCAGATCTCGATCTTCATGCTGCAGATCGCGGTCACCATCACCGTGTCGCTGCTGGCGTCCTGGCTGGTGGCCATCAGCCTGATCCCGATGCTGTCGGCGCGCATGAAGACGCCGCCGGCGGCCACCGCCCGCAGCGGCGTGATCGCCCGGATGCAGGACCGCTACGCCAGCTTCCTGGCCTGGACCCTGCGCCACCGCGGCGCCAGCGTGTTCGGCATCATCCTGATCTCGGCCGTCAGCCTGCTGCCGATCGGCTGGACCCAGAAGGACATGTTCTACCAGGAGCCGACTCGGGAACTGGAGATGTACTACCAGTGGAACGGCGCCTATTCGCTAGAGCAGGTTTCCGACGAGGTGCGCCGCGTCGAGGAATGGCTGGACGCGAACCGTGAGCGGCTGCAGATCGAGCAGATCTACTCCTGGTTCAGCGAGCAGGGCTGGGCGGGCACCCGCATCACCCTGGTCAGCGAGGGCGCCAAGCTGATGGACCCGGCCGACGTGCAGGAAGAGATCCGCAAGGGCATGCCGCGTTCGGCCCGCGCCACCGTTGGTTTCCGCGGCGG
This sequence comes from uncultured Arenimonas sp., assembly GCA_965650505.1. Lineage (GTDB taxonomy): Bacteria > Pseudomonadota > Gammaproteobacteria > Xanthomonadales > Xanthomonadaceae > Arenimonas. The sequence continues at coordinate 2,922 of CBFGOZ010000160.1, forward strand.
CGGCCAGCAGCAGGGTGGCGGCGAGGACCAGATCCAGGTCTCCCTGGTCGGCGACTCCTCCGAGCAGCTCAAGTTGATCGCCGAAACCCTGATCCCCCAGCTGGCGCGGCAGCCGGCCCTGCGCGACGTGCGCGTGGACACCGGTGACGTCAACTCCGAACTGGCGATCAGCGTGGACCGCGAGCGTGCCCTGGGCTTCGGCTTCAGCGCCGACGAGGTCGCGCGTTACGTCGGCATCGCGCTTCGCGGCACGCCGCTGCGCGAGTTCCGCCGCGGCGAGACCGAGGTGCCGGTCTGGGTCCGCTTCGACGGGTCCGAGGACTTCGGCATCGAGGACCTGTCGGCCCTGAGCCTGCGCACCCCGGCGGGCGAGAACATCCCGCTGCTGTCCGTGGTCCGCGTCGACGTGCAGTCGGCGGCCACCCAGGTCTACCGCCAGAACCGCCAGACCATGCTCAACATCCAGGCCAACCTGGCGGACGGCACGACCCTGCCGGATGCCCGCAAGGCGATGGAGGAAGTGCTGGCGGTGGCCACGCTGCCGCCGGGCTATCGCTACGCGTTCGACGGCGCCTTCCGGCAGAACGACGAGGCCGGCCAGCAGATGATGATCAACCTGGTGCTGGCGCTGGTGATGATCTACGTGGTGATGGCGGCGGTGTTCGAGTCGCTGCTGTTCCCGGCGGCGATCATGAGCAGCATCGTGTTCTCGATCTTCGGCGTGTTCTGGCTGTTCTGGGCCACCGGCACCGTGTTCACCATCATGGCCTTCATCGGCATCCTGGTGTTGATGGGCGTGGTGGTGAACAACGGCATCGTGATGGTCGAACACATCAACATCCTGCGCCGGGCCGGGCTGGACCGGACCTCGGCCCTGGTGCAGGGCAGCCGCGACCGCCTGCGCCCGATCCTGATGACGATGGGCACGGCGATCCTGGGCATGGTGCCGATCGCGCTCAGCAGCACCCAGATGGCCGGCGACGGCCCGCCGTACTATCCGATGGCGCGCGCGATCGCCGGCGGCCTGGCGTTCTCGACCCTGGTCAGCCTGCTGTTCCTGCCGACCATCTACGCCATCCTCGACGACATGAGCGCCTTCGTCTCGGCCAGGTTCGGCCGCGCACGGGAACTGGCGCCGCTGGCTCCCCGGGGCGACGCGGCAGTGCAGGGCGAGTGAAACGCGATCCGTTCCCGTTGGACCACCGGGAACGGAGGAGCGCGGTCAGAGCTGGCTGATGAGCCGGGCGCCCGCGGTCCACACGCCGATGGCGGTGCCCAGGCTGGTCAGGAAGAAGTTCACCAGCACCCGCGCCACCCGGTTCCGCCACCAGCCTTTCCAATGGCCGGTGTCGTCGCGCAGGCGCAGGAAATCGGCATAGGTGGGCTTGCGGATCCAGGCCTCGACCGCGGCGCTGACCGTGCCGGAGGCCAGGGCCGGGTGCAGCGGCGTCAGCGGCGACGAGACGAACGCCGCGAGGATGCTCAGCGGATGGCCGCCCGCGGCCAGGCAGCCGAGCGCACCGCCCACGGCGGTGATCAGGGCCCACTGCAGCAACAGCTGGCCACCCAGTTCGAAACCGCCCTGCCAGACGCCCCAGGCGAAGCCGCCGAGCAGGAACGCCACCAGAAACAGCGTGAACCAGGGCACGCCGCTGCCGGCTGGAAGGCTGTCGAGCTCGGCCAGCTGGGGCGCCGGCGGCGCCTGGTCGTCGCGCAGGTGCTGCGCCAGGCCCTTGAGGTGGCCGGCACCGACCACGGCCAGCACCTCGCGTCCTCCCTCGGCGCCGACCTGGCGCAGGCGGGCCGCCATGTAGCGGTCGCGTTCGGCGATCACCGCCTCGTAGAGCGGAGGGCTGCCGGCAGCGAAATCGCCGAAGCTCGATTCCAGGAAATCGCCCTGCTTGAGCCGCTCGATCTCGTCGCTCTCGACCTTCTCGTCCGCGAACAGGCTGGCGGCCAGGCCGGCGATCAGCTTGGTGCGGCCCCAGAAGCCGAGCCGGCGGAAGGCGCGCTTGAGGGTGATGCCGACGTCGCGGTCGATCAGCGACAGGCGCAGGCCGCGCTGGTTCGCGCCGACAGCCGCGGCCTTGAGTTCGGCGCCGGGCTCGACGCCCAGCTGCTCGGCCAGCCGGCGCTGGTAAGCGGCCAGCGCCAGGTTGGCCGCGACCAGGCCGGTCTTGCCCTCGCGCAGGATCTGGAACAGGTCGAGCTTGGCCAGCAGGTCCGGGTCGGTCATCGCCCGGTGGCGCTGGGCGTCCAGTTCGACCGCGATGGTGTCGTAGCGGCCGGTGGCCACCGCGGCCTCGACCGCATCGACGCTGGCCCGGGAGACATGCGCCGTGCCGAGCAGGGTGTAGCGCACGCCCTCGCGTTCGACGATGGCGTGCGGCTGGTCGTGCAGGCCGTCGTAGCCGGCCTCGTGCGGGGCGTTCAATCGCGGTACCGCCGCAGCAGGTCCTGGTAGGCGTCGATGCGCCGGTCGCGCAGGAAGGGCCAGATGCGGCGCACCTGCTCGCTGCGGGCCAGGTCGACTTCGGCGACGAGGATTTCGGGCTGCTCGGCATTGGCTTCGGCCAGGAATTCGCCCTGCGGGCCCAGCACGTGGCTACTGCCCCAGAATCGGATGCCGGACGCGCCCAGGGGCGACGGTTCATGGCCGACCCGGTTGCAGCTGAGCACCGGCAGGCCGTTGGCGACGGCGTGGCCGCGGTGGCTCAGGATCCAGGCGCCGCGCTGCCGGTCCTTCTCGTCCTGCGCATCGTCCGGGTCCCAGCCGATGGCCGTCGGGTAGAGCAGCAGTTCGGCGCCGGCCAGCGCCATCAGCCGCGCGCCTTCCGGATACCACTGGTCCCAGCATACGAGCACGCCCAGGCGGCCGACGCTGGTGTCGATCGGCTCGAAGCCCAGGTCGCCGGGGGTGAAGTAGAACTTCTCGTAGAAACCCGGGTCGTCCGGGATGTGCATCTTGCGGTACTTGCCGGCGATGCTGCCGTCGGTTTCGAAGACCACCGCGGTGTTGTGGTACAGCCCGGCGGCGCGGCGCTCGAACAGCGACGACACCAGCACCACCCCGTGTTTTTTCGCCAGCGCGCCCAGCCGCTGGGTGCTGGGGCCGGGGATGGCCTCGGCGCGGTCGAACTCTGCGGTGCTTTCGTGCTGGCAGAAGTAGGCGCCGTTGTGCAGCTCCTGCAGCAGCACCAGCTTCGCGCCGCGGGCGGCGGCTTCGGCGACGCGCGCCTCGATGTTGGCGAGGTTGGCGTCGACGCTGCCGTGGTCGCGGTCCTGGACCAGGGCGACGGTGAGGGTGCGTTTGGTCATGCCAGCAGGCCTTCGGGTAGTTGCATGGTGACGCAGTGCAGGCTGCCGTTC
>CBFGOZ010000161.1:0-6174 GCA_965650505.1 uncultured Arenimonas sp.
TGTCGCGGAACACCGTCAGGCCTTCCTTCAGCGACAGCTGGAACCAGTCGCGCAGGGTGACGCGGTTGCCGGACCAGTTGTGCAGGTATTCGTGCGCCACCACCGACTCGATGGCGAGGAAGTCGGCGTCGGTGGCCGTGGCCTCGTCGGCCAGGATGTAGCGGGCGTTGAAGATGTTCAGGCCCTTGTTCTCCATCGCGCCCATGGTGAAGTCCTGGGCGGCGACGACGTTGAACACGTCCAGGTCGTAGGCGCGGCCGAAGCGTTGTTCGTCCCAGCGCAGCGCGCGCTCGACCGCACCCAGCGCGTAGGCGCAGCGGGCGACGTCGGCGGCTTCGGCCCAGATGTTGAGTTCGACGCGGCGGCCTTCGATGGTGTCGAGCGTCTGCGTCACGCGCTCCAGTGGCCCGGCGGCGATCGCGAACAGGTAGCCGGGGGTCGGATGCGGGTTTTCCCAGGCCGCCTCGTGGCGGCCGCCGTGCAGTTCACGCGTGGACAGCGGGTTGCCGTTCGCCAGCAGCACCGGGTAATCGGCCCGCGCCGCGCGCAGCACGATGCGCCAGCGCGGCATCACGTCGGGGCGGTCGGCGAAGAAGGTGATGCGGCGGAAGCCCTCGGCCTCGCACTGGGTCAGCAGCAGGCGGCCGCTGCGGTACAGGCCCTCGAGCCGGGTGTTGGCGGCCGGATGGATGCGCACGCGGGTTTCCAGCACGCAGGCGGCGGCGACGCCGTGCACCTGCAGCTGGCGGCCGTCGTAGCGGTAGCGGTCGGCCGGCAGGGCCGCACCGTCGATCGAGATCGCCAGCAGGTCCAGGTCCACACCGGCCAGCACCAGGGGCGCGCCGGGCTGGGCCGGGTCGGGTTCCAGCTGCAGCCGCGCCGCCACCTCGGTGGTTTCGGCGGCGAGTTCGAACTGCAGTTCGACGTGGGGAATGCGCCAGGCGGGCGGGGTGTAGTCGGCGAGGTGGACGAAGCCGTCGTCGCGGGAGACGCTCATTCTTTGCGGGTTTCCGGGGGGTCTGCGTGGCTTTGTTAGGCTAGCACGCTGACCCGACGGACCGCCCATGACCCCCGACCTGCCCACCGCCGCCGACGTGCTGGCCGCCGCCGCCCGCATCGCCCCGTATGCCACCCGCACGCCGGTGCTTCGATCGCGCACGCTCGACGCGCTGGCGGGCGCGACGCTGCACTTCAAGTGCGAGAACTTCCAGCGCATGGGCGCCTTCAAGTTCCGCGGCGCCTGCAATGCGGTGTGGTCGCTGGACGCCGCCACCGCCGCGCGCGGCGTGGTCACCCATTCCTCCGGCAACCACGGCGCCGCGCTGGCGCTGGCGGCGCGCGACCGCGGCATCCCGGCCCACGTGGTCGTACCCGAGGGCGCGGTGGCCAGCAAACTGGCCGCCATCGAAGCCTACGGCGCCACCCTGCACCGCTGCGCACCGACGATCGCCGCGCGCGAGGCCAGGGCCGCCGAGGTGCAGGCCGCCACCGGCGCGCGCCTGGTGCATCCCTATACCGACCCGGCCGTGATCGCCGGCCAGGGCACCGCCGCGCTGGAGCTGCTGGCCGAAGCCGGCCCCCTGGACCTGCTGCTGACGCCGATCGGCGGTGGCGGCCTGGTCAGCGGCACCGCCCTGGCAGCGGCCGGCCGCCAACCGCGGGTGGCGGTGTTCGGCGCCGAACCGGAAGGCGCGGCCGACACCTTCGAATCCCTGCGCCTGGGCCGGCGGGTGACCGATTTCACGCCCGACACGATCTGCGACGGCCTGCGCGGCACGGTTGGCGAGATCAACCTGGCCCTGATGCGCGAACACGGCGTGCAGGCACTTCTGGTCAGCGACGCCGAGACGGTGGCGGCCATGCGCCTGGCCTGGCAGCGCCTGAAGGTGCTGATCGAACCGTCCTGCGCCACCGTCCTGGCGGCGGTGCTGCGCTATCCGGGAATCTTCGCCGGACGGCGGATCGGGCTTATCCTGTCCGGCGGCAACGTGGACCTGGACGCCCTGCCCTGGTAACCCCGAGGACCCCCCGAGTGATCATCGACGGCAACCGCGCGGCCGACCGCGCCATCGAACTGGTGCTGGCCTATTACGCCGCCTTCAACCGCGGCGACTGGGACGGCATGTTGGCCCTGGTCACCGAGGATGTCGCCCACGACATCAACCAGGGGCCGCGCGAAACCGGCCGCGGCACCTTCGCCGCCTTCCTGCAGCGCATGAACCGCTGCTACCGGGAACAACTCAAGGACATCGTGGTGCTGGCCAACGTCGGCGGCGCGCGCGTGGCCGCGGAATACGTGGTGCACGGCGAATACCTGGCCGACGACACCGGCCTGCCGCCGGCGCGCGGCCAGACCTACGTACTGCCCGGTGGCGCCTTCTTCGACGTCCGCGACGGCCGCATCGCCCGGGTCACCAACTACTACAACCTCGAAGACTGGATCGCCCAGGTTTCCGGCCCGAAGGAATGACCATGACCGACGAACGCATCGAATGGACCGGCACGCCCTCGCAGATGCAGAACCTGGGCTGGTTCCTGGCCTGCCTGCTGCTGGTGCCGATCCCGTGGGCGATCTGGCGCTGGCTGGTGGTGCGCAACACCGTCTACACGCTCACCGACCAGCGCCTCAGCGTGCGCCGCGGCGTGTTCACGCGCATCACCGAAGACCTGGAGCTGTACCGGGTGCGCGACACGCGCCTGGAGCAGACCTTCTTCGAGCGCCTGTTCGGGCTGGGCGAAGTGATCCTGTTCACCTCCGACGCCTCGACGCCGGAAGTGCACCTGCCCTGGCTGAAGGACGCCGAGAAGCTGCGCGAGTCCGTGCGCCGGCTGTCGGAAGCGCGGCGCGACGCCAAGCGCGTGCGCACGCTGGAGTCCGGCGGCGGCGGCCACCCGGACCTGGGCGGCCACGACGCGCTGGACTGATCCGTTTCAGGGGCTGCGTTCGAGCACTTCCTCGAGCACCCAGCGCAGCGACGCGCCGTCGGCCGGCGGGTTGGCGACGGCGTATTCGCGCACGCGGATCACGTACTCCACGCCGACCTGCCAGTCGAAGCCCTCGATCTCGCCGTAGTGCAGCTGCCAGGCCGCGCCCGGCTGGGTGCGCACCTGCAGGCAGAGCTTCGGCGCGACACCGGTGCAGGGCGCACGCTGGCCCGCGACCATCACGATGCGCTCGCGGCCCGCGGCCGGCGGCTGCTCGCGGCTGTCGAAGCGCCACACCGACCCATCGATCGCGGTCAGGCGCAGCGCGGAACCTTCGAAGGCCAGGGTGAACGGCGCCGCCATGGCGTCCATCAGCGCGGCCTCGCGCTGCATGATTTCCGGCGGACACATGCGCTCGGTGCTGGCGACGGCGCCGCCTTCCTTGCCGAACTGCAGCTGGTCGCCGCGGCGCTCGAAGGCGCCCGCGTGGCGGTTGCAGGGGCCGTCGATCGAAAAGCGGTCGCCGTCGAAGCGCAGCGTGGCCGCGCCGGCGCCCGACAGCGACGCGCCCGGGCGCGTGCCGGGAGCCGAGACCAGGCGCCAGTCGGCGCCCTCCAGGGACCGGTCGTCGCCGACCGCGGTGGGCGTGGACGAGGTGCTGGCGCAGCCCGCAAGCGCCAAGGCAAGCAACACAGCAAACACCGGGCGCAGCGTCTTCATCACCATCACCTCGCTAAGTTCGGGGTCGGATGATCTTAACGTCTTGGGCGTCAGGATCCTCCCGCCCTGAACTCAGCGGCGACGGGTGGGAATGCGGTCCGCGGGGAAGCTGGCGAGGTCGGCGCCGCCGTCGCGCCGCGGCGCGCCGGGCGCGGGGCCCCAGGCCTGGGCCGTGATCACTTCCCAAGTGCTGGGCAGCACGCCGTCGCGGCGCAGCGCCTCGTAGTGCGCGATGACCCGCTGCAGGCGGCCCCGGCCGCCCAGGCCGCGCGGCCGGTCGTGGCGGGCGTCGCCGGCGCCGATCGCGCGCAGCTCGCGCATCAGGCCGCGCAGGTCGGGATAGGTCAGCGTGTAGCGGTCGCGGTCGAGCACCGGATCCTTGAAGCCCGCGGCCAGCATCGCGTCGCCGACCTGCTGGATCGCCGCGAACGGCGACAGCGGCGGGGTTTCGCCGGCCTGCAGGTAGGCGTCGCGCAGCTCCGACAGCGTTTCCGGGCCGAAGGTCGAAAACAGCAGCAGGCCCCCCGGCCGCAGCACGCGCCGGAATTCCGACAGCACCGCCGGCAGGTCGTCCAGCCACTGCAGGCAGAGGCTGGAGAAGATCACGTCGGCGCACTGGTCGGCGAAGGGCAGCTTCGACACGTCGGCGTTCACGCGCCGCACCGGGCGCCAGAAGCGCGTGTGCTTGGGCACTTCGCGCAGCATCGGCAGCGCGGCGTCGAGCGCGATCACCTCGGCCTTCGGCCAGCGTTTTTTCATCGCCCCGGCCGCACGCCCCGGGCCGCTGCCCAGGTCGAGCACGCGCTGCGGCTGGCGGTCGTCGAGGTAACCGAGCTGTTCGAGCAGGCGCGCCTCGACCTCGCGCTGCAGCGCGGCCACTTCGGTGTAGCGCGATGCGGCGCGGCCGAAGGAGCGGCGCAGCTGGCGGCGGTCGAACACGCTCACGGCGCCACCGCCGCGAAGTCGCGCACCGCCTGGGCCACTTCGTCCGACTGGGTCAGGAAGGGCGCGTGGCCGCCGCTGGCGACCTGGTGGAAAGACGCACGGGGTGCCGCGTCGGCGGCGGCCAACATCGCCGCCGGCGACACCAGCCGGTCGCGGCGGCCGGCGATCCACAGGCTGGGCATCGCCAGCGTGGGCAGCGCCGCGCGCAGGTCGCTGTCCTCGAGCAGCTCCAGCCCGTCGCAGAGCACGTCGGCATGCGGCTCGCCGTGCGCGAAGACCTCGGCACGCAGCAGGCGCAGCTCATCGCGCACCTTTTCCGAACCCTGGGCCTCGAGCATCAGGAAGCGGTCGAGCGTGCCGCGGTAGTCGCGCTGCAGTTCGCGCGCGAAGTTGTGGAACACCGCGTTTTCCATGCCCTGCGGCCAGCCCGGCGCGCGCACGAAACGCGGGCTGGCCGCGACCATGATCAGTCCACGCACGCGCTCCGGCATCACGGCAGCGGCCTGCAGCGCCACCAGGCCGCCCAGCGACCAGCCCAGCCACAGGCCGGATTCGGGCACCACGTCGGCGACGGCGGCCGCCGCGTGTTCCAGCGTCAGCGGCAGGCCGGCGTCGCGGCTGCGGCCGTGGCCCGGCAGGTCGACCAGGTGCAGGGTGAAATGCGCTTCGAGCCGCTGCACCAGCGGCGCGAAGATGCCGGCGTGCATGGCCCAGCCATGCAGCAGCACCAGGGCCGGGCCCTGGCCGCGGATCTCATGGAACAGGGTCATGCGCTGACCGGATCGGGCCGCGACTTCACCGCTTCGGCCAGCGCGTTCAACAGGCCGTCGACATCGGCTTCGCTGTGGTCGCAGCTCAAGGTCACGCGCAGGCGCGCCTGGCCCTCGGGCACCGTCGGCGGGCGGATGGCCGAGACCAGGTAACCCTGGGTCTCCAACGACTTCGACGCCGCCAGCGCGCGGGTGTTGTCGCCCAGCACGATCGGCTGGATCGGGGTGAAGGATTCCTGCAGCGGCAGGCCGCGCGCCGAGGCGCCACGCCGGAAACGCGCCACCAGCGAGGCCAGCTTGGCGCGGCGCCAGGGCTGGCCGCGGATCAGGCGCAGGCTGGCGCGCATCGCCGCCGCCATCGCCGGCGCGGGCGCGGTCGAGAACAGGTAGGGCCGCGCGGTTTCGGCCACGTGGGCGATGAAGGCGGCATTGCCCAGCAGCACCGCGCCCTGGCCGCCGAAGGCCTTGCCGAGCGGCACCAGCAGCAGCGGCACCTCGCGGGCCGACAGGCCGGCCACCGCCAGGCTGCCGCGGCCTTCCGGGCCGAGCACGCCGATGCCGTGCGCGTCGTCCACGTACAGGGTGGCGTCCTGCGCGCGCGCCACCAGGGCCAGGTCGGCCAGCGGGGCCTGGTCGCCGTCCATGCTGAAGACGCCGTCGGTGGCCAGGATCGCCGCGCCGTCGCGGCGCGACATCAGCTGGCGCATCGCGGCCTCGACGTCGGCGTGCGGGTAACGCTTGAGCTCGCAGCCCGACAGCCGCGCGCCGTCGATCAGGCAGGCGTGGTTGAGCTTGTCCTGCACGCAGACGTCGC
>CBFGOZ010000162.1:0-6168 GCA_965650505.1 uncultured Arenimonas sp.
TTCGAGAAGTTCCCGGCCGCCGACGCCCGCCTGACCACCCAGATGAAGTCGGTGGGCGAGGTGATGGCGATCGGCCGCAGCTTCCAGGAGTCGATGCAGAAGGCGCTGCGTGGCCTGGAGACGGGCAAGGTCGGCTTCGACCCCACCGGCGCGGCCGGGCAGGGCGAGGAAGGCCTGCTGCGCATCAGGCGCGAGCTCAAGGAGCCGGGCCCGGAGCGCCTGTTCCAGGTCGCCGAGGCCTTCCGCGCCGGCCTCAGCGTCGAGGACGTGTACGGCCTGAGCTTCATCGATCCCTGGTTCCTGGACCAGATCGAGGACATCATCGCGGCCGAAAAGGACGTCGCCGCCGCCGGCCTGGCCGGCCTGGACGGCAAGCGCCTGCGCGAACTCAAGCGCCAGGGTTTCGCCGATGCGCGCCTGGCCCAGCTCACCGGCACCGACGAATCCGCCATCCGCGCCCTGCGCCGCGCCTTCGGCGTGCGCCCGGTCTACAAGCGCGTGGACAGCTGCGCCGCCGAGTTCGCCACCTCCACCGCCTACCTGTATTCGACCTACGAGGACGAGTGCGAGGCCAACCCCAGCGAGCGCGAGAAGATCATCGTGCTGGGTGGCGGCCCCAACCGCATCGGCCAGGGCATCGAGTTCGACTACTGCTGCGTGCACGCATCGCTGGCGCTGCGCGAGGATGGTTACGAAACCATCATGGTCAACTGCAACCCCGAGACCGTGTCGACCGATTACGACACCTCCGACCGCCTGTACTTCGAGCCGCTGACGCTCGAGGACGTGCTGGAGATCGTCGACGTCGAGAAGCCGAAGGGCGTGATCGTGCAGTACGGCGGCCAGACGCCGCTGAAGCTCTCCCGCGCGCTTGAAGCCGCCGGCGTGCCGATCATCGGCACCTCGCCCGATTCCATCGACCTGGCCGAGGACCGCGAGCGCTTCCAGAAGCTGGTCGAGGAGCTGGGCCTGGTCCAGCCGCCCAACCGCACCGCCCGCAACGCCGAACAGGCGATCGCCCTGGCCAACCAGATCGGCTACCCGCTGGTCGTGCGCCCGAGCTACGTGCTCGGCGGCCGCGCGATGGAAGTGGTGTATTCCGATGCCGACCTGTCGCGCTACATCCGCGAGGCGGTGCAGGTCTCGAACGATTCGCCGGTGCTGCTCGACCGCTTCCTCGACAATGCGGTCGAGGTGGACGTGGACGTGATCGCCGACAAGGACGGCAAGGTGCTGATCGGCGGCATCATGGAGCACATCGAGGAGGCCGGCGTGCACTCCGGCGACTCGTCCTGCTCGCTGCCGCCGTATTCGCTGTCGGCCGCCACCCAGGACAAGCTGCGCGTGCAGGTGGCCCAGCTGGCCAAGGCCCTGAAGGTCGTGGGCCTGATGAACACCCAGTTCGCCATCACCACCGAGGCCGACGGCAGCGAGATCATCTACCTGCTGGAAGTGAACCCGCGCGCCTCGCGCACCGTGCCCTTCGTGTCCAAGGCCATCGGCATCCCGCTGGCGAAGATCGCCGCGCGCTGCATGGCGGGCAGGACACTGGCGGAGCAGGGCGCCACCCGGGAAATCGTGCCGGACTATTTCTCGGTGAAGGAAGCCATCTTCCCGTTCGCGAAGTTCCAGGGCGTGGACCCGATCCTGGGTCCCGAGATGCGCTCCACGGGCGAAGTGATGGGCGTCGGCCGCACCTTCGCCGAGGCCTTCGGCCGCGCCGAGGAAGCCGCCAACATCAAGGCGCCGGTGCCCGGCAAGGCCTTCGTCTCGGTGCGTGACCCGGACAAGCGCCGCCTGCTGCCGGTCGCCAACGACCTGATCGAGCGCGGCTACACCCTGGTCGCCACCGAAGGCACGGCGAAGTTCCTGCAGGAGCAGGGCATCGCCTGCGAGCGCATCAACAAGGTGATCGAGGGCCGCCCGCACATCGTCGACCTGATCAAGAACGGCGAGATCTGCTACATCGTCAACACCACCGAGGGCAAGCAGGCGATCGCCGACTCGTTCTCGATCCGGCGCGAGGCGCTGCAGCACCGCGTCACCTATTCGACGACGATACCGGGCGCCCGCGCCCTGATCCGCGCCACCGACACCCGCGGCAACCCGCGCGTGTGGTCGCTGCAGGAACTGCACAAGGAGCTTCACGGATGAGAGCCCCGCTGACGGTAAAGGGCGCCGCGCGCCTGCGCGAGGAACTGGAACACCTGAAGTCGGTCAAGCGCCCGGCGGTCATCAACGCCATCGCCGAGGCCCGCGCCCACGGCGACCTGAAGGAAAACGCCGAGTACCACGCCGCCCGCGAGCAGCAGGGCTTCATCGAGGGCCGGATCCAGGAGCTTGAGTACGCGCTTTCGCACGCCCAGCTGATCGACGTGGCCAACCTCAATGCCGGCACACGGGTGGTGTTCGGCGCCATCGTCGAGCTTGCCGACTGCGACACCGGCGACGAAGTGACCTACCAGGTCGTCGGCGACCTGGAAGCCGACATCAAGCAGGGCCTGATCTCGATCTCCTCGCCCTTGGCCCGCGCCCTGATCGGCAAGCACGAGGGCGACACCGTCACCATCCAGGCGCCGGCCGGCGCCCGCGACTACGACATCGTCGCCGTCCGCTACGAGGGCTGAGCCCGGCCCGATGGCGACCACCGCCGCCACGCCCGCGCTGACCCTGCTGCTGCCCGAACGCCGGCGCTACGCCGGCCAGCCGCTGTCGCGCGCCGCCGCGCGGGCGCTGTCGCGCGCCGACCGCCTGCCCGACGGCGATGCCGGCGAGCGCGCCCAGCTGCAGCGCCACTTCGATCTGCTGCCGCGCGGCTGGCCGATGGCCGCCATCACCCGTTCGCTGGACGCCGACGACGCCCACCTGCATACCTGGCTGCGCGCCGATCCGGCGCACGTGCGCCCCGACATGACCGGCGCCCGCGTGCTCGCGGTCGGCGAACTGGGCCTGAGCAAGGAGGAGGCGGATGCCCTGGTGGCGCCGCTGCGCTCCCTGTTCGGAGACGCCGGTTTTCCGATCTCGGCGCCGCACCCGGCGCGCTGGTACCTGGCCCTGCCGCGGGAGGCGAAGCTGCCGGCGTTTTCGCCGCCGGAGGCCGTGCTGGGCGACGACCTCTTCAGCCATCTTCCCGACGGCCCCGAAGGCCGGCGCTGGCGCGCCCTGCTCAACGAAGCGCAGATCCTGCTGCACAACCACCCGGTGAACCAGGCGCGCGCCGCTGCCGGAGGCCTCACCGCCAACAGCCTGTGCTTCTGGGGCGCCGGCCGTTTGCCGGACCAGGTGCGCAGCGCGGTTCCGCACGTGGTGTCGGTCGATCCCGGGGTGATGGCGCTGGCCAGGCTCGCGGGTGCCAACACCGACTTCTCGCGCCAGGAACTGTTGCTGGACCTGCGGGTCGAGCGCGACTGGACGGTGGTGGAGAAAGCGATGCTCGAAACCCTGGCCAGCCCGCTCGGCGGCGTGCACCTGGATTTCGCCGATGGCTCGTGCTTCGCGCTCGAGGCGAGGCAGCGCTGGCGTTTCTGGCGCCGCCCGCTGACGAAACTGGCATGACGCCGCCCCCTGTCCGCATCCGGCGCCGCGAGATCCCGGCGCACGGGCCTTGGCCCGATGCCGTGCCGCCGGTGCTGCAGCGCATCTACGCCGCGCGCGGGGTCACCAGCGCGGAGCAGGGCGAACTCCGCCTGGCGCGGCTGCTGCCGCCCGAATCGCTCGGTCGCGTCGACGTGGCCGTGGCCCTGCTCGCCGCCGCCATCGCCGGCGACCGCCGCATCGTCGTGGTCGGCGACTTCGACTGCGACGGTGCCACCGGCACGGCGGTGGCGGTGCGCGGGCTGCGCCTGCTCGGCGCGCGCCATGTCGCCTACCAGGTGCCGCACCGGGTCACCCATGGCTACGGCCTGTCGCCGGCACTGGTCGAGGACCTGGTGCCGCTGGCGCCGGACCTGCTGATCACTGTGGACAGCGGCATCGCCTGCCACGCCGGTGTGGCCGCCGCCAAGGCGCGCGGCTGGCAGGTGCTGGTCACAGACCACCACCTGCCGGGCGAGCAGCTTCCCGGCGCCGACGCGATCGTCAATCCCAACCTCGCCGGCGATCCCTTCCCAAGCAAGGCACTGGCGGGGGTGGGCGTAGTGTTCTATCTGCTGCTGGCCTTGCGCCGCCAACTGCGCGATGCCGGTGCCTTCGTCGGGGTCGAACCGGACCTCTCGTCGCTGCTCGACCTGGTCGCGGTCGGCACCGTCGCCGACCTGGTGCCGCTGGACTACAACAACCGGCTGCTGGTCTCGGCCGGCCTGCGCCGCATCCGCCAGGGACAGTGCCAGCCCGGCCTGCGCGCACTGGCCGAACTGGCCGGCAAGGACCTGGCGACGCTGACTGCCGGCGACATCGGCTACGGCCTGGCGCCGCGGCTCAATGCCGCCGGCCGGCTCGAGGACATGGCGCTGGGCATCGAATGCCTGCTCTGCGACGACCCGTCGCGCGCCCGCGAACTGGCGACGGTGCTCGACCGCATCAACGCCGAACGCCGCGACGTGCAGCAGCAGATGGTCGACGCGGCCGAAGCGCTGGTGGCCGCCTTGCCGCTGACGGCGGGTGCGCCGCCGGCGGTGTACTGCCTGTGCGACGAGGGCTGGCATCCCGGCGTGGTGGGGCTGGTCGCGTCCAAGCTGAAGGACCGCATGCACCGGCCGGTGCTGGCCTTCGCGCCGGCCGAGCCCGGCAGCGGCCTGCTCAAGGGGTCGGCGCGCTCCATCCCCGGCCTGCACATCCGCGACGCGCTGGCGGCGGTGGACGCGAAGAATCCCGGCCTGATCGAACGTTTCGGCGGCCATGCCATGGCGGCGGGCCTAAGCCTGCCCGCCGGGCGGTTCGACGCCTTCCGGGCCGCGCTGGAAGCCGAAGTGGCCGGCCTGCTTTCCGCCGAACAGATGCTGTCCGAGCTGCTCACCGACGGCGAACTCGGCCTGCAAGAACTCGACCGACCGCTGGCCGAACAACTGCGCCTGGCCGGACCCTGGGGCCAGGGCTTTCCCGAACCGGTGTTCGACGGCGTGTTCACGGTGCTGCAGGCGCGGCCGTTGTCCGGCGGCCGCCATCTCAAGCTCAGCCTGCGGGCGGAGGAGGGCGGGGCGGCACTTTCGGCCATCCACTTCGGCGGCGGCACCGGCGACCCGCCGCCGCCGCGCATCCGCGTCGCCTACCAGCTGGAGCTGGACGACTGGAACGGCAGGCGCGGCGTGCAGCTGCTGGTGCGGCACTGGCAAGCCGCCTGACGCCCGGCGCCGGCCGCCAGCTGGTATCATTCGCGGCCGATCCAACACCATCGCGGAACACCATGGAACTCAATCCCATCCGCCAGCGCATCGCCGACCTCAAGGGCCGGCTGGATTCGCTTCGGGGGTATCTTTGACTTCGACGCCAAGGTCGAACGTCTCGAGGAAGTGAACCGGGAGCTGGAAAGCCCCGATGTCTGGAACAACGCCGAGAACGCCCAGGCCCTGGGCCGCGAGCGCGCCTCGCTGGAGAAGGTGGTCAACGGCATCCGCACGCTCACCGACAGCCTGGTGGGCGGTGCCGAGCTCATCGACCTGGCCGAGATGGAGGACGACGAGGACACCGTCGCCTCCGTGGCCGAGGACGTCGAGAAGATCGCGAAGGAAGTCGAACAGCTCGAGTTCCGGCGGATGTTCTCCGGCAAGATGGACTCCGCCAACGCCTTCGTCGACATCCAGGCCGGCGCCGGCGGCACCGAGGCCCAGGACTGGGCCGAGATCCTGCTGCGCATGTACCTGCGCTGGTGCGAATCGCGCGGCTGGAAGACCGAGCTGATGGAAGCCAGCGGCGGCGACGTGGCCGGCATCAAGTCCGCCACGCTGCGCGTGGAGGGCGACTTCGCCTACGGCTGGCTGAAGACCGAGACCGGCGTGCACCGCCTGGTGCGCAAGTCGCCGTTCGATTCGGACAACCGCCGCCATACCAGCTTCACCTCGGTGTTCGTCTCGCCTGAAGTCGACGACAACATCGACATCGAGATCAACCCGGCCGACCTGAAGACCGACGTGTACCGCTCGTCCGGCGCCGGCGGCCAGCACGTCAACAAGACCGAGTCGGCGGTGCGCATCACCCACGTGCCCACCGGCATTGTCGTCGCCTGCCAGACCG
>CBFGOZ010000163.1:0-6157 GCA_965650505.1 uncultured Arenimonas sp.
CCCGACTACAGCTTCATGATCCGCACCCGCACCCCGGGCGGCGTGGTCACGCCGGAGCAATGGCTCAAGCTCGACGCCATTGCCACCACCTATGCCGAACGCGGCCTGCGCATCACCACGCGCCAGGCCTTCCAGTTCCATGGCGTCATCAAGGGCAAGCTCAAGCCCACGATGCAGGCGATCAACGCGGCGCTGATCGATACCCTGGCCGCCTGCGGCGACGTCAACCGCAACGTGGCGGTGGCGGCGAATCCGCTGCAGTCCGAGCTGCACGCCACCGTGTACGCGCAGGCTGCGGCGCTCAGCGAGCACCTGCTGCCCAATACCCGCGCCTATTACGAAATCTGGCTGGACGAAGAGCGCGTGGCCGGCGCCGGTGAGGAAGCCGAGCCGATCTACGGCCAGGCCTACCTGCCGCGCAAGTTCAAGATCGGCTTCGCGATCCCGCCGGTGAACGACGTGGACGTGTTCGCCCAGGACCTCGGTTTCATCGCGATCGTCGAAGAAGGCCGCCTCGCCGGCTACAACGTGACGGTCGGCGGCGGCATGGGCGCCACGCACGGCGATCCGGAAACCTATCCGCGCCTGGCCGACGTGCTCGGCTTCATCACGCCCGACCAGGTGATCGCGGTCGCCACCGCCGTGGTCACCACCCAGCGCGACCACGGCAACCGCGCCGTGCGCAAGCGCGCCCGCCTGAAGTACACGCTCGACGACCGCGGGCTGGCCTGGTTCCGGTCGGAAGTGGAGGCCCGCTCGGGCGTCGCTCTCTCGCCGGCGCGGGCCTTCACTTTCGACCACAACGGCGACCGCTTCGGCTGGGTGCCGGGCGAGGACGGCCGCTGGCACCTGACCCTGCGCCTGCTCGCGGGCCGCATCCAGGACGGCGAACACGGCACGCACCTGAGCGGCCTTCGCGAGATCGCGAAAGTGCACGAAGGCGACTTCCGGATGACGCCGAACCAGAACCTGGTGATCGCCGGGGTTCCCGCGTCCAAGCGCGCCCAGATCGACGCGCTGGTCGCCGCGCACGGCCTCGACGGATTCCGCAGCGCCAGCCCGCTGCGCCTGAAGTCCCTGGCCTGCGTCGCGCTGCCGACCTGCGGGCTGGCGATGGCGGAAGCCGAGCGTTACCTGCCGGACTTCCTCGACAAGCTGGAGGGCCTGCTGGCCACGCACGGCCTGGCCGACGCCGACATCGGCCTGCGCATCAGCGGCTGCCCCAACGGCTGCTCGCGGCCCTACCTGGGCGAGATCGCGCTCGTGGGCAAGGCGCCCGGCCGCTACAACCTGATGCTGGGCGCCGACCACCGCGGCCAGCGCCTGAACACCCTTTACCGCGAAAACATCGCGGAGCCGGAGATCCTCGCCGCGCTCGAGCCCCTGCTCGCGCGTTACGCCGCCGAGCGCGGGGTGGGCGAAGGCTTCGGCGATTTTCTCGTCCGCGCCGGCGTGGTCGCGCCGCGTACCGGCATCCCCGTGGAGCTGAAAGCATGAGCGTCGTCCCCGATCCCACCGCCGCCGCCGAGTCGACACAAGGCCTGGCCGAACTCAACACCTGGCTGGCCGGCCGCACGGCGCTGCAGCGCGTCGAATGGGCGCTGGAAACGCTGTCGGGCGAACACGCGCTGTCCTCGAGCTTCGGCGCGCAGTCGGCGGTGGCCCTGCACCTGGCCACGCGCCTGCGGCCGGACCTGCCGGTCATTCTTGTCGACACGGGCTATCTGTTCCCCGAAACCTACGCCTTCGTGGATGAGCTGACGCACCGCCTGCAGCTGAACCTGCACGTCGCGCGGCCCGACCCGGCCAAGGCCTGGTCGGCGGCCGGCATCGCCTCGCTGGAAACCCTGGGCGCCGAAGGCATCGACCGCTACAACCGCGTGCACAAGGTCGAACCGATGCAGCGCGCGCTGAAGGACCTGGGCGTGCGCACCTGGATCGCCGGCCTGCGCCGCGGCCAGTCGAGCACGCGGGCGAACACCGATTTTCTGGAACTCAAGGACGGCCGCTGGAAGCTGCACCCGCTGGCCGACTGGACCGACCGCGACATCGGCCGCTACCTTGGCCAGCACGGCCTGCCCTACCACCCGCTCTGGGAAAAAGGCTACGTCTCGATTGGCGACGTGCACAGCACCCGCGCCTGGGAACCCGGCATGCGCGAGGAAGACACCCGCTTCTTCGGCCTCAAGCGCGAATGCGGCCTGCACTACGACGAGCCGGTGGCGCGCAGCGCCTGAACCGCCCACGGGGCGCAAACGCGCCCCAAGCCCAACGCCAGCCCACCGGAGGCGCGCCTATGTTCGCTGGCGCACGGAAGCCTGTGCCGGTTCGTCGCATCTTGGCTGCGTGACGACGACCCCCGGCTCCGGGTGGCTCCGTCGCCATGACGACCAGGCCGGCTCCGGAACCGCGACGACGCGATCCGGCATCGCCTGCACATCCTCTGTCGCTACCCGGCAAGACCGGCGGCGGCGAATCCCTACACGGGAAGGCAGGCATGAACACACGCATCCGATACCTGCCGCTGGCGCTGCTGGCGCTTGGCCACGCCGCGTTCGCGCAGCAGCCCCCCGGCTCCGGCACCCAGCTGCGGCAGCTGCCGCCGCCGGTGGAACTGCCCAAGGCCGCGCCCCGCATCCTGATCGAAGACGCCGATGCGCCCGCGGATCCCGCCGCCGACGGCGCCCGCGTCCTGGTGAACGAGCTCAGGATCACCGGCGCCAGCGTATTCAGCGAGGCCCTGCTGCTCGACGTGGCGACCTTCCGCCCGGGCAGCGAATACAGCCTGGCCGAACTGCAGGGCATGGCCGCGCGCATCACCGCGCACTACCGCGAGCAGGGCTATTTCGTCGCCCGCGCCTACCTGCCGGCGCAGGACATCAGCAACCATGTCGTGACCCTGGCGGTCAGCGAGGGCCGCTATGGCGAGGTCGTGATCCGCAACGACACGAACCTGTCCGACGGCCTGGTGCGCAGCGTGCTGGGCGGTCCTGAAACCGGCGAGCCGATCCTGATCGAACCGCTGGAGAACCGGCTGCTGCGGCTCTCGGACATTCCCGGCGTGGACATCCGCTCCACCCTGGCACCGGGCACCGCGCCGGGCAGCAGCGACCTGATCGTCGACATCGCGCCCGGCCGCCGGGTCACCGGCTTCGCCGATGCCGACAACGCCGGCAACCCCTATACCGGCGAGAACCGGGTCGGCGGCTTGATCAACTTCAACAACCTGCTCGGCCGCGGCGACGTGGCCAGCCTGCGCCTGCTGACCTCCGGGTCCGGGCTGATGTACGGCCGCGCGTCCTACCAGATGATGTTCGGCCGCGCGACCGCCGGCGTGGCCTACAGCCACCTGGACTACGAGCTGGGCGAACAGTTCGAGCCGCTGGGCGCGAACGGCACGGCGAAGGTCGCCAGCGTGTTCGGCTCGATCCCGCTGATCCGCTCGCGCGCCACCAACCTGTATACCGGCCTCACCTACGAACACAAACGCTTCGTGGACCGCATGGACCTGTTCCCGGGCGCCGACCGCGAGGCGGAAGCCGACGTGCTCAGCCTCTCGCTGTACGGCGACCACCGCGACGAGTTCGGCGGCGGCGGCACCAGCAGCTTCTTCCTGAACCTGTCCGCCGGCGACCTCGACATCCTGACTCCGGCCGCCCGGGCCCTGGATGCGGCGACCGCGCGCACCCAGGGCCGCTACACCCGGCTGTGGTTCCACGCCAGCCGCACCCAGCGCATCACCGACACGCTGTCGCTGCATGGCGCCATCACCGGCCAGCTGGCGTCGAAGAACCTGGATCCGTCGGAGAAGTTCGTGCTCGGCGGCATGGACGGCGTGCGCGCCTACCCGCAGGGCGAGGCGATCGGCGACGAAGGTCTGATCGCCAGCCTGGAGGCGCGCCTGCTGCTGGCCCGCTTTTCCGATCGCATTCCCGGCCAGCTGCACCTGCTGGGCTTCGTCGACGCCGGCCGCGTCACCCTCGACAAGGACCCGTGGTTCGCCGGCGACAACCACCGCAGCCTGAGCAGCGCCGGCGTCGGCATGGTCTGGAGCGAACCGGGCGATTTCTCGGTCCGCACCTACTACGCCTGGAAACTCGGCAGCGAAAACGCCCTTTCCGCACCCGACAAGTCGGGCCGCTTCTGGATCCAGGCCGTCAAGTACTTCTGATGACCTTCCGCCGCACCACCCTGCGGCCACCCGAGGAATACGCCATGAACCGCCCGCGCATGTCCCGCAACACGTGGTTCGCGCTTTCCCCGCTGCCGGCGGCGCTGCTGCTGGCCCTGGCCACCCCGGCCGCGGCCCAGTCGCTGGCGCCCACGTCCGGCCAGGTCGTGGTCGGCAATGCCGGCATCGTCCAGACCGGCACCAGCACCACCATCACCCAGGGCTCGGCGAACGTCGTCATCAACTGGCAGGGCTTCAGCATCGGCGCCGACCACAGCGTGCAGTTCGTGCAGCCCGGCGCCAGTTCGATCGCGCTCAACCGCGTGCTGGGCGCCGATCCCTCGGTGATCCTCGGCAGCCTCACCTCGAACGGCCAAGTCTTCCTGATCAACCCCAACGGCGTGCTGTTCGGCAGCGGCTCGTCGGTCAGCGTGGGCGGCCTGGTCGCCACCACGATGAGCCTGAGCGATGCCGACTTCATCGCCGGCAAGCTCGCCTTCACCGACGCCGGACCGGGCTCGGTGGTGAACCGCGGCCGCATCGAAGCACGCGATGGCGGCGTGGTCGCCCTGATGGGCCGGCACGTCAGCAACCAGGGCGTCATCACCGCGCAGCTGGGCAGCGTGGTGCTGGCCGGCGGCGAGGCGGTGACGCTGGACGTCGCCGGCGACGGCCTGCTGAACGTCTCGGTGACCCGCGGCGCGGTGGACGCGCTGGTGGAGAACGGCGGCCTGATCCGCGCCGACGGTGGCCGCGTGCTGCTGACCGCGCAGGCGGCCGGCGACCTGCTGCACACCGTGGTCAACAACACCGGCGTGATCCAGGCCCGGACCCTGCAGAACCGCGACGGCAGCATCCTGCTGCTGGGCGACATGGCCACCGGCACGATGAACGTGGGCGGCACGCTCGACGCCAGCGCGCCCAACGGTGGCAACGGCGGCTTCATCGAAACCTCGGCGGCGAACGTCAACGTCGCCGCCGGCACCCGGGTGACCACGGTCGCCCCGCAGGGCCGCACCGGCCAGTGGCTGATCGACCCGCAGGACTTCACCATCGGCAGCGCGGTCGGCGACAACATCTCGGGCGCCACGCTCTCGGCCCAGCTGGTGACCACCAACATCACCATCGACACTGCCGGCGCCGGCATCGAGAACGGCGACATCTTCGTCAACGACGCGGTCACCTGGTCGGCCAGCGGCGCGCCCACCACGCTCAGCCTGCTCGCCGACCGCAACGTCGACATCAATGCGGCGATCACGGCGACCAATGGCAACCTGTTCGTCTGCTGCGGCCAGGACATCAACGTCAACGCCGCGATCACCGCCACCAACGGCAGCGTGCTGCTGGCCGCCGGGCGCGACGTCAACCAGACCGGCGCCATCACGGTCACCGACGGCAACCTGATGATCTGCGCCGGCAACGACGTCAACATCGCCGGCGCGCTCACCGTGACCCGCGGCACCAACGACCCGACCCGCAGCCTGGGCCTGGCCCGGGGCCTGACCCTGAGCGCGGACACCGACGGCAGCGGACCGGGCATCGCCGGCGGCACCGTCGTATTCGACTCGCTTGCGCCGCCCGCCACGGTAACGGCGGCCCCCGCGACGATCTACTACAACCCGGTTTCGTATTCGACGCCCACCGACTACAGCACCCGCTTCACGCTGACCGAGGGCGCGGCGCTGCGCAGCCTGATGCTGGTGTTCGCCGACGGCGGCGACCGCGCCTACGACGGCACCACCGCCGCGGTGCTGAACGGCCTGATCGGCGCGCCGGTCGGCGTGACCCTGCTGGCCGGCCCGGGCGCGGTGGCCAACTACGATTCGCCCGAAGTGGGCGTGGACCAGACGATCACCTACAGCGGCTATACGCTGACCGGCGCGGACGCGGGTCTCTACGCGCTGGCGACGAACTGCTGCGACGGCCCGATCGTGGCGCACACCACCGGCACGATCACGGCTGCTCCGCCGCCGCCTCCGCCGCCGC
>CBFGOZ010000164.1:0-6096 GCA_965650505.1 uncultured Arenimonas sp.
CCGAGTGCGCCTTGGCGATGTTGTTGATCAGCTCCATCATGTTGACGGTCTTGCCGACGCCGGCGCCGCCGAACAGGCCGACCTTGCCGCCCTTGGCGAACGGGCACATCAGGTCGATCACCTTGATGCCGGTTTCCAGCAGCTCGTTGCCCGAGGACTGGTCCTCGTAGCTCGGCGCGGCGCGGTGGATTTCCCAGGTCGTCTCGGCGGCCACCGGGCCGGCTTCGTCGATCGGGTTGCCCAGCACGTCCATGATGCGGCCCAGGGTGGCCTTGCCGACCGGCACGGAGATCGCCTTGCCGGTGTTGGTGGCGATCAGGTTGCGCTTGAGGCCGTCGGTGGAACCGAGGGCGATGGTGCGCACGACGCCGTCACCCAGCTGCTGCTGGACCTCGAGCGTGATTTCGGTGTTCGCCACCTTCAGCGCGTCGTACACCTTCGGCACGTCGGCGCGCGGGAACTCGACGTCGACGACGGCGCCGATGATCTGAACGATCTTGCCCTGACTCATGGTTGTTTCCTCGGTTCTGATTCTTTGTGGAAGCGTCGCGTCAGACTGCCGCAGCGCCGCCGACGATTTCGGAGATTTCCTGGGTGATCGCCGCCTGGCGCGCCTTGTTGTAGATCAGGTTCAGCGTGCCGATCAGCTTGGTCGCGTTGTCGGAGGCCGACTTCATGGCCACCATGCGCGCCGCATGCTCGGAGGCGAGGTTTTCCAGCGTGGCCTGGTACACCAGCGACTCGACGTAGCGCGTGAGAACGTGGTCGAGCACCGTCTGCGCATCCGGTTCGTACAGGTAGTCCCAGTCGTGCTTGCTCTCCAGCGACTCGGAGGGCGGCAGCGGCAGGAGCTGGTCCTGGCGCGGCTTCTGGGTCATCGTGTTGACGAAGTCGTTGTAGGCCAGGAAGACGCGGTCGAGCTTGCCTTCGCTGTAACCGTCGAGCATCACCTTGATGACGCCGACCAGCTTGGCCAGCTCGGGCTTCTCGCCCAGGTGGGTGACCGAGCCGAGCAGGTTGACCTTCAGGCGGCGGAAGAACGCCGTGGCCTTCTGGCCAATGCAGACGACGTCCACTTCGACGCCCTTGCCCTGCCATTCGCGCATGTCGGCCAGGATGCGGCGGAACATCACCGAGTTCAGGCCGCCGCAGAGGCCGCGGTCGGTGGACACGATGACGTAGCCGACCCGCTTCACGTCCTTGCGCTCGGCCAGGAACGGATGCACGTATTCGGAATTGGCCTTGGCGATGTGGCCGATCACCTGGCGCATCAGGCGCGCATAGGGGCGCGAGGCCTTCATGCGGTCCTGCGCCTTGCGGATCTTCGACGCCGAGACCATCTCCAGCGCGCGGGTCACCTTGCGGGTGTTCTGCACGCTCTTGATCTTGGTCTTGATTTCCCTGCCGCCTGCCATGCTCTTCTCGCTGGGTTCTTCGTCTTGACTAGGGCACGCCGGGGCGCGCCGTCGTGGTTACCGCGTTCCGGGGATTACCAGGAACCGGTGGCCTTGAACTCGGAGATGATCTGCTTGAACTGCGCCTCGATGTCCTTGTCCCAGGCGCCGGTCTCGACGATCTTCTTCTCCAGCGCGCCCTGGGTGTTGCTCAGGTGGGCGTGCAGGCCGGCCTCGAAGGGCAGGATCTTGTTCAGCGGCACGTCGTCGAGGTAACCCTCGTTGACGGCGTAGATGGACAGCGCCATCTGGGCGATCGACATCGGCGCGTACTGCTTCTGCTTCATCAGCTCGGTGACGCGCTGGCCGCGCTCGAGCTGCTTGCGGGTGGCTTCGTCGAGGTCCGAGGCGAACTGCGCGAACGCCGCCAGCTCGCGGTACTGCGCCAGCGAGATGCGGATGCCGCCCGACAGCTTCTTCATGATCTTGGTCTGGGCCGCACCACCGACGCGCGACACCGAGATGCCGGCGTTCACGGCCGGGCGGATGCCGGCGTTGAACAGGTCGGTTTCCAGGAAGATCTGGCCGTCGGTGATCGAGATCACGTTGGTCGGCACGAACGCGGACACGTCGCCGGCCTGGGTCTCGATGATCGGCAGCGCGGTCAGCGAGCCGGTCTTGCCCTTGACGGCGCCGTTGGTGAACTTCTCGACGTACTCCGGCGACACGCGCGCGGCGCGCTCGAGCAGGCGGCTGTGCAGGTAGAACACGTCGCCCGGGTAGGCTTCGCGGCCCGGCGGGCGGCGCAGCAGCAGCGAGATCTGGCGGTAGGCCACGGCCTGCTTGGACAGGTCGTCGTACACGATCAGCGCGTCTTCGCCGCGGTCGCGGAAGTACTCGCCCATGGTGCAGCCGGAGTAGGCGCTGATGTACTGCATGGCGGCGGATTCGGAAGCGGTGGCGGCCACGACGATGGTGTGGGCCAGCGCGCCGTTCTCTTCCAGGCGGCGCACGACGTTGGCGACGGACGAGGCCTTCTGGCCGATCGCCACGTAGATGCACTTAACGCCGGTGCCCTTCTGGTTGATGATCGCGTCGATCGCCAGGGCGGTCTTGCCGGTCTGGCGGTCGCCGATGACCAGCTCGCGCTGGCCGCGGCCGACCGGGATCATGGCGTCGACCGACTTGTAGCCGGTCTGCACCGGCTGCGACACCGACTTGCGCCAGATCACGCCCGGGGCGACCTTTTCCACCGGCGCCGAGACGGCGGCGTTGATCGGGCCCTTGCCGTCGATCGGCTCGCCCAGCGCGTTGACGACGCGGCCCAGCAGCTCGGGGCCGGTCGGCACCTCGAGGATGCGGCCGGTGGTCTTGGCGGTGTCGCCTTCGCGCAGGTGCTCGTAGTCGCCCAGGACCACGGCGCCGACCGAGTCGCGCTCCAGGTTCAGCGCCAGCGCGTAGGTGGCGTTCGGCAGCTCGATCATTTCGCCCTGCATCACGTCGGCCAGGCCGTGGATGCGCACGATGCCGTCGGACACCGAGGTGACGGTGCCTTCGTTGCGGGCTTCGGCGGCCAGCTTGACCTTCTCGATGCGGGTCTTGATCAGTTCGCTGATTTCGGACGGGTTGAGCGTCTGCATGGGGGTATCCCTGGGTCGTCCGGCTCGCGCCGGCGCTTGGTTCAAAGGAAAATCTGGATGCTTCGTATCAGTTCGCCAGCGCCGCCCCGAGGCGCGCCAGCTTGGTGCGGATGGAGCCGTCGATGACGACGTCGCCGGTGTCGATGACCGCGCCGCCGATCAGCGCCGCGTCCACCGCGGTGCTGATCTCGACGTCCTGGCCGAAACGCTTGCGCAGGGAATCGCGCAGCTTGGCCAGTTCGGCCGCGTCCATCGGCTGGGCCGAAGTCACCGTCGCCTTGACCACACGCTCGCTTTCGGCGCGCAGCTGGTCGAACAGGCCCGCGATCTCCACCAGCAGCGGCAGCCGGCGGTTGTCCGCCAGCACGGCCAGGAACTGGCGGAAGTTCGGGTCGCTGTCGCCGGGAGGCAGCAGCAGTTCGACCAGGTCATCGGCCTTGGCCAGCGGATTGCCGACCAGGGACTGGACGCCGGGCACCGCGGAGGCCTGCGCGGCGAAGCCGAGCATGGCCGACCACTGGGGCAGGCGACCGCCTTCCTTGGCCAGCGCGAACGCGGCGCGGGCGTAGGGACGGGCGAGGGTGAGGGCTTGGCTCATCGTGTTCGGCCTCAGATCTCGGCGGCCAGCTCGTCCAGCAGCGCCTTGTGGGCGTTGCCGTCGATCTCGCGGCGGATCAGCTTCTCGGCGCCGGCGACCGCGAGCGCGGACACCTGGCGACGCAGGTCTTCCTTGGCGCGGTTGGCAGCGGAAGCGATCTCGGACTCGGCCAGCGCCTTCTGGCGGTTGGCTTCGGCGATGGCGTCGTTCTTGGCCTGGTCGATGATCTGGTTCGCGCGGGCGTGGGCCTGCTCGATGATCTCGTTGGCCTTGGTGCGGGCTTCGCGCAGCGCTTCGGCGACCTTCTCCTCGGCCACGGCAAGATCCTTCTTGCTGCGGTCGGCGGCGGCCAGGCCTTCGGCGATCTGGGCCTGACGCTGTTCGATGGCCGCCATGATGTGCGGCCAGCCGAACTTCATCACGATCCAGGCGACAGCGAAGAACGCCAGACCCTGGATGACCAGGGTGATGTTGATATCCATGTCCTACTCCTATGCGCCGGCGGCGCCATGCCGCCGGCTAACCAATACCGCGGCGGGGATTAGCCGGCGAGGGTGGCCAGGAACGGGTTGGCGAAGATCAGCAGCAGCGCGATCGCGACGCCGATGATCGGCACGGCGTCGAGCAGGCCGGCGACGATGAACATCTTGGTCTGCAGCATCGGGGTCAGCTCCGGCTGGCGGGCAGCGCCTTCCAGGAACTTGCCGCCCAGGATGGCGAAGCCGATGGCGGTGCCGAGCGCGCCCAGGCCGATCAGCAGGCCGGCCGCGATCACGGTCATGCCCATCACGTCGGCGATAAGGTTGATGTTCTCCATGTTGCTCTCCGTCGAATTACGCTTGGTTGAAAGGTGGTGTTGCTGATTTGGAGCTAAACCGGTGGATCAGTGCTTCTCGCTCGCCATGCTGAGGTACACGATGGTGAGCATCATGAAAATGAAGGCCTGCAGCGTGATGACCAGGATGTGGAACGCGGTCCAGACGAAGCCGGCGATGAACTGCACGGGCGCCATCACGTAGGTCATCGCTTCGTTGAGCGCGGCGCCGAGGGTCATCACGGCGATCAGGATGAAGATCAGCTCGCCGGCGTACATGTTGCCGAACAGTCGCAGGCTCAGGCTGAGCGGGCGGACCATTTCCTCGATCAGGCGCAGCAGCAGGTTCGCCGGCGCCAGCAGGATCTTGCCGAGCGTGCCGTGGGCGTGGAACGGCGCGGTGAAGGCTTCGGCGACGAACAGCTTCACGCCCTTGTGCTTGATGCCGAACCAGTGGATGAGCAGGAACACGCCCAGCGACATGCCGATGGTGGTGTTGAGGTCGGCGGTAGGCACGACGCGCAGGTAGTTGACGCCGACGTGGGTCGCGGCCCAGGGCAGGAAGTCGACCGGGATCATGTCCATGAAGTTCATCAGGAACACGAGGGCGAAGATCGTGACGGCCATCGGCGCGATGAACTTGCTCTGGCCGTGGAAGGTCTCGCGCACCAGGCCGTCGATGCCGGTGACGACCATCTCGATCGCACACTGCAGCTTGCCCGGGACGCCGGGCGTGGCGCGGCGGGCGACCCGCAGGAACACGAACAGGAAGACCACCGATGCCAGCAGCAGGAAGAACACGCTGTCGAGGTTGATCGTCTCGAACTTGCTGTCGCCGTACTGCCACTGCAGGTGATGCAGATGGTGCTTGATGTATTCGGTCAGACCGCCGGAACCGGATTCAGCGCTCACTTGTCACCCTGTGTGTCTTGTCTTGTAGCCGAGCCAGAAAGATGCGCCAGCGGGAAAACCAGCAGCGCAAGAACCAACCCCGACAGCGTGGCCAGCGGCGGAAACCGCCCTCGCACCAGCGCCAGGTAGATCAACAACGCAACCAGCAGCCACTTGAGCAGCATCCCGGCCAACAGCCGAAGGTACGCGACCCTCGCCGGCTGGACGCCCCCGCCGAGCGCGACCCGCGCCAGACCCATCGTGCCCAGCGCCGCTGCCGCCGCCCCGGTGAATGCTCCGGCCGCATGTTCCGCACTCCAGACCGACCCTGCCGCGGCAGCGGCCAGAAGGCCGGCACCGAGCTGAATGAGTACGGCTTTTCGGGCGAAACGACGACCGGCAGCGAGGGAGTTGAGCAAGGGCTGACCCGAACAGGCTGCCGCCGAAGGCGCGAAATTATAGCAGCGCGCCTGCGGCCGGAACAAGCTGAAAAAGTACTGTTTTTCCGCTTTCGTTCGCGAGACGAAGCGTCGACGCCTTCACCCTTCGCGGCATTGCCGAACGGCTGTGCGGGTTGCCGAGCCCGGCTGGATCCCGGCGGGATCGGGCGCCCGGGATCCGCCCTCGGGGCGGCGTCAGGGAAAAGCCCCTGGCGCTGACCTGTTTCGGACGCGCCTTGGGCGCCGTGGCCGCTGGTTTCTGGCCAAAGAAAAACGCCGCCCTTAAGGGGCGGCGTTTTGGGATGAAGCCTGGCACTGA
>CBFGOZ010000165.1:0-5893 GCA_965650505.1 uncultured Arenimonas sp.
GCGGTCAACTGAGGGAGAGAGTGCTCAGCCTTCCGGCGTGACGTCCACGCGGACGCGGATTTCGCTGCCCGGGTGGTAATCGGTGACGGTCTGCCAGGTGCGTCCGGCGTATTCGTAGGCGACCCGGTAGCCGACCACGCGTTCGTCGCTGCGGTAGTCGGTGACCACGCGGCAACGTTCGACCTCGGCCTGGCGGTAGCCGGCGTCGTGGCCGTAGTAGCGGTCGTCGCGGTAACCGTAGGCATCGGCGCGGCGCTGGCCGTTGCGCTCGATGTTGTGGCCGATGGCGCCGCCGATCACGGCGCCGGCCACCGTCGCGGCCTGGCGGCCGTCGCCGCTGCCGACGCTGTTGCCGAGCACGCCGCCGACGATGGCGCCGAGCACCGCACCGCCGCCGCTGGTGCGACGCGGGTAGCGGTCGTAGCGCGGGTCATGGCGGTAGTCGCGGGCGTAGGTCGGAGCCGGTTCGCGCCAGCATTCCTGCCGGTTCACCGGCTGGCCCGGCTCGATGATCGGGTCCACGCTCAGCACGCGCGCCATGTCGTAGGCGGAACCGGCGTCGCGCGGATAGCCGGGATCGTAGCCATACCGGTCGTCGTAACCGCGGTTGGCGTCGTAGTAGTCGTTGGCGTCCGCGCTGCCGGCGGCGAAGGCCAGGGCAAGAGCGAGGGAGCTGACGGCGAGGGCTTTCATGGGCGACTCCTGGCGCCGGATTGGCGCGAGGGCATGCTCGGGCCCGGGCGCCCAACTGCCGCTGAACTCAGGGCCGGCGGGAAAGACCGTTCAGCCATTCGACAGCCCGCTCCGCCGCGGTCGCCGCGCGGCGGCCCAGCAGCGGCCCGACGTGGCTGCCCGGCCAGGCCTGCAGGCGGGCGCCGAGCCGGCGCGCCAGCGTCCGCGTCGCCTCGGGCGGCACGTCCTCGTCGTCGTCGGACGCCAGCAGCCAGGCGGGCGTGTCCGACGCCGGCAGCGGCAGGCCCGCGGCGGCCTGGTCCAGGACCTGGCCGGATTCATCGCGCCAGCGCCGGAACGCGAACAGCGCGGCGGATTCGTCGGCATCCGGCATCGCCCGGCGGGTGCCGGGCAGCGAGGCCGCGCGGCCCCAGGGCACGACGGCCGGACGCGGCGGCGCCGGCAGGCCCTCCGGCGGCATAGGGTTGACCAACACCAGCGCGTCGGCCGACCGCGCATGCGCCAGGGCCAGCAGCCCGCCCAGGCTGGCGCCGACCAGCACGAGGAAGGCGCCCGGGTGCCGGCCCCTGGCCTCGTGCAGCCAACGGCCGACCTGGTCGATGTAGTCCTGCAGGGTCGTCGCCGCCAGGCCCGAGGGGCCGGCCAGCAGGTCCGGCGCGTGCACATCGAAACCGTACGCGGCGAACACCCGCGTCCAGACGCCCCACTCCCAGCCGCCGCCTCCGGCGCCGTGAACAAACACGGCGACCCGGCGCGCCGGCGGCGCACCCGCTTCAGACAAGCCTGGCGTCCATCGTCACCGGGATGCCGAGCGCGCGCGAGATCACGCAGTTCTCCTTGGCGTTGGCGGCGATGTCGGCGAAACCCGCGGGGTCGATGCCCGGGACGCTGGCGCTCACCGTCAGGTGCACGCCGACCGCATGCGGACCCGGCGAGGTTTCCATCAGCACCTCGGCCTTGGTGTCGATGCGGCTGGCGGTGAAACCGGCGTTCTGCAGGATGAAGCTCAGGGCCATCGAGTAGCAGCCGGCGTGGGCCGCCGCCAGCAGCTCTTCCGGGTTGCTGCCCTTCTCGTCGCCGAAGCGGGTGCCGAACGAATACCGGGTGCCCTCGAACAGGCCGCTCTGCGGCGTGCTCATGCGGCCCTGGCCGGTCTTGAGGTCGCCCTCCCAGTGGGCGGTGGCGTGGCGCTTGAATCCCATGGTGGTTCTCCGGTGGCGGGCCGCGGCGGCGGCCGGGAGGGTCATGATAGACCCCGGGTTGACCCGGTGGCGCGCAGGTGGAAGGCTAGTTCTCCCGGCCCTGGCCGGGTCCCGCCATGACCGACGCGCGGTCGCGCGAAAACGACCTGGCAGCGCCTCTGCGCCGCCGACCATGACGGCCTATCCACCCATCACTTGGGAGAGACGGCCTCATGTCGTACAGCACGGAAACCATCCGCAACGTGGCCCTGGCAGGCCACTCCGGCGCCGGCAAAACCACCCTGTTCGAAGCCCTGCTGCATGCCGGTGGCGCGATTCAGACGGCAGGCAGCCTCGAGCGCGGCACCACGGTGTCCGACTTCGACCCTATGGAACGAAGCCGCGGCCATTCGCTCAACACGGCGATCGCCTCGACCGACCACGCCGGCATCCACGTCAACCTGATCGACACCCCCGGTTATCCCGACTTCCGCGGCCCGACCCTTTCGGCCTTCTCCGCGGTGGAGACGGTCGCCATCGTGGTCAACGCCGGCACCGGCATCGAATACGGCACGCGACGCATGATGGAGTACGCGAAGGCGCGCAACCTTTGCCGGGTGATCGTAGTCAACAAGATCGATGCCGAGCCCGGCAGGCTGGCGGCCCTGGTGGACGACCTGCGCGAGACGTTCGGCCCCGAATGCCTGCCCATCAACCTGCCGGCCGACGGCGGCCGGCGCGTGGTGGACTGCTTCTTCAACCCGGCCGGCGACTCCGACCTCGGGCCGGTCGCCGACGCCCACCAGCGCATCATCGACCAGGTGGTCGAGATCAACGAACAGGTGATGGAGCGCTACCTCGAGGACGGCGAGGAAGGCCTGGGCGGCCAGGCCTTGCACGATGCTTTCGAACAGTGCCTGCGCGAAGGCCATCTGGTGCCGGTGTGCTTCGTGTCGGCCCGCACGGGCGCCGGCGTCAGGGAGCTGCTGGACCTGGCGGAAAAACTCTTCCCCAACCCGCTGGAGGGCAATCCGCCGCCCTTCGAGAAGAACGGCGAGCCGATCATTTCCACGCCCGACCCGAAGGCGCACGTGATCGCCGACGTGTTCAAGATCGTCAACGACCCCTTCGTCGGCAAGCTCAGCGTGTTCCGCGTGTTCCAGGGCACGGTGAGGCGCGACAGCCAGCTGTTCATCGACGACGGCAAGAAGCCCTTCAAGGTCGGCCACCTGTTCAAGCTCAAGGGCAAGGACCACGTCGAGATCGAGCGCGCCATCCCCGGCGACATCGCGGCCGTGGCCAAGATAGACGAGATCCATTTCGACGCCGTGCTGCACGACAGCCACGACGAGGACCACATCCGGCTCAAGCCGCTGGAGTTCCCGAAGCCGATGTTCGGCCTGGCGATCGAGGCCGCGACCCGCGGCCAGGAGCAGAAGCTGGCCACGGCCCTGCACAAGCTGGCCGAGGAGGACCCGGGGTTTCACGTCGAACACCACGCCGAGCTCAACGAGACGGTGATCCGCGGCCTGGGCGAACTGCACCTGCGGGTGATGCTGGAACGGATAAAGGAGCGCTACGGCGTGGACGTCGCCTCGCGCCCGCCGCGCATCGCCTACCGCGAGACGATCGGATCGCAGGCCGAGGGCCACCACCGGCACAAGAAGCAGACCGGCGGTGCCGGCCAGTTCGGCGAGGTCTTCCTGCGCATCGAACCGCTGGAGCGCGGCAAGGGCTTCGAGTTCGTGGACGCGGTGAAGGGCGGCACCATCCCGGGGCAGTTCATCCCCGCGGTGGAAAAGGGCGTGCGCCAGGTGCTGCACGGCGGCGCCATCGCCGGTTACCCGCTGCAGGACGTGCGGGTGACGGTGTACGACGGCAAGTACCACACGGTCGATTCGAAGGAGGTGGCCTTCGTCGCCGCCGGCAGGAAGGCTTTCCTCGACGCCGTGCTCAAGGCCCGGCCGCAGGTGCTGGAACCGATCGTGGACCTGACCGTGGCGGCGCCCGAAGCCCATATGGGCGACATCACCGGCCAGCTGGCGGGAAAGCGCGCGCGCATCCACGGCACCGACTCGGGCCGCGGCGGCGAGATCCTGGTCAAGGCCCAGGTGCCGCTGTCCGAACTCACCGACTACGCGGCGGAACTCAAGGGCGCGACGGCCGGGCGCGGCCGCTACGACCTGGAGTTCAGCCACTACGAACCGGTGCCCGGGAGCGTGCAGAAGCAGCTGATGGAAGCCTACAAGCCGCGGCACGAGGAGGACTAGACTGGGCGGCATGAAGGCGAAAACTCCCGGCCAGGCCAAGCGCCTGGCCGACATTCCGAACATCGGCCCGTCCATCGCCGCCGACCTGCGCGCGCTCGGCATCACCGAGCCGCGCCAGCTGGTCGGCCGCGATCCCTACGCGATGTACGAACACAGCAACCGCCTGGCCGGCGTGCGCCAGGATCCCTGCCTGATCGACTGTTTCCTCTCGGCCGTGCGTTTCATGGAGGGCGCGCCGCCGCTGCCCTGGTGGCACTACACGGCCGAACGAAAACGCCATCTCGGCAGCGCGGCCTGATCCGGTGGACGGCGCAGCGCACGACCTCCAGCAAAACCACCGCACCAGCATGACGGCGAAGCTGGTTTCGGCGGCCTTCATGGCCCTGGCCGGGGTGCTGGCCGCGCTGGTCCTGCACCGACTGGCGACAACCGTGGACCTGAGGCCGACGATCCTGGTGGCACTGGTGCTCGCCGGCTGGCTGCTGGCCGACTTCCTGTCGGGTCTGGTGCACTGGGCCGCCGACACCTGGGGGCGGGTGGACACGCCGGTGCTCGGGCGCCGGCTTCTGCACCCCTTCCGCGTGCACCACGTCAATCCGCGCGACATCCTCGAGCGCGGTTTCCTGGACCTCAACGGCGACGTCGCGGCGGCCTGCCTGCCCTTCCTCGCGCTGGCGATGCTGCTGCCGCTGGACGGCGCCGCGGCGCAGTCGGCGGCGGTGCTGCTGGCCTCGGCGGCAATCCTGGCCCTGCCGACCAACCAGGTGCACCAGTGGGCGCACATGCCGCGGCCGCCGCGGCCGGTGCGCTGGCTGCAGGCGGCACGGCTGGTGCTGACGCGCCGCGGCCACGCCCGCCACCACGCCGATCCGGCCGGCGGGCATTACTGCATCACCAGCGGCTGGTGCAATGCCGCGCTGACCCGCGCAGGCTTCTACCCGGCGCTGGAACGGGCGATCACCACGCTGACCGGATGGCAGCCGCGCAGCGACCCGGCCATGGCCACGCCGGCGCGTGCTCCGGCGCCGCGCTTGCCGGCCGGCGGCGCCGTCACTCGTAGCTGAGTTCGGTGCTGCGGCCCCAGAACACCTTGTACGAGAAGATGGTGTAGCCAATGATCATCGGCAGCGTGACCAGCGCGCCCGCCAGGATGATCTTCAGCGAACCCGGCGCGGCCGCCGCGTCCCAGAACTCGATGCGGTCGATGACGAGGTAGGGATACAGGCTGTAGGCCAGCCCGGCGAAGGCCAGCACGAACATGCCGATCGCGGCGGCGAACGGCACCCAGTCCTTGCCCTTGTCGCCGCGCCGGATCCGGCGCAGGTGGTTCTCGCAGACCGCGAACAGCCCGGCGGTGAGCAGGGGCACCGGCATCAGCAGGAACAGGTTGGGCAGCGCGAACCACTTCTCGAAGATGCGCGGCGACACGTAGGGCGTCGCGATCGACACCGCGGCGATGCCCAGCCCGGTCACCCACAGCGCCCACCAGCCCCAGCCCGCGGCCTGGCGCACCAGCGGGCCCTCCATCTTCATCAGCAGCCAAGTCGCGCCGAGCAGGGCGTAACCCCCGGCCAGGCACAGCGCGACGAACAGCGCGAACAGCACCGGCACGGCGCCCGCCTCGAAACCCAGGATGTAGCGGCCGATCATGTAGCCCTGCGCCAGCGCCGCCACCAGCGAGCCGATGCTGAAGGCGGCGTTCCACAGCCCCCGGTGCTCGTCGTGCGCCTTGGCCCGGAAGTCGAAGGC
>CBFGOZ010000166.1:0-5863 GCA_965650505.1 uncultured Arenimonas sp.
TCGACAGCAGGGCGTAGGTGTCCGGGTCGTCCAGCGGCAGCGCCAGGATCTCGAGCGGGGGCACCTCGGCGCGCTTGCGGCGCGCGTTGATCGCCTTCACCGCCCAGTCGATGATGGTCAGCGTCCGCAGGCCCAGGAAGTCGAACTTCACCAGGCCCACGGCCTCGACGTCGTCCTTGTCGAACTGGGTGACGACGGACTTCGCGGTCTCGCCCTTGGCCACGTGTTCGGCGAACAGCGGGCTGAAGTCGGTCAGCGGCGTCGGCGCGATCACCACGCCGCCGGCGTGCTTGCCGGCGTTGCGGGTCAGGTCCTCGAGGCTGCGCGCCAGGTCCACGAGGTCGCGCACGTCGTCTTCGTCGCGGTAGCGCTGGATCAGTTCGGACGAGGCCAGGTCGGCGTTCTTGCGTGCGGCCTCGCTCAGGCCCAGCGCGTCGTCCAGGGTCACGCCCAGCGTCATCGGGATGAGCTTGGCGACGCCGTCCACGAAGCCGTAGGGATGGCCCAGCACGCGGCCGCAGTCGCGGATGGCCGCCTTCGCCGCCATCGTGCCGTAGGTGATGATCTGGCTGACCTTGTCGCGGCCGTACTTGCGGCCGACGTAGTCGATCACCTCGTCGCGCCGGTCCATGCAGAAGTCGATGTCGAAGTCGGGCATCGACACGCGTTCCGGGTTCAGGAAGCGCTCGAACAGCAGGTCGTAGCGGATCGGGTCCAGGTCGGTGATGCCCAGCGCCCAGGCCACCAGCGAGCCGGCGCCGGAGCCGCGGCCCGGGCCGACCGGGATGTCGTTGCGCTTGGACCAGTTGATGAAGTCCGCGACGATCAGGAAGTAGCCGGGGAAGCCCATCTTGCAGATCACGCCCAGCTCGATGTCCAGGCGCGCACGGTAGGCGTCGCGGTCGTGGCCGGGCGCCAGGTCGAACTTCGCCAGCCGGCCGTCGAGGCCGCGGTGCGACTCCTCGGCGATCCAGCTGTCGAGCGTGTGGCCCTCGGGCACCGGGAAGTCCGGCAGGTAGTACTTGCCCAGGCTCAGCTCGAGGTTGCAGCGCTTGGCCAGCTCGACGGTGTTTTCCAGCG
Organism: uncultured Arenimonas sp.; assembly: GCA_965650505.1. Classification (GTDB taxonomy): domain Bacteria; phylum Pseudomonadota; class Gammaproteobacteria; order Xanthomonadales; family Xanthomonadaceae; genus Arenimonas. The sequence continues at coordinate 1,081 of CBFGOZ010000166.1, forward strand.
CCTCGGGCAGGTCCGCGAACAGTTCCGCCATTTCCTCGGGCGACTTCAGGTACTGCTCGGGCGAGTAGTCGCGCGGGCGCTTGGGGTCGTCGAGCACGCGGCCGGTCGCGATGCAGACGCGCGCCTCGTGCGCCTCGAAATCGTCGCGCGAGAGGAAGCGCACGTCGTTGCTGGCCAGCAGCGGCAGGTCGTGGCGCGTGGCCAGGGCGACCGCGGCGGCGTTGAAGGCCTCCTCGCCCTCGCGCCCGGTCCGGGTCAGTTCCAGGTACAGGCGGTCGGGGAAGGCCCGGCGCCATTCGGCCAGCGTGCGCTCGGCCTGCTCGGTTCGCCCGGCCGCCAGCAGCGGGCCGAGCGCGCTCTCGCGGCCGGCGATCGCGATCAGTCCGGCGTTGTCGGCGTACAGCCACTCGGGTTCGATCGCCACGTAGTCGCCGGCGTGGCCTTCCAGGAAGGCGCGCGAGATCAGCCGCGACAGCGCCAGGTAGCCGCTGCGGTCCTGGCAGAGCAGGGTGAGCCGGGTGGGTGCGCCACCGTCGCCCGACAGCCACAGGTCGGCGCCGGCGATGGGCTTGAGGCCGGCCGGTTCGGCCGCCTTGTAGAACTTCACCAGCGCGAACAGGTTGCTGGTGTCGGTGACCGCCACCGCCGGCAGCCCGAGCGCGGCGCAGCGCCCCACCAGCTCCGGGATGCGGACGGTGGAGTCGGTGAGCGAGTATTCGCTGTGAAGGTGCAGGTGGACGAAGCGTGGCGTCATGCCGGGGACCGCGTGGCCGACCGGCAGTTTACCCCGAGGGTGGGGGCGGACAAGGCTTGACAGTCCCTGTTGCCAAGCCCTGCCGCCCGCCCCGTTGGAGAGACCGTCAGGTGATGCGGAACCGGTCCGGCAGGGCCGGTGCGGGCGCGTAGTGGCGGCCGCGCACCTGGCGCCGCTGCTGGATCAGCGCGGCCTCGGCGAGGCAGGCGGTCTCCCAGGCCAGGCGGCGTTCGGCGGGTGTGCCGCGCGGGCGTTCCGAGGCGCGGTAACGGCAGTAGTCGCCGTAGTCCTGGGTTTCGCCGGCGAAGGCGGGCCACGCCAGTTCGACCAGCAGCGCGTCGTCGAGGTGGCCGAGCAGGGGCAGGTGATCCGGAATCAGGTCGTTCACTTCCTGCAGGTAGCTGATCAGCATGCGGGCGCGTTCGCGGGTGTCCACGCAGACGTCCCAGTCGCTGTCGTTGAGCATGCGGCGCAGCTGTTCGGCGCGGCCCAGGCGCTCGGACAGCACGGCCACGGCCTGGTCGCGCGGCTGGTCCTGCAGCCAGCGGGCCAGCGTCACCAGCTGGTCGGCGGTGACCGGCGGGGCATTGGCGTCGAGCTGCGCCAGCAGTGCGTTGAAGCGACGCAGGGCGGCGTCCTGCAGCGCGATGGGGCCGACCTGGCGGCGGCGGGAGTCGTGGGATTCGGGCGGCAGGTGGAGGGCGAGGCGGTCCTGCAGGCGGGCGTTCATTTCGGTTTCTCGGCTGGCGGCGCGCGGGACGACGGAACCATTCCGGAATCCGCGCACATCCCTTGGGATGCGCCGCCAGCTTGAAGCGTTGCAGCGCCTGCGTCGAAGGCCTTTAGTGGCCGTGACCTTCGGGCTAATTCAGTGTGCCGACAGCTTCGCGCACCGGCTCAGACCACGCGCAGTCCGCCTTCGAGCGGGCCGTAGTCGACGTAGTGCTGGTGCCGCACGCGATGCAGCTGCTCCCACAGCGCGCCTTCGTCCAGGCGCACGCGCAGCCAGTCGTCGCGGCTGGGATGGCCGCCGAAACCGGCGCCGGATTCGTCGCGGAAGCGGCAGAAGTCGCGGTAGTCCTCCAGCTCCTCGGCCACCATCGGCCAGGCCAGTTCGACCAGTAGTGCGTCATCGAGGCGGCCGACCAGGGGCACGTCGTCCGGTATCAGGTCGCGCGCCTGGTCGACGTAGTCGAGCAGGCGGTAGATGCGTTTGGCCAGCGCGGCGTCGATGGCCCAGTCGCGGTCGGCGGCCATGGCCCTGATTTCTTCGAGCCGGCCCAGCCGCGCCTGCAGCAGGGCTTCGGCCTGTGCGGGCGGCAGGTCCACCAGCCAGCGCGCGACGCTGGACACCGCGTGGGCGTCCACGTGCGGCGCGTCGGGATGCAGTTCGTGCAGCAGGGAATTGAAGTCGGCGATCGCGGCGCCGTCGAACGACACTGGCGCGCCGGTGGCGGCGGCGGGAGCGTGGCGCAGGGCGTGCAGGGGCAGGGGGGAATCGGCGGGAAGGGGGACGTTGTGGCGCATGGCAGTACTCGCTGCCGGCCGGATGAAGGGGACTGCGGGCGACTGGTCGGCTGGAGAGGTCCGCAGCCGCATCTGCCGGGATGCAGCCATTGGTCTACGCCGGCGCAAACGGCCTGTCAAATGCCGCGCCGTTCAGCCGATCAGCATCGGTTCCAGGCAGGCGCGCACCGGCGCGAAGCTGCGCCGGTGTTCGGCGCAGGGGCCCAGGCGGCGCAGGTTCTCCAGGTGCGCCGGCGTCGGGTAGCCCTTGTGCAGGGCGAAGCCGTAACCCGGGTGCCGGACATCGAGTTCGCACATCCAGCGGTCGCGCGCCACCTTGGCCAGGATCGACGCCGCCATGATCGCCGGCTCGCGCGCATCGCCCCTCACCAGCGCCTCGGCCGGGCAGGGCAGGCCGGGCGGCAGGCGGTTGCCGTCGATCAGGGCGCGCTCGGCGCCCGGCGCCAGCGCACGCAGCGCGCGCGCCATGCCCTCCAGCGTGGCGCGCAGGATGTTCAGCCGGTCGATCTCGGCGGCGCTGACCATTTCGACGTGCCAGGCCAGCGCGCGCTCGCGGATCAGCGGTTCCAGCGCGTCCCGGCGGGCTTCGCTGAGCGCCTTGGAATCGCCCAGTCCGGCGATCGGGCGCGCGGGGTCCAGGATCACCGCCGCCACCGCCACCGGCCCGGCCAGCGGCCCGCGGCCGGCTTCGTCGACCCCGGCGATGCGCAGGATCATGGCTGGGCCAGCAGTTCGGCCACCGCGTCGGCGGCGCTGGACGAGGCGTCCTGGCGCAGCTTGTGGTGGATGTGCAGGTAGCGCGGCAGCAGGGCGGCGCGGGCGTCGGGCAGGTTGAACCAGTGCATCACCGCCGATGCCAGGTTCTCGGGCGTGCAGTCGCGCTGCATCAGCTCGGGCACGATCGGCTCGTTCGCCAGCACGTTGGGCAGGCTGTAGCGGTTGACCTTCATCAGGCCCAGGGCCATCACGATGCGGTAGGTGAGCGCCGAGATGCGGTAACCCACCACCATCGGGCGCTTGGCCAGCATCGCCTCCAGCGCCGCGGTGCCGGAGGCCAGCAGCACGACGTCGGCGGCGACCATCGCCGCGTGCGCGCAGCCGCTGAAGACCACGGCATTGGCCAGCGACGAGCGGTGCAGCACGGCTTCTATGGCCCGGCGGCAGTCCGGGTTCGCGGCCGGAATGGCCACCACCAGCCCGGGCACCTGGGCCGTCACCAGGCGCGCCGCCTCCAGGAAGGTCGGCAGCAGACGCTGGATCTCGCCCAGCCGGCTGCCGGGCAGCACCGCCAGCACCGGGGCCTTTTCCGGCAGGTCGAGCTGTTCGCGCGCGGCGCCGCGGTCGGGCTCCAGCGGGAAGGCGTCGGCCAGCGGATGCCCGACGAAACGCGCGTCGACGCCGTGGCGCTGGTAGATCGGCGGCTCCATCGGGAACAGGCACAGCACCCGGTCTGCGCTGCGGCCGATCTTCGCCGCGCGGCCTTCGCGCCAGGCCCACACCGACGGGCTGACGTAGTGCACGGTGCGGATGCCGGCCTGCTTGAGCTGGCGCTCCAGGCCCAGGTTGAAGTCGGGGGCGTCGATGCCGATGAAGACGTCAGGCGTCCAGTCCAGCAGGCGCCGGCGCAGGTTGGCGCGCAGCCGCAGCAGGCGCGGCAGGTGCCGCAGCACCTCGGCCAGGCCCATCACCGCCAGCTCGGCGCAGTCGTGCCAGCAGTCCACCCCGGCCGCGCGCAGGTGTTCGCCGCCGACGCCGGCGAATTCGGCTTCCGGGAAACGCAGGCGCAGTTCGCGCACCAGGCCCGAGCCCAGCAGGTCGCCCGATGCCTCGCCGGCGACCACCGCGAAGCGCAGGCGCTTGCCGGCGGCGATGGCCAGCTCCAGCGAAGGCGTCAGGCGGATGCCGGCCATCGCCGTGGGCTGGCCGTCAGCGCAGCAGTCCGCGCTCGCTGCGCTCGATGAATTCGAGCATCAGCCGCACGTCCTGCGATTGATCGGCGCTCTGGGCCAGCTGCTCGCGCACTTCGGCCATCGGCTTGCCGGACATGTACAGGGCGCGGTACGCGCGCTTGATGGCGGCGATGCGCTCGGCGTCGAAGCCGCGGCGCTTGAGGCCTTCGCTGTTGATGCCGCGCGGTTCGGCGTACTTGTCGGCCACCATCACGAACGGCGGCACGTCGGCGTTGACCAGGCTGCCCATGCCGACGAAGGCGTGGGCACCGATCTTGCAGAACTGGTGGATGCCGGCGAAGCCGCCCAGGATCACCCAGTCGCCCAGCACGGCGTGGCCGGCCAGGGTGGCGTTGTTGGCCAGGATGCACTGGTTGCCGACGATGCAGTCGTGGGCGATGTGCACGTAGGCCATGATCCAGTTGTCGTCGCCGATGCGGGTGATGCCGCCGCCGTCGGCGGTGCCGCGGCTGATGGTGGTGAACTCGAAGATGGTGTTGCGGTCGCCGATCACCAGTTCGGTGCGCTCGCCGCGGAACTTCTTGTCCTGCGG
>CBFGOZ010000167.1:0-5825 GCA_965650505.1 uncultured Arenimonas sp.
CCTGCGGCCCCAGGACGTAGCGCATCACCGGATAGTCGAAGAAGGCCTCGCACAACACCGAAGTGACGGCGTCGGCCCGGGTCGCCGCCAGTGTCTGGACGCGCGGCGGCGCGGCGGTTGGCACAGACTTATCCATCGTGCGGTCTCCTCGCCTGCCGCCCGCGGGGCGGGGCGGCAGAGGCCGATTGTGGTTCGGTACGGCGGGGCGCTCAAACGGCGCGCTGCGTGGCCGGCGTCGCGCTCTTGTCGCCGTGCCCCGGCCGTTCTGCGATGGCGCGGTGATAGGCTGCGCGCACCCCCTTGCCCGCCGCCGCCATGACCGCACGCACGCTGCTCCGCCTGTTGGCTTTCGTCTCCTTCGGCCTGGCCCCTGCGGCCGGCGCGCAGTCCGCCCCACCGACGCCGGCACAGCTGCAGGCCGCGGAGGCGAACTACCAGCGCTACTGCTCGCTCTGCCATGGCGCGGAGCGCCAGGGCCACGTCAACGACCACGCGCCCTCGCTGCGCTCGCGCTCGCTGCTGGAAACCGGCTTCCCGATGGTGCTGCGCGAGGCGATCAGCTACGGCCGTCCCGGCACGCCGATGGGCGGCTACCTGGACGAGGTCGGCGGCCCGATGAGCCGCGACGAGATCCGCGACCTCGCCTACTGGCTGGCCACGGCGGCCGAGGCCCGGCCCTTCCCGCTCAGCCACGCGCCGGTCACCGGCGACGTGGCCGAGGGCGCGAAGCTGTACCGGAAGAACTGCGCCAGCTGCCACGGCGCCCAGGGCGAAGGCGGCACCGGCACCGCGCTGGGCAATGCCGCGATGCTGGCGCTCACGCCCGACGCCTTCCTGCGCCACGCCATCGCCAACGGCCGCGACGGCACGCCGATGCCGGCCTTCCAGGGCCAGCTGAGCGACCCGCAGATCGACAGCCTCACGGCCTTCCTGCGCAGCCGCGCCAGCGGCTGGAAAGTGCGCAAGCCGGTGCTGGCCGAACCGCCGCCGCTGGACCGCATCGTGCTGAACCCGGACGCGGCCGATCCGACCTTCGAACTGCGCGACGGGCTCTACGTCAGCGCCGCCGAACTCGACCGCGAACTGAAGGCCGGCAGGAAGATGGTGCTGCTCGATACCCGCGTCACCTCGATGTGGCAGATGGCGCACATCGCCGGCGCGGTGCCCGCGCCCTACTACGCCAGCCGCGAGCAAGTGATCGCCAGCCTGCCCACCAACGGCACCTGGATCGTCGCCTACTGCGAATGCCCGCGCGCCGCCGCCGAGTCGGTGGTGCGCAAGCTGCGCGAAGGCGGCCTGCGCAACACCGCCGTGCTGTACGAAGGCATCCAGGGCTGGATCAGCCTGGGTTATCCGGTGGCCGTCGGTCGCGCCGAAGGCGGGGCAGACGCGCACGACCACGCGCACTGAGGAGGGCCTGCCATGACCGACCACGTCGTCGCCGAAGACATCCTGGCCTTCTGGTTCGAGCAGACACCGCCCGAGCGCTGGTGGAAGGTCGACCCGGAATTCGACGCGCTGCTGCGTGCGCGCTTCCTCGGCCTGCTGCTGCAGGCGTCCGCCGGCGAGCTGCACGGCTGGCGCGACACCGCGCATGGCCGCCTGGCCGAGGTGGTCGTGCTGGACCAGTTCTCGCGCAACATCCACCGCGGCACGCCCGCCGCCTTCGCCCAGGACCCGATGGCGCTGGTGCTGGCGCAGGAAGCGGTGCGCGCCGGCGCCACGTCGGTGCTTTCGCCGATCCAGAACAACTTCCTGCTGCTGCCCTACATGCACAGCGAATCGCGGGCGATCCACGAAATCGCCGTGGCCTTGTACCGCGCGCACGCGCCGGCCGAGAACCTGCAGTACGAGCTCCGGCACAAGGCCATCGTCGACCGCTTCGGCCGCTACCCGCACCGCAACGCCATCCTCGGCCGCGAGTCCACGCCCGAAGAACTGGCCTTCCTGCAGCAGCCGGGTTCGAGTTTCTGACGCGGCGCGGCCGGAGCCGCGCCGCGCGCCTACTCAGGTCGCCGCCAGATGCACTCCGGCGACCGCGCGTCCAGAGGGATCGGCGGCGTTCGCGAACGCCGGATCCCAGGCGATCGCCGCCGGCGAGGAACAGGCGATGGACTTGCCGCCCGGCACGGTGCGGGCGCAGGCCTCGCCCGGGAATTCGCGTTCGAACAGTTCGCGGTACCAGTAGGCTTCCTTGGTCTGCGGCGGGTTGACCGGGAACCGCAGCGCGGCCTGGGCGAACATCGCGTCGCTGACGAAGGCCTCGGCGCGGGCCTTGAGCCCGTCGATCCAGCCGTAGCCGACGCCGTCGCTGAACTGCTCCTTCTGGCGCCACAGGATCTCGGGCGGCAGGGCACCTTCGAAGGCCTCGCGCAGCACGGCCTTTTCGATGCGGCCCTGGCCCGCCATCTTGGCCTGCGCATCCATGCCCATCGCCAGGTCCAGGAACTCCAGGTCCAGGAAGGGCACGCGCGCTTCCACGCCCCAGGCCATCATCGCCTTGTTGGCGCGGGCGCAGTCGAACTGGTGCAGGGCGCCGAGCTTGCGCACGCATTCGTCGTGGAATTCGCGCGCGTTCGGCGCCTTGTGGAAATAAAGATAACCGCCGAAGATCTCGTCGCTGCCCTCGCCGCTGAGCACCATCTTCACGCCCATGGCCTTGATGCGCCGGGCCAGCAGGTACATCGGGGTGGACGCGCGGATGGTCGTCACGTCATAGGTTTCGACGTGGCGGATGACGTCGGGCAGCGCGTCCAGGCCTTCCTCGAACGTGTAGGTGAAGCCGTGGTGCACGGTGCCCAGGGCCTTGGCGGCGACTTCGGCGGCGGCCAGGTCGGGCGAACCTTCCAGGCCGATCGCGAAGCTGTGCAGGCGCGGCCACCAGGCTTCGGCCTGGTCGTCCTCCTCCACGCGCTGGCGGGCGAAACGCGCGGCGCAGGCGGCGACCAGCGAGGAGTCCAGGCCGCCCGACAGCAGCACGCCATAGGGCACGTCGGTCATCAGCTGGCGGTGCACGGCCTGTTCGAAGCCTTCGCGCAGGGCCTGCGGCGACACGGCCTTGCCCTGCACCGCGCCGTAGTCGCGCCATGCGCGCTCGTGGAAGAACGTGAGCTCACCCGTGGCGCTGTCGTAGACGTGGCCGGGCGGAAAGGCCGCGACATCCGCGCAGTGCCGCGCCAGGGCCTTCATCTCCGAGGCGACCCACAGCCGGCCGTCGGCGTCGTGGCCCCAGTAAAGCGGGCAGACGCCTAGCGGGTCGCGGGCGACCAGCAGCCGGCCCTGCGCGGCGTCCCACAGCGCGAAGGCGTAGATGCCGTTGAGTTTCGCCACGCCCGCGGAGCCGTGCTCCAGGTACAGCGCATTGATCACCTCGCAGTCCGAGCCGGTCTGGAATTCATAGGCGACCGTGGACGCGCGTTCGAGTTCGCGATGGTTGTAGATCTCGCCGTTCACCGCCAGGGCCAGGCGGCCGTCGCCCGAGCGCAGGGGCTGGGCGCCGCCGGCCGGGTCGACGATGGCCAGGCGCTCGTGCACCAGCAGGCAGCGCGGTTCCGCGTACACGCCGGACCAGTCCGGGCCGCGGTGGCGCTGGCGCGCCGACAGCGAAAGCGCCAGCGGGCGCAGCGGCATCAGGTCGGCACCGGGCCGGGCATCGTGGACTCCGAGGATGGAACACATGGCGCAACTCCTTTGGGCTGGGTTTCGAGGACGCAAAAGCAGACGGCCCGCACTTCGTCAGTGCGGGCCGTCGTGGACTGGGGGCTGGGAAGTGGAGCGCGCCTAGTCGTCGACCCGCGGGCGGGGACGATTGTTGTTGTTGGCGTTATTGACCGCGACGTCGCGTCCGGCCCGGGACGGGTCGGAGTTCATGGCGAGGGCGATGGCGGCACGGCAGGACATGGGCCATCCTAGGCACAGTCCCCGAATGCCCGCAAGCGAGCCGTCCATGCCCAAGCTTTTCCGCGTCGGCCTCCGCCTGCTGGCGGTGCTCCTGGTCCTGGGCGTTCTGGCGGTGCTGGCAGGCTTGTTCGTATGGCGCGGCAGCCTGGCCGAACTCGAGGGCGAACTCGCCCTGCCCGGGCTGTCGGCCCCGGCGACGGTCGAACGCGATGCCCTGGGGGTGGCGACGATCACCGCCGCCGACGAAACCGACGCCGCCCGCGCCCTGGGCTTCGTGCACGCCCAGGAGCGTTATTTCGAGATGGACCTGCTGCGGCGTTCGGCCGCCGGCGAGCTGTCGGCGCTGTTCGGCCCGCTGGCCATCGAACGCGACAAGGTGGTGCGGGTGCACCGCCTGCGCGCGCGGCTGGGCGAAAGCCTGGAAGCGGTGGCGGGCGGACGCCTGCCGGTGCTGCAGGCCTATGCCGACGGCGTCAACGCCGGCCTGGCCGCGCTGGACCGCAAACCCTGGCCCTACCTGCTGCTGCAGGCCGAACCCGAGCCCTGGACGGTCGCCGACACCGCGCTGGCCGGTTACGCGATGTTCTTCGACCTGCAGGACGAAACCAATTCGCGCGAGCTGGCGCTGTGGCGCATCCGCGAGTCGGTGCCGCCGGGACTTTATGCGCTCATCGCCACCGACGGCAGCGAATGGGACGCGCCCCTGGTCGGCGAGGCGCGCGGCAACGTGGCACTGCCGCCGGCCGAGGTGCTCGACCTGCGCAAGCTGCCCACCGCCTGGGACAACCCGGGCTACCGGGTGTCCGAACCCGCCGCGCCAGGCAGCAACAACTTCGCGGTCTCGGGGAAGCTCACGGCCGACGGCCGCGCCATCGTCGCCGACGACATGCATCTGGGCCTGCGCGCGCCGAACATCTGGTTCCGCGCGCGCCTGGAGTACGCCGACCCGCGCGCGCCCGGCGGCAAGGTGGACGTTTCCGGCTTCACCCTGCCCGGCATCCCGGCGGTGATCGTCGGCAGCAACGGCCACGTGGCCTGGGGCTTCACCAACAGCTACGGCGACTGGCTGGACTTCTACCGCGTCGACTGGGCCGACAAGGACCGTCAGCGCTACTATGTGCCGGGCGGCCAGGCCGCGGTACGCACCACCAGCGAGTGGATCCAGGTGAAGGGCGGCGAGCCGGTGGAGCTGAAGGTGCGCGATACGCGCTGGGGCCCGATCACCGCGGAGCTGGACGGCGAAAGTTCGCTGGCCCTGCGCTGGACCGCCCAGCTTCCCGGCGCGCTGAACTTCGGCCTGGCCGACATGGCCCACGCCGGCGACCTGGACGCGGGCCTGGCCGTGGCCGACACCGCCGGCATTCCCGCCCAGAACCTGGTGATCGGCGACAAACACGGCCGCATCGCCTGGCGCCTGACCGCACAGATGCCTCAGCGCGCCGGCGAATGCGCGCCCACCGGCCCGCTGAAGGTCGAGGCCGCCTGCCGCTGGGCCGGCTGGCTGGCGCCCACCGAAAACCCCAGCCTGGTGGACCCGCCCGACGGCCGCCTGTGGACCGCCAACGCGCGCATCGTGGACGGCGCCGCGCTGGAGCTGGTCGGCGACGCCGGTTATGCCAACGGCGCGCGGGCGAAACAGATCCGCGACGCCCTGTACGCCAAGGACCGCTTCACCGAAGCCGACCTGCTGGCGATCCAGCTCGATCACCGCGCCCTCTTCCTCGAACGCTGGCATCGGGCGCTGCTCGAAGAAGCCAAACGCAACGACGACGAGGCCCTGCAGTCCCTCGCCCGCGAGGCTGCGACCTGGGACGGCCGCGCCAGCGTCGACTCCACCAGCTACCGGCTGGTGCGGGCCTGGCGGCTGGCGGTGATCGAGCGCATCCAGAACGGCCTGCTGGCGCCGGCCCAGGTGGCCCTGGGCA
>CBFGOZ010000168.1:0-5820 GCA_965650505.1 uncultured Arenimonas sp.
AAGCGCGCCATGGACGTGATGCTGGCCGGCAAGGTGGCCGTGGTCTGCGGTTACGGCGACGTCGGCAAGGGTTCGGCGCACTCGCTGCGCGCCTACGGCTGCCGCGTGGTCGTGACCGAGATCGACCCGATCAACGCCCTGCAGGCCGCGATGGAAGGCTTCGAGGTCAACACCGTCGAGAACACCCTGGGCCGCGGCGACATCTACGTCACCACCACCGGCAACAAGGACGTGCTGACGCTCGAGCACATGTCGAAGATGAAGGACCAGGCCATCGTCTGCAACATCGGCCACTTCGACAACGAGATCCAGGTGGACGCGCTGTACGCCTCCGAGGCCAAGCGCATCAACATCAAGCCGCAGGTCGACAAGTTCGTGTTCCCGAACGGCAATGCGATCTTCCTGCTGGCCGAAGGCCGCCTGGTGAACCTGGGCTGCGCCACCGGCCACCCGAGCTTCGTGATGTCGAACTCGTTCTCGAACCAGACCCTGGCGCAGATCGACCTGTGGGCCAACAAGGACACCTACGAGAAGAAGGTCTACATCCTGCCCAAGAAGCTGGACGAGGAAGTGGCCCGCCTGCACCTGGAAAAGATCGGCGTGAAGCTGACCACGCTGACCGACGAGCAGGCCGCCTACCTGGGCGTGTCGAAGGACGGCCCGTACAAGCCGGACCACTACCGCTACTGATCCACCGCTGCATCGATACAGGAACGGGCGCCTTCGGGCGCCCGTTTCTTTTTCCGGGGTCAGAGTGCATTTATCTTCCCGAGGCTGGTGGCTTTATCCCGGGGGCTGCAGAAGATAAATGCACTCTGACCCCGGATTTAGCGCCAGTTGGCGTGGCGGGACCAGAACTCGACGGAGCGCTCGTAGACGTCACGGTCCAGGGGCACGCCGCTGCCGCCTTCCTCAACGCCCAGCGCATTGCGCATCATGGTGATGGGCACCATCGGGATCTCGTCCGGTTCCATGGTGTACAGGCAGCCGACGATGCCCCAGTCGGCGTCCACCGGCGTGCCCTCCTTCGCCATCTGTTCGCGGCTGTAGAGGATCGGCACCAGGTAGTTGGCCACCGGCGGCTCCAGGCCTTCGAACCAGCGCACCAGCACCGGCAGTTCGTCCCTGGTGCGGGCTTCGTAGGCACTGCGAAGCAGGTGCCGGTTTTCATCGGTGATGGCGATCACCGAACACTTGGTCGAGGTCCAGTTGCGATGCACATGCAGCCGGCAGAACGGCGCGTACCCCGGCAGCACCCGCTCGGGCGCCTCGGCGTTGAGCCGCGCGACGAACTGCTCGGGCGTGATGTCCTGGATGGCGGTGCGGCGCCGGTCGGCCGGGAACAGGCGGACGCGGGCGAAGTCGGTCAGGGCGATGGTCATGGGGCGGGATTGTCGCAGCCGGGCGGCCCGGCGCCCAGGGATTTATCCTTTCATCGCGAATAAGCGATATATTCGCCCCAGGCCACGACCCAGACCCCGCCATGTCCCGCATCAGCTTCGAGTTCTACCCGCCCAAGACCGACGACCAGCGCGCCCAGCTCGACCGCACCGTGCGCAAGCTCAAGGCCCACGACCCGCGCTTCGTGTCGGTCACCTTCGGCGCCGGTGGCTCCACCCTGTCCTACACGGCCGAAACCGTGCGCGGCCTGCGCGAGACCCATGGCCTGAACGGCGTGCCCCACCTGAGCTGCGTCGGCGGCACTCGCGACGAGATCCGGCAGCTGCTGGCCGACTACCGGGCCCAGGGCTGCGACCACCTGGTGGCCCTGCGCGGCGACCTGCCTTCGGGCATGGCCCGCGCCGGCGACCTGCACTACGCCTCCGACCTGGTGCGCTTCATCCGCGAAGAACACGGCGACCACTTCCGCATCGCCGTCGGCTGCTACCCCGAAACCCATCCCCAGTCCGAAGACGCCCTGGCCTGCATCCGCCACTTCAAGGCCAAGGTGGACGCCGGCGCCGACACCGCGATCACCCAGTACTTCTTCAATGCCGACGCCTACTTCCGCTTCGTGGACGACGCCCGCAAGGCCGGAATCACGATCCCGATCATCCCGGGCATCATGCCGATCTCGAACTTCAGCCAGCTCAGGCGTTTTTCCGAAGCCTGCGGCGCCGAGATCCCGCGCTGGATCGGCAAGCGCATGCTGGCCTTCGGCGACGACGCCGACAGCGTGCGCGAATTCGCCGCCGACATCGTCGCGGCGATGTGCCGGCGCCTGCTCGACGGCGGCGTGCCCGAACTGCATTTCTATACGCTGAACCTGGCCCGGCCGACCGAGTCGGTGCTCGCCCGCCTGGACTGAGCTTCGCGCTAGGCTGGGCGCCCATGATCCGCGCCCCGCTCCTGCTCTGCGGCCTGCTGCTGATGGCCTGGGCCCTGCCGGCCCCGGGCCAGGTGCGCCGCTGCGTGGACGCCCGCGGCGTCGCCGTCTACACCGACCGCCCCTGCGAATCCATGCAGGCCGCGCCGCGTCAGGCGCCGCCCGACGCATCCACCGGCGCCACCCTGGAACCCGGCTTCGCCGTGCGCGGCTGCGCGCGCCGGCCCGAGACCCTGCTCAACGGCGTGCGCACCGCCCTCGAGGCCCGCGACGTCAACCGCCTGGCCAACTGGTACCACTGGACCGGCACCGGCAGCGGCGCCGCCCGCTCGCTGATGGACGAACTCGAGGCCATCGCCCAGCGGCCGCTGGTGTCCGTCGAGCTGGTGTACCCCGGCGGCTTTTCCACGGTCACTCCTTTTCCTGACACCTCACCCGCGCTCGGGCCGACCGGCCCATCGGCGCCGCCCGGGGATCCGGCGGCCGGGCCAGCCGCGGACAGCGGGCGCGCCTGGGACCTCGGCCGGGCCCAGCTGCCCTCACCCACACAGGCCCAGGACGCGGCCCCGGAAACGGCCGCCGATCCGGGCGGCCCGACCGCGAACGGACCCGCGCTCGCCGTCGGCGACGCGGCCGCCACCCCGGCCGTACCCAGCGCGCCGCCCGAATCGCTGCTGGTGCAGCAGATGCGCGGCGCCGCCGACATCCAGTCGGTCACGGTGCGCTTCGCCCTGCGCGAAAACGCCGGCTGCTGGTGGATCGAGCTCTGAACCGACGATCCGGGCACAGGCGGGCCCCCGCCCCGGCGCGATAAACTGCGCGCCTTCCCGCAGGAGTCGGCCATGGCGATGCAGTACCCCGAACACATCTGGCACAACGGCGTCATCAAGCCCTGGGCCGAGGCCACGGTGCACGTGATGGCGCACGGCCTGCACTACGGCTCGTCGGTGTTCGAAGGCATCCGCAGCTACGCCACGCCCAAGGGCCAGGCCATCTTCCGGCTCACCGACCACCTCAAGCGCCTCTACGCCTCGGCCAAGATCTACGATATGGCCATGCCCTACGACATCGACGCCCTGGCCAAGGGCTGCCGCGACGTGATCAAAGCGAACAAGCTGGAGAAGGCCTACCTGCGCCCGATCGCCTACCGCGGCCTCGGCGGCTTCGGCCTCTCGGCCGACACGCCCACCGACCTGGCCATCGCCGCCTGGCACATGGGCCCCTACCTGGGCCCCGACGTGCTGGAGGCCGGCATCGACGCCTGCGTGTCCAGCTGGCAGCGTTTTGCGCCCAACACCATTCCCGCGGGCGCCAAGGCCGGCGGCAACTATCTGTCCGGCCAGCTGGTGGCGCGCGAGGCGCGGCGCCTGGGCTTCGGCGAGGGCATCGCCCTGGCCAGCACCGGCCTGCTCAGCGAGGGCGCGGGCGAGAACCTGTTCCTGGTCTTCGACGGCGCCCTGCACACCACGCCGATCAGCGCGGCCCTGCTCAACGGCATCACCCGCAACTCGATCATCACCCTGGCCAAGGCCAATGGCATCGAGGTGGTGGAGCGCGACATCCCGCGCGAATACCTCTACCTGTGCGACGAACTCTTCATGTGCGGCACCGCCGCCGAGATCACGCCGATCCGCTCGGTGGACGGCCGCCAGGTCGGCGCCGGCAAGCCGGGCCCGGTGACGCGGCGCGTGCAGGATATGTTCTTCGGCCTCTTCGACGGCCGCACGCCGGATACGCACGGCTGGCTGGAGTTCGTTTAAAAGCCTGACCGCGGGACGAAATCAATCCCCAAACCGCAGCATCGCGACGGCGCCGCGCTCTTCGCCGGGTTCAATGCTGACCTGCCAGTCGTAGAGTTCGCACAGGCGGCGCACGATCGACAGGCCGATGCCGCCGCCGCTGGTGCCGGTGGCGCTGGAGCCGCGGTAGCCGCGCTCGAACAGGCGCGCGGCGTCTTCCGAGCTAAGGCCCGGGCCGGTGTCTTCGATGCGCACGCGGTCGGCCTCGACCACGATGCGCACGCCGCCCTCGGCGGTGTACTTGCAGGCGTTGCCGATCAGGTTGCCCAGGGCCACCGACAGCACCGCCTCCGGCGCGTCCACGAAGGCGTCGCGGCGGCCTTCCACCACCACCTGCACGGGCTTGTCGCCCAGCTGCACGCGGCCGGCGTCGGCCAGCTGCAGGGCCAGTTTGTACAGGTCGGTGCGGCCGGTGCCACGTTCGTTGCGCGACAGCAGCAGCAGGGCCGTGGTGAGGTCGGTGCACTGCAGCGCGGCGCGGTCGATGCGCTCCAGGCGCTGGCGCGTCTTCGGCGGCAGGTCCGGGTTGGCCAGCAGCAGCTCGGTGGCGCCGCGGATCACCGCCAGCGGCGTGCGCAGTTCGTGGCTCACGTCTGAATTGAACTCGCGGTCGCGCTTCACCAGCGCGGTCATGCGGTCGGCGTAGTCGTCCAGCGCGGCCGCCAGTTCGCCCACTTCGTCGTCGGGGAAATGCGGCGCCAGTTTTTCCGGGCGCTCGCGGCCCGACATGCCCTCGACCCGGCGCGCCAGGTCGGTCACCGGGCTGATCACCCGCGACGAGGACCAGACGCCGACCAGCCAGGCCAGCACGGTCAGCAGCACCACGGCCACCGCCAGGGTGATCAGCATCTGCTGCTGGCTCAGGGCCTCCTGGGTGTAGTCGTAGCGCACGAAGCCGACGATGTCGGGCGTGCGGTACACGGCCAGCTTGTACTGCTTCAGGCGCCCGCGCCGGTCGTTTTCCTGCAGGTCGTGGATGCCGGTGGGCAGGTCGCGCCAGGCGAAGGCGATCTGGGCGCTGTCGGGCCGGTAGGCGAAGGCCTCGATCTGGCGCGAGAAGGTGAAGGGCGCGTTCGGGTCGGGGTTGGCACGCTTGAACTGGACGAAGTTGTCCGTCTCGCGCAGCAGCCAGGATTCGACCAGCTGGGTCTCCAGCCGCGACCGCAGGTAGATGGTCGCCCCGGCGAACAGCGCCGTCAGCCCGAACCCGAGCAACAGGAAGGACAGGATGATGCGCGTGCGCAGCCGATGCCGGTAGCGCATGGGCTCAGCTCGCGTCGGGGTCGGCGATCCGGTAACCGATACCGTGGCGGGTCTGGATCAGCGCCTTCTCGAACGGCTTGTCCACCGCCGCGCGCAGGCCGTGGATGTGCACGCGCAGGCTGTCCGAATCCGGCAGCTCCTCGCCCCAGACGCGGGTCTCCAGCTCCTGCCGGGTCACCACCGAGGGCGAGGATTCCATCAGCGACTGCAGGATCTTCAGCGCGGTCGGGTTGAGCTGCAGCAGCTTGTCGCCGCGGCGCACTTCCAGCGTGTCCAGGTTGTATTCCAGGTCGGCCACCTGCAGCACGCGCGGCTGGGCGGCCTTGCCGCGCCGCGCCAGCACCGACAGCCGGGCCTCGACTTCCTGCAGGGCGAAGGGCTTGACCAGGTAGTCGTCGGCGCCGGACTCGAAACCCTCGAGCTTGTGGTCGA
>CBFGOZ010000169.1:0-5799 GCA_965650505.1 uncultured Arenimonas sp.
GGCCGACGGATTGGATCAGGCCTGTGAACATGGGGTGAGGCTCGGGGCCGGCCGGGACGGCGGCGGGGCGCCCATTGTAAGCCTTGGGTGTGCTCAGGCCGTGGTCTCGCCCAGCCAAGGGTGGAACGCCGGCTTGCAGTGATGCGTTTACGCCGCCAGCAGCAGCCGCAGATCCGGCCCCACCTGCCGCGTCTCCAGCAACCGCAGGCCCAGCCGCTCCGACATCGTCGCCGGGTCGATGCCGGCGAACAGGGGGCGGCCGCGTTCGCCAAGCAGCACCGGCGCGACGTAGAGCAGCAGCTCGTCGACCAGGCCGGCGCTGAGCAAGGCGCCCGACAGCGTGGCGCCGGTCTCGACCTGCAGCTCGTTGACGCCGCGCTGGGCCAGCTGCGACAGCACGGCGTTGAGGTCCAGGCCCAGGCCGCCGCGGCGCACCGCGAAGGCGCTGACCTCGTCGCCGTAGTCGGGCACCACGTCGTCGGCATGCACGGCCAGCGTGGGCGCGGCGCCGTCGGTCAGCAGCGCGGACGTCGCCGGCAGGCGCCCGCGTTCGTCCAGCACCACGCGCAGCGGCGGCACGAAGGCCTCGCCCCCGGGCAGGCGCACAGTGAGTTTCGGATCATCGGCCAGCACGGTGCCGATGCCGGTCAGGATCGCGCCGGAGCGCGCGCGCCAGCGCATCACGTCGGCGCGCGAGGCGTCCGAGGTGATCCACTTCGATTCGCCGCTGGCCAGCGCGGTGCGGCCGTCCAGGCTCATGCCCAGCTTCACCCGCACCCAGGGCCGGCCGCGTTCGATGCGCGAGAAAAACCCGCGGTTCAGATGCCGCGCCGCCGTCTCCATCAGCCCGTGTTCGACCGTGATGCCGGCGGCGGTGAGCTTGGCGAAGCCCTGCCCCGCCACCTGGTAGAAGGGATCGCGGCTGGCGGCGACCACGCGGGTGACGCCTGCGCCCACCAGCGCATCGGCGCAGGGCCCGGTGCGGCCGTGGTGCGAACACGGCTCCAGCGTGACGTAGGCGGTGGCGCCCTGCGCGCGCGAACCGGCGGCGCGCAGCGCGTGCACTTCGGCATGCGGCTCGCCGGCGCGTTCGTGCCAGCCTTCGCCCAGCACCCGCTCGCCGTCGGCGATGACGCAGCCCACCATCGGATTGGGCTTGGTGGTGAACGCCGCCCGCTCCGCCAGCTGGAGCGCGCGGGCCATGTGGGCGTGGTCGACGGCGGTGAAGCTCATGCGGGAAGGATATCCATCAAATGCACCGGCGTGCCGCGCAGGGTGGCGGTGCCGTCGCTGCGCCAGCCCAGCCGGCGGTAGAAACGTTCATGTTCGGGGGTGAACAGCCACAGGCGTTCAACGCCCTGGTCGGCGGCGAAGGCGACCAGGGCCCGGGCCAGCAGCGCGCCCAGGCCGCGGCCGCGGGCCTCCGGGCGCACGTACAGGCTGGCCAGCCAGGCGTCGCCGTGGTCGCGCAGTTCGGGTGCGTCTTCTTCGACCAGGCTGACCGAACCCAGCAGTTCATCGCCCTCGATCGCGATCAGGGTGGTGGGCATGGTGCGGCGGGTGGCGTGGTCGCGCAGCTCCGCCTCGGCGACTTCGAGCGTCCAGCCGTCGTAGAGATGGGCCCACTGCGCGTGGTGCCAGCGCGCCAGCACCGGCACGTGGCCGGGGTGGTCGGCCAGGCAGCGGATGTCCACGGGGCTCAGCGCCTGGCCTTGTCGGGGGCCGGCACGTCCAGCAGGGGCAGCTGCAGGCCCTCGAGGCCGGGCAGGTCGCGCTCCAGGCGCTCGATCTCTTCGCGGAAGGCCTGCACGTCCTCGAACTTTCGGTAGACCGAGGCGAAGCGCACGTAGGCGACCTGGTCGAGTTTCTTCAGTTCGGCCATCACGAACTCGCCCACGCGCAGCGAGGGCAGTTCGCGCTCGCCGCTCAGGCGCAGGGAGTGGATGACCGAACGCACCGCGTCGTCGATCTGTTCGGCCGAAACCGGCCGCTTCTGCAGCGCGCGGTCGAAGCTGACCCGCAGCTTGCGCTCGTCGAAGGCCTCGCGGCGGCCGTCGCTCTTGACGATCGCCGGAAGCTTGAGTTCGGCCGTTTCGAAGGTGTTGAAACGTTCGCCGCAATGCTCGCACTCGCGCCGGCGCCGGATGGTGGACCCATCCTCGGACACGCGCGAGTCGATCACGCGGGTGTCTTCGTGCTGGCAGAAGGGGCAGTGCATCCGGGCCTGTTATCCGTAGACCGGGAACGCGCGGCACTGCTTGGTGACGTTGTCGCGCACGCCGGCGATCACGTTCTCGTCTGTGGGGGCGTCGAGCACGTCGCAGATCCAGTTCGCCAGCGCCACGCACTCCGGCTCCTTGTAGCCGCGGGTGGTGACGGCCGGGGTGCCGATGCGCAGGCCCGAGGTGACGAAGGGCGAACGCGGGTCGCCGGGCACGGCGTTCTTGTTGACGGTGATGTGGGCGGCGCCGAGCGCGGCCTCGGCGTCCTTGCCGGTCACGTCGCGGCCGATCAGGTCGATCAGCATCAGGTGGTTTTCCGTGCCGCCCGAGACGATCTTGTAGCCGCGCGACATCATCGTCTTGGCCATGGCCTGGGCGTTTTTCACGACCTGCTTCTGGTAGTCGGTGAAAGCCGGCTCCAGCGCTTCCTTGAACGCGACCGCCTTGGCGGCGATCACGTGCATCAGGGGGCCGCCCTGGGTGCCGGGGAAAACCAGCGACTGGAACTTCTTCTCCAGCTCCTCGTTGGCGCGCGCCAGGATGATGCCGCCGCGCGGGCCGCGCAGGGTCTTGTGCGTGGTCGAGGTGACGACGTCGGCGTAGGGCACCGGGTTCGGATACACGCCGGCGGCGACCAGGCCGGCCACGTGGGCCATGTCCACGAAGAAGTAGGCCCCGACCGACTGCGCGATCTTCGCCATGCGCTCCCAGTCGATCACCTGCGAATAGGCGCTGAAGCCGGCGATGAGCATCTTCGGCTTGTGCTCGGTGGCCAGGCGCTGCACTTCGTCGTAGTCGATCAGGCCGGCTTCGTTCACGCCGTACTGCACGGCGTTGAAGAGCTTGCCGCTGAAGTTGACCTTGGCGCCGTGGGTCAGGTGGCCGCCGTGGGCCAGCGACATGCCCAGGATGGTGTCGCCCGGCTGCAGCAGGGCCAGGTAGACGGCGGCATTGGCCTGCGAACCCGAGTGCGGCTGCACGTTGGCGTAGTGGGCGCCGAACAGCTGCTTCACGCGCTCGATGGCCAGCTTCTCGGCCACGTCGACGAATTCGCAGCCGCCGTAATAACGCTTGCCGGGGTAACCCTCGGCGTATTTGTTGGTCAGCACGCTGCCCTGGGCTTCGAGCACGCGCGGGCTGGCGTAGTTCTCCGAGGCGATCAGTTCGACGTGGTCTTCCTGGCGCTGGCGCTCGTGCGCCATGGCCTGGGCCAGGACGTCGTCGTAACCGGCAATCTGCATATCCTTGGCGAACATCGGCGCGGGTTTCCTGGGCGGCGTGGGGCCCGAAATTGTAGCCCCGGAACCGGGGTCAGGTTCACTTTCCCCGGGCAAAGGCCCACCGTGACTGCCCGGACCCCGGCTCGGGGAAAGTGAACCTGCCCCCCTTTTCGCGGCTTACCCGGGACCCGTCCCGCCGCCCAGGCGGTTCCAGTCCACCCGCCGCGTCAGGGCCATCACCGCGGCCAGGGCCGCGAACAGCGCGCCGGCGCCGACCAGCAGGGCGTGGTCTTCCGAACGCAGCAGCACGTAGAGCAGGCCGTACAGCGTGGCCAGGCCCAGCCCGAAGGCCAGCCCGCGCCTCCCGCCGCCCAGCACCGCGGCCAGGTAGTGGCCGATCAGGGCGCTGCAGGCCGCGGCGGCGATGGCATAGGCCGGGCCGAAGCCGATGTGCTCGGACAGCGACAGCAGCAGCAGGTAGAACATGGCCATGGCCAGGCCGGTCAGGCCGTACTGGACGAAGTGCACCGGCCGCGCGGCCAGGGCCTCGACCAGGAAGACCGCGCCGAACACCAGGGCCAGGAACAGCAGGGCGTATTTGATGGCGCGGTCGGTCATCAGGTAGCGGTCTACCGCATCGACCAGGCGCACGCTGAAGCGGCCCTCGGCCAGGCCCGGGCAGTCGCTGTCGGTCGGCGGGCAGCCCGCCAGCACCTGCTGCACCCGGCTCGACAGCCGCGACACGGCCCAGCGGGCGCTGAAGCCGCTGGCGTCCACGGCCGGGGTTTCCGGCAGGTGCCGGCCCTCGAAGGCCGGGTGCGGCCAAGGCGCACTGGCCGTGACCGTGGTCTCGGCGCCCACCGGCAGCCAGCCCAGGTGGCCGGTGCCGGTGAGGTCCAGGGCAACGTCGAAGTCCAGCGGGCGGTCGAGCGCGGCCAGCGGCACCGGCGCGCTGAGGCCCTCGGGCAGCCAGGCGATGCGGGTGCCGGGGTCGGCGCCGACCGGACGGCCATCGACCGTTATGGCCAGGGCGCGCACGCCGCGGTTGTCGCCCAGGCCCAGCACCAGCCAGGCCCGCACCGGGCGCAGCACTGCGCCGTCGGCCGGCGGCGGGCGGTGCAGGAATCGGCCCTTAAGTCCGATGCGGCCGTGGTACAGCGGCACCGTGAACAGGCTGCGGCCGCGGCGCTCGATGCGCAGGCGGTTGTCGGCGACCAGGGTTTCCGGACTGACCAGGTAGTGCAGGGTTTCGCTGGCCTGCTCGGTTTCCTGGCTCAGGTGGCCATCGCGGCTGACCACGCGCTTCCTCTCGGTGAGCTTGCGTGCCTCGACCAGCAGCAGCGGGCCCACCAGGTCCTGCGGGCCGGCTGCGGAGCGGGCGATGTCGGCCGCCACCTCCTGGCCGCGCGCCTGCCGCTCCTCCACCAGCCCGCCGAGCATGGCCAGCGGGATCAGCAGCAACAGCAGCAGGAAGCCGACCAGGGCCAGTTTGAATCCGATGCGCATGGCGCCGTTCCCCAAAACGCCGCCCAGCGCGGCAGGGGCATCAGACCCCGTGCAGCGGGCGGCCCGGAGGCGGACCTCTGGCATTTCGCGGGCAGCAGAAATCCGGGGTCAGAGTCGATTTATCTTCCGGATGCCGGCCCCCCGGGGCCTTGGTCGCCAGATATAAATCGACTCTGACCCCGGATTTGACCCGGTATACTTGGGCACCCTCCGATTCCGGACCGGCTGCACGCCCTTCGCGCGCGGCCCCACCCTGCCCGGCCCCGCCGTTCCACCGCGCGGCCGCGCCCTGCGCCAGAGAGAGCGTGCAATGCAATACATCTACACCATGATCGGCGTCAGCAAGACCGTGCCGCCGAAGCGCCAGATCATCAAGGACATCTCGCTGTCCTTCTACCCGGGCGCGAAGATCGGCCTGCTGGGCCTCAACGGCGCCGGCAAGTCCACCGTGCTGCGCATCATGGCCGGCGTCGACACCGACTTCACCGGCGAAGCCCGGCCGCAGCCGGGCATCAAGGTCGGCTACCTCGAGCAGGAGCCGCGCCTGAACCCCGAGCACACCGTGCGCCAGGCCGTCGAAGAAGGCGTGGGCGACCTGCTGCATGCGCAGGAGCTGCTGGACAAGGTCTATGCCGCGTATGCGGAAGAAGACGCCGACTTCGACAAGCTCGCCGCCGAGCAGCAGCGCCTGGAGGCCATCCTGGCCACCGGCGACGCCGCCACGCTGGAGCTGCAGCTGGAAATCGCCGCCGACGCGCTGCGCCTGCCGCCCTGGGACGCGATCTGCGGCAAGCTCTCCGGCGGCGAGAAGCGCCGCGTCGCGCTGTGCCGCCTGCTGCTGTCCAAGCCCG
>CBFGOZ010000170.1:0-5719 GCA_965650505.1 uncultured Arenimonas sp.
GGCAGCTTCTGCCGCTTGTTCATGATCAGGTCGTGCTTCTCGTCGAAGCCGATCTCGCGCTTGCCGAGCAGCAGCAGCTTCTTCTGGCCGCGGATGCGCTCCAGCGCCGCCGGGATCAGGTCCGGGTCGATCTGGTTCGGCCAGTGGCCCTCCAGGCCCATCAGCACGGCCTTGTCGGTGCCGTGGCCGCGACCGGTCAGCGCCAGCGAGCCGAACACCTCGGCGCGCACGCGCGCGGTGCGTTCCAGCTCGCCGTTCTCCTCCAGCCAATGGCTGACGAAGCGCGCCGCGGCGCGCATCGGCCCGACCGTGTGCGAGGACGACGGACCGATGCCGATCTTGAAGAGGTCGAAGACGCTGACGGCCATGGCGATGCGCGGTTGCGGAAAGAGGCCGTATTCTATGCGCCTTGCCGCAAACCCGACTGTACGCCGGCGAACTGCCCGGCCACCGATGAAGCTGACCCTGATCCAGCGCGACGACTGCCACCTGTGCGACCAGGCCTGGGACGCGCTGGCCGCCGCCGGCGTGGCCGACTTCGATCCGCTCTGGCTGGACGACGACCTGGGCCTGCAGGCCCGCTACGGCGAACGCATCCCGGTGCTGCGCCGCGAGGACAGCGGCGCCGAACTGGACTGGCCGTTCGACGCCGGCGCCGTGCGCGCCTTCCTTGGCCTTTCCGGCGACCGGGGCTGACGCGGTCCGCGCCGCGTCCCGCGGGTCCGGCGATCCGCCGGATCAGCGCGCCGGGGCCAACACCAGCCGCGTCTTCACCACCACCTCGTCGGGCAGCAGGTCGGTGTCGGTCCAGTCTCCGGTGCCGACCTGGAAGGCCAGGCGGCTGAGCCGGGCCTCGCCCTGCAGCACGGGCTGCGCACCGGGCGTCCAGGTGAAGGTCAGCGGCACCGGCTTCTTGACGCCCTTGAGCCGCAGCGTGCCTTCGGCGACGTAGCGGTTGCCCCCGAGCGCGCGGAAGGTGCTGGCGACGTAGCGCGCCTCCCGCACGCTGCCCGCGTCGAAGAACTCGCCCCCGGCCAGCATCTCGTCGCGCTCGGCATTGGCCGTGTCGGCGCTGGCCAGGATGACGACCACGTCGAAATGGCTGGCGGCCAGGTTGGCCGGGTCGAAGCGGATGCGCGGGGTGAAATCGCCGAAGCTCCCTTCGAAGGCTTCGCCCTGGTAGGTCGCGGTGAAACCGAGGCTGGAGCCGGGCTGGGCGCGGTAGTCCGCGGCCTGGACCAGGGGCGCGGCGCACAGCAGCAGGGCGGACAGGAACTTACGCATTCGGGGCTCCGGGATCGGGGGACGGGGTTTCGACCGCCGGCGCGGACGCGGGTTCCCGGGCCTTGAGGCCGGGCAGCATGCGCACGAGCGTGCGGTCGCGGTCGAAGTAGTGGTGCTTCAGGGCGGCCAGCGCATGCAGGGTGACGATGGCGGCCAGCACCAGGAACAGGGTTTCGTGCAGATCGTGGGCGAAGGCCTTCACGTCCGGGTCGTAGCCGCTGAGCCGGGGCAGGGAGAACTGCCCGAACCACTTGAGCGGGAAGCCCGAGGCCGAGTTGAACAGCCAGCCGCTGAGCGGCATCGCCAGCAGGATCACGTAGAGCGCGGCGTGGGTGGCTCCCGCCACCAGCACCTGCCATCGCGGCGTGCCCGGCACCGGCTGGGGCGCGCCGGCGGCCAGGCGCCAGAGCAGCCGCAGCGCGGTCAGGCCCAGAACGGTCAGGCCGAAGCTCTTGTGCAGCGCGTACACCTGCACCTTGGCCGGCGAGTTCGCCAGTTCGTCCATCAGCAGGCCGACGGCGCACAGGCAGAGCACCATCACCACCGTCAGCCAGTGGATGCCGAGGCTGATCCAGCCCCAGCGCTGCGCGTCATTGCGGATCGGCATCGGTGGACTCCGGTTCGGAAGGGGGCGGGGCGGCGCGGTCCACGATGGCCTCGGCCTCGATCAGCAGTTCGACATCATGGCCGATCACGTTGGGCCAGGTGTCCAGGCCGAAGTCGCGGCGGTCCAGGCGCCCGGTCGCGGAGAAGCCGGCGGTGCGGCGGAAGGTCAGCGGATGGCGCTTGAGCGCATTCAGCCGCACGTCCAGGACCAGCTCGCGGGTGACGCCGCGCAGGCGGAGCTGGCCGGTGACCTTCGCGCGGTCGGGACCGGCCGGCTCGACGCGGGTGGAGACGTATTCCGCATCGGGCTGCGCGCCGGCCGCCAGGAAGGCCGGCTCCAGCACCTTGCGGTTCCAGTCGGCGTCGCCCAGGTCGAGGCTGGCCAGCGGCAATCTCACCTGCAGGCGCGCACGGGACCAGTCGTCCGGGTCGAAGGCCAGCGTGCCGGTGGCGCCGGAAAAGGTGCCGACCGCGCGCGACAGGCCGGCGTGGTCGACGCGGAACACCACCCGGGTGTGCACCGGGTCGATCCGGAACACCTGCTCGGAGGCGGCCGCCGGCGCGGCGGGCAGCGCCAGCACCAGGACCAGCCAGAGTCGTGCGCTCAGGGGCATGCGTTTTCCTACAGCCACCGGGACGGGGCGTGGCTAGTCTAGGCCGGCCCGGGTCGAGGAGGGGTGGATGGCGGTGAAACCCAATGTTGCGTGTGGACGGCCCCGCGCCTGGCGCCTGGTGCTCGCGGCCAGCCTCTGGGCGCTGTGCTTCGCCGCGCAGGCGGCTGCGCCTCCGATGCCTTCGGCGCAGGTGCACCGCGAGGGCCGGAACGTGGCCCTGCCGGTGTCGGGCCGCTGGCTGCGCCTGCGCCCCGGCGACCGCGACCTGCGTCTGTCGGCACCGGTGGCGGCGGTCCGGCACCGCTACTGGCTGGAAGGCCACGATGCGGGCTGGATCGAGCTGCCGCCGGGCGAGCGACGGATCTACCAGCAGCTGCGGCCCGGCCGGCATCGTCTGCGGCTGCAGGTTTCGGACGGCGGCGGCTGGTCGGACGAACAGGTGCTCGAGCTGCTGGTCGAGCCGGTGTGGTGGCGCACGCCCGCCGCGCTGGGGCTGGCCGGCCTGGCCCTGCTGGCCGCCACCGCGCTTCTTGCCGCCGCCTGGCGCGCCCGCCGCGCGCGTCGCCAGGCCCTGCTGCTCAGCCGCGAGCGACAAGCGCTCGCGGAGCAGCATTCCGAGGCCAAGAGCCGCTTCCTGGCGACCCTGGGCCACGAGATCCGCACGCCCATGACCGGCGTGCTGGGCATGGCCGAGCTGCTGCAGGGCAGCGAGCTGGACCCGCGCCAGCGCGCCCAGGTCGAGGCGATCCAGCGGGCCGGCGGTCACCTGCTGCGGCTGGTCAACGACGCGCTGGACCTGGCCCGCATCGAAGCCGGCCGCCTGCGGCTGGACATCGCGCCCTTCGAACTGGGGCCTCTGCTGGACGAGGTCGCCGGCCTGCTGCAGCCGCTGGCCGCCGCGAAGCCGCTGCGCTTCACGCTGCACTGCGATCCGGCGCTGCCCCGCGCCTTCGAGGGCGACGCGACCCGGCTGCGCCAGATCCTGTTCAACCTCGGCCACAACGCGATCAAGTTCTGCGAGCGCGGCGAGGTGCGCCTGGAGGTGCTGCCGCGGTCGCCGGAGGGCATCGTCCTGGAAATGCAGGACACCGGGCCCGGCCTGGACCCGGAGCACCGGGGGCGGCTGTTCCAGCGCTTCGAACCAGGCGACCGCAGCGGCAGCGGCCTGGGCCTGGCGATCAGCCAGGAGCTGGCCGTCGCGATGGGCGGCTCCATCCGCGTGCGCAGCGAGCCCGGCTGCGGCGCCTGTTTCCGGGTCGAGCTGCCGCTGCCGGCCGCCCCGGCCGGCGCGGCGCCGGCTTCGCCCGTCGCGCCCGGGGCATCCCGGCGGGTGCTGCTGGTCGAGGACGAACCGCTGGTCGCCGAAGTGGTGACGGCCCTGCTGCAGCGCCAGGGCCACCGGGTGGTGCATGCCCCGCAGGGCCTGGCGGCGCTGGCCGAACTCGAGGCCGGCGGCTTCGACCTGGCCCTGCTCGACCTCGACCTGCCGGGCATCGACGGCTTCGCCCTGGCGCGCCTGGTGCGGGCCCGCGGCCACGCGCTGCCGATGCTGGCGCTAACCGCGCGTTCCGACGCCGATGCCGAGCCGGCCGCTCGCGCCGCCGGCATGGACGGCTTCCTGCGCAAACCGGTGACCGGCGAGACGCTGGCCGGCGCCCTGGCCGCCGCGGCGGGAGTCTAGCGGCGGCTGTGGGCGTGCACCGCGTCCACCAGCACGCGCACGTGCTCGGGATCCATGTCCGGGCTCATGCCGTGGCCGAGGTTGAAGACGTGGCCGGCGCGGGAACCGCCGTTGGCGGCGGCGTAGTCGTCCAGCGCACGCGCGGCTTCGGCGCGGATGACGTCGGGCGATGCATAGAGGGTGGTCGGGTCCAGGTTGCCCTGCAGCGCGACCCGGCCGCCGGTGCGGCGGCGCGCCTCGCCCAGCGACACGGTCCAGTCCACGCCCACGCCCTCGGCGCCGGTGGCGGCCAGGTCTTCCAGGTAAGGGGCGTTGCCCTTGCCGAACAGGATCAGCGGGGTGCGGTCCGCGCCGTCGCCGCGCGGCAGTTCGGCGGCGATGCGCTGCAGGTAGCGCAGGGAGAACTCGCGGTAGACGTGCGGGGCCAGCACGCCGCCCCAGGTGTCGAACACCTGCAGCGCCTGCGCGCCCGCCGCGCGCTGCGCGGCCAGGTAGGCGATGACGGCGTCGGTGGTGACTTCGAGCAGCCGGTGCAGGGCCGCCGGTTCGTCCAGCGCCATGGACTTGATGCGGGCGAAGTTGTCGCTGCCGCCACCTTCGACCATGTAGCAGGCCAGGGTCCAGGGGCTGCCGGAGAAGCCGATCAGGGGCACCGAGCCGTCGAGCTCGCGGCGGATCAGGCTGACGGCGTCCATCACGTAGCGCAGCGAGCTGCCCATGTCCGGCACCGCCAGCTTGGCGATGTCGGCCGGGGTGCGCACCGGGCGCTCGAACTTCGGGCCTTCGCCCTCGGCGAAGTAAAGACCCAGGCCCATGGCGTCGGGCACGGTGAGGATGTCGGAGAACAGGATGGCCGCGTCGAGTTCGTAGCGGCGCAGGGGCTGCAGGGTGACCTCGCAGGCCAGCTCGGGATTCGTCGCCAGGCCCATGAAGCTGCCGGCCTGTTTGCGGGTGGCGCGGTACTCCGGCAGGTAGCGGCCGGCCTGGCGCATCAGCCACACCGGGGTGCAGTCCACGGGTTCGCGGCGCAGGGCGCGCAGGAAGCGGTCGTTCTTCAGGGTCACGGTCTCATTCCATCAAGGCGGCGCGGGCGGGCGCCCATCAGCGGGGCGCATCCGCGCCCTGGGCGAACATCACCTGGAAGCCCTTGCGCACCTGGGCGTCGCGGGCCTTCTCGAAGGCCGCCAGGGCGGCATCGCGTTCAAGGTACTGTTCGCGCTTGAGCTGCGCCTTGCCGCCGATCTGGCCGGTTTCGCGCAGCAGGGTCCAGCCGCCCAGCAGGTCCTGCTGCAGGATCAGCTGGACGTACTTGGGGGCTTCTCCGGCGAGCGGTTTTTGCTGCAGCAGCAGGCGCATAGGGGCGCCATTGTAGCCGCTGGCGGGGCGTTCCGGCGCTGTCTTCTCTACCAGGGCCTGCGGTTGTGGTGCCTGGGCGCCGGACTCGGATCCGGGTTGGTTCCTCGCTCCGGGCTCGTTCGAGGCGATAGGCCGCCGTACGTGAGGTCTCTCTGCGGACGCCGTGAATCCATCCATG
>CBFGOZ010000171.1:0-5703 GCA_965650505.1 uncultured Arenimonas sp.
ACGCTCACCTACGGCGTGAAGTTCCCGATGTTCGAGAAGGTGCAGGTGCGCGGCGCGGGCGCCACGCCGCTGTACGCCGACCTGGCCAAGGCCACGGGAGAGGCGCCGGGCTGGAATTTCCACAAGTACCTGATCGACCGGAATGGCCGGGTCGTCGCCAGCTTCGGCAGCCGCACCACGCCGGACGATCCGAAGCTGGTGGCCGAGATCGAGAAGCTGCTGGCGGCACCCATGCCGGGCAAGCCCGTCGCCAAGTCCTGACCTGCCGGGCGCGGGTCAGAGCCGGCGCTTGATCGCGGCGATCGCGGCGCCCAGCAGCGGGATGTGCTGGAAAATCCCGTCCGCCGCATTCCAGTAGTCCTGGTGGTACACGATGCGGCCCGCCGCGTCGAAGCGCAGGTGGCTCATGCCCACCGTCCAGGTGTCGATGCCGCGCCGTAAGCGGCGGAAGCGGATCATCATCGTCCAGCGCACGAGGTGTTCGTCGTGGACCGTACGCGTGGTCTCGAGGATCCTCACCCGGCAGTCCTCCACGGCGGCGGCGCTTTCCTGCAGGTAGTGCCCGAGCGCCGGCAGCCCGCGCACCGTCTTCAGCGTGTCGTTGAAATAGACATCCTCGGCATAGGTGCGCGCCAGCAGCTGCTCGATGCGGTCCGGCGCGAAGCTCGAAAAGAAGGCCGAGAACGAGGCCAGCGCTTCTGCCTCCGCGGGGCTGCCCGCGGCGGGCGGGGCCGGATGGCGGGTCCGGGCGAGATCCAGTTCATCGAGTGTTTCCATGCCCCGATTCCACCGCGGGACGCGTGAGGACGGCATGACCGGGCGACCCGGCCCGGGTTCGCCCGGGGGCTCGGGCCGTCCCGCCGCCTGAACCGTTCCGATGCCCGCGATTGCCGTCGCGGCTGCGCGCCGCGACAATAGGCGGCGACGTGCCGACCCGGCCCGCCCCTTCAGGAGTCCTTCTGCAATGAATTCCGCCCTGCGATTCGCCGCGCCGCTGGTCCTGGCCAGCCTGGTGTTCTCCCTCAGCGCCTGCAAGCCGTCCGAGGACAAGGACGAAGGCGGGACCGAGACCGCCGCCGAGGCCACCGACGATGCCGCCAAGGCCGAGCCGGGCGCGCCCGCCGTCGCCGGCATCGAAGGCCTGGAAACCGAGAAGAAGCAGGTCAGCTACATGATCGGCCTGGACATGGCCAAGTCGCTGGCCCCGATCAAGGACGACCTCGACGTCGAGGTGATCGCCGAGGCCATGGCCTCCGCTTTTGCCGGCGAGGCCCCGAAGCTGACCGAGGAACAGTCGCTCAAGATCCAGGAAGCCTTCACCGCCAAGCTGCAGGCCAAGCAGGCCGCCGAACAGGCCGCCAAGGCCGCCAAGGGCAAGGAAGAGGGCGCGGCGTTCCTGGCCGCGAACAAGGACAAGCCCAGCGTCAAGACCACCGAGAGCGGCCTGCAGTACCGCGTCGAGCGCGCCGGCAACGGCCCGCAGCCGACCGCCAGCGACGTCGTCCGCGTGCACTACAAGGGCACCCTGCTCGACGGCACCGTGTTCGACAGCTCCTACGAGCGGGGCCAGCCGGCCGAGTTCGGCCTGAACCAGGTGATCCCCGGCTGGGCCGAAGGCGTCGCGCTGATGCCGGTCGGCAGCAAGTACACCTTCTGGATCCCGTCCGAGCTGGGTTATGGCGAGAGCGGCGGCGGCCCGATCCCGCCGAACTCGATGCTGACCTTCGAGGTCGAGCTGATCGAGATCGTCAAGTAATCGTGCCAACATCGGCCGGCGCCGGGAGCATTCCCGGCGCCGGTTTGTTTTCCGGGGCGGACGTCCCGGGCTTAGCGGGGTAGGCGCATGAAAGTCACGGTATTCGGAACCGGTTACGTCGGCCTGGTCACCGGCGCCTGCCTGGCCGAGGTCGGGCACGAGGTGGTCTGCGTCGACATCGACCAGGCCAAGGTCGAGGGCCTGAACCGCGGCGAGGTGCCGATCTACGAGCCCGGCCTCGAGGAGATGGTGCTGGCCAACCATGGCGCCGGTCGCCTCGCCTTCACCACCGACGCGGTCGGCGCCATCGCCCACGGCGAAATCCTCTTCATCGCGGTCGGCACGCCCCCGGACGAGGACGGCAGCGCCGACCTGCAGTACGTTCTGGCGGTCGCCCGGACCATCGGCGCCAACCTCGCGCGACCGGCCATCGTCGTCAACAAGTCCACCGTGCCGGTGGGCACTGCGGACCGCGTGCGCGAGGCCATCGACGCCGAGCTGGCCAGGCGGGGCGTGGTGGTCACGTTCGACGTGGTGTCCAACCCCGAGTTCCTGAAGGAGGGAGCGGCGGTGAACGACTGCATGCGTCCCGACCGCATCGTCCTGGGCTCGCGCAGCCAGGCCGCGGTCGAGCGCATGAAACGGCTGTATGCGCCCTTCAACCGCAACCACGAGCGTTTCGTGGTGATGGACGAGCGTTCGGCCGAGCTGACCAAATACGCCGCCAACGCGATGCTGGCGACCAAGATCAGCTTCATGAACGAGATGGCCAACATCGCCGAGCGTGTCGGTGCCGACATCGAGATGGTCCGCCACGGCATCGGCTCCGATCCGCGCATCGGCTACCACTTCATCTACCCGGGCGCCGGCTACGGCGGCTCGTGCTTCCCCAAGGACGTGCAGGCGCTGGGCCGCACCGCGCGCCAGCACGGTTACGACGCGAAGCTGCTGGAGGCGGTGGAGGCGGTCAACCATCGCCAGAAGTCCAAACTGTTCGAGCTGTTGCAGCGGCATTTCCACGGCGCGCTCGCGGGGCGGACCTTCGCGGTCTGGGGCCTGGCCTTCAAGCCCAACACCGACGACATGCGCGAGGCATCGAGCCGCAGGCTGATCGAGCAGTTGCATGGCGCCGGGGCCAGCGTCCGCGCCCACGACCCGGAAGCCATGGACGAGGCCCGCCGCCTCTTCGGCGACCGGGACGACCTGGTGTTCTGCCGCACGCCGGCCGAAGCCCTGCAGGGGGCCGACGCACTGGTCGTGGTGACCGAATGGAAGGCGTTCTGGAACCCCGATTTCGCCGCGCTGGCCGCCACCCTGCGCGAACGCGCGGTGTTCGACGGCCGCAACATCTACGACCCGGCCTCGGTCGAGGCGGCGGGCCTGGCCTATTACGGCATCGGCCGCGGCCGCAGCCTGGGCCGGGACTGAGCCGGAGCCCCGCATGTCCACGCCCGACGATTCCCTGCCGCCCGCCGCCGCCGGTGCCATCGAAGCGCGACTGGCCGAGCTGGAAACCCGCGTCGCCTTCCAGGAGCACTCGCTCGCGGAGATGAGCGACGCCCTCGCCGACGCCCGCTTGGAAACGGCGCGCACCAGCGAAATGCTGCAGCGTGCCCTGGCCGACCTGAAGCAGGTGCGCACCATGCTCTACGCGGATCCCGGCGAAGAACCGCCGCCGCCGCACTATTGAACGAAGGCTTGAACCTGATGAGCAATTCCCTGCGCGACAAACTGCTGGGCCTGGGTTTCAAGGCACCCGAGCCCGAGCCGAAACCGGAGCGTGCGCCCCGCGCCGAGCGTGGCGGCGAGGGCCGCAAGCCGGGCGGCAAGCCGCCCATGCTTGGCGGAGAGCGTCGTCCGGGCGGCGAACGCGGAAAAAAAGACGCACGTCCCGGTGCGGACGGAAAGCCCGGTGCGCCCCGTCGCGACGGCAGGCCCGACGCCCGCCGTGCTGATGGCCGTCCGCCTCGCCCGGCCGACGGCAGGCCGCGACCCTCCACGCCGCGGACCCAGGAGGAGATCGACCTCGCCAAGGCCTACGCCATCCGCGCGCAGCGCGAGAAGGAGGAGCGCATCGAGGCCGAGCGCCTGCGCCAGGAAGAGGCCCGCCTGCGCCGCGAAGCGAAGGCGAAACTGGCGGAGTTCCTCAAGGACAAGTCGCTCAACGACCCCGCGGCCGAGATAGCCCGGCACTTCCCCTACGGTGGCAAGATCAAGCGCATCCACGTGACCGAGACCCAGCTGAAGGCGCTCAACGCTGGCGAGCTGGGCGTGGTGCAGCTCGATGGCCGCTACCTGCTCGTGCCGGCCCCGCTGCTGGCCGAGGTGGAGGCGATCTTCGCGCCGGCGGTCGCGCTGCGCGTGGATCCGGACGCACCGGCGGGCGACGATCCCTATGCCGACCCGAAATACCAGGTGCCGGACGACCTCGTCTGGTAGGCGCCTGCGGCAGGCGGGCGCGCGCGTCCGGGGTTTCCCGGTGGGGAAGCCCTTGCCCCGGCGCGTTCCAGGTCACTCCGGGTCGTAGTCGAGGTTCGACGCCAGCCAGCGCTCCGCCTGCGCCAGGGTGACGCCCTTGCGCCTGGCGTAATCGGCCACCTGTTCCCGCGACAACCTCCCGACCACGAAGTACTGGCTGCCGGGATGCGAGAAGTACAGGCCACTCACCGCCGCGGCCGGGTACATCGCGAAGCTCTCGGTCAGTTTCAGTCCGGTGTGCTTCTCGGCTTCCAGCAGGCGGAAGATCGTCGCCTTCTCGCTGTGTTCGGGACAGGCGGGATATCCGGGGGCCGGGCGGATGCCGCGGTACTGCTCGCGGATCAGCGCCTCGTTGCCCAGCGCCTCGTCCGGCGCGTAACCCCAGAGTCCGGTGCGCACCTTCTGGTGCAGGCGCTCGGCGAAGGCTTCGGCCAGGCGATCGGCCAGGGCCTTCACCATGATCGAGTTGTAGTCGTCGTGCCCGGCCTCGAAGCGCGCCACGTGCGGCTCGATGCCCAGCCCTGCGGTGACCGCGAACGCGCCGACCCAATCCTGGCGGCCGCTGTCGCGCGGCGCCACGAAGTCGGCCAGGCAGAAGTTGGCGCGGTCGTCGGGCTTCTCCGCCTGTTGGCGCAGGCAATGCAGCACCGCGTCGCCGCCATCGGCGTGCAGGTGGATGTCGTCTCCCACGGCGTTGGCCCGCCACAGGCCGACCACGGCCTTCGCCGTCAGCCACTTCTCTCGGACGATGCGGTCGAGCATCGTGCGCGCGTCGCGGTAGAGCTCGCGCGCCTGGGCGCCGACGACGGCGTCGTCTAGGATGGCCGGATAGCGGCCGGCCAGTTCCCAGGTCTGGAAGAAGGGCGTCCAGTCGATCACCTCGACCAGGTCGGCCAGCGGGTAGTCATCGAACACGGTGAGGCCCGGCTTGAGCGGGGCAGGGGGCACGTAGTCCGCCCAGCCGCCGTCGAACTTCTTGCGGCGGGCGCGCTCGAGCGGCATCAGCGGCTTGGCGTCGCCCTTGTTGGCGTGGCGGGCGCGGACGTCGGCGTAATCCGCCTCGTTGGCGGCCACGAACGGCGCACGCAGGTCGGCGCTGAGCAGGGACTGGGTGACGCCGACCGCGCGCGAGGCGTCCTTCACCCAGACCACCGGCGAGGCGTAGTGCGGGTCGATCTTCAGCGCAGTGTGCGCACGCGAGGTGGTGGCGCCGCCGATCAGCAGCGGGATGTCGAAGCCCTGCCGCTTCATTTCCCTGGCGACGTGGCTCATCTCCTCCAGCGAGGGCGTGATCAGCCCGGACAGGCCGATGATGTCGGCCTTCTCCTCGCGGGCCCGGTCCAGGATCACCTGCGCCGGCACCATCACGCCCAGGTCCACCACGTCGAAGTTGTTGCAGGCCAGCACCACGCCCACGATGTTCTTGCCGATGTCGTGCACGTCGCCCTTCACCGTGGCCATCAGCACCT
>CBFGOZ010000172.1:0-5662 GCA_965650505.1 uncultured Arenimonas sp.
GCGCGCGACCGCAGCCTGCATTGGTGCCTGCCGGTGGGGCACGCCACCCAGCCCTTCCAGGACCAGTACATCGAAGCCTGCCTGCAGTCGCGACCGATAAACCAACTGATCAGGCCGCGCACCACCATCGCGCCCCTGGTCGAGGGGCCCGAACGCATCGCCGGCCCCGCGCCGACGGGTTTCATCTTCCACCTTTCGCGCTGCGGCTCGACCCTGGTGGCGGGCTGCCTGGCCGAGCTCGACGACACCAGCCTGCTGTCGGAGCCGCCGCTGCTCACCGACCTGCTGCTCGACGCCTCGCTGACGGACGCGCAGAAGCGGCAGGCACTGCCGCAGCTGATCCGCCTGCAGGCGGCGCCGTTTCCCGGACGTGACCGCGCCATCGTCAAGTGGAATGCCTGGGACCTGTTCGCCGAGCCCTTGATCCGCGCCGCGTGCCCCGGCGTGCCTAGGCTGCTGCTGTTCCGCGACCCCGAGGAGATCCTGGCCTCCCACGCACGCTCGCCCGGCCGGCACATGGCCGGCGATCCGTCGCTGGCGCACCTGCATCCGGCCTTCGTCGCCCGCGCCGACGCCGACATGCTCGCGGGCCGACTGCGGGTGCTGGATGCCCTGATGTCGGCGATGGCGCGCAGCGCCGAGGCGCCCGGATCGTGGCTGCTCGACTATGCGCAGCTGGACCGGTCGCGGCTGGCCCGCATCTGCCGCCACTTCGGACTGGCGCCGGATGCGGAGGCGCTGGCGCGCATGGCGGCGCGCGCAGAACGGCACTCGAAACACCCGGGCGAGGTGTTCGAAGCGGATGCCGCGCGGAAGAGACAATGGTTCGCGGCCGCGGACCGGCAGCGCATCCACGCCGCGATGGCGGCGCCGCTGGCGTCCCTGCGTGCCGCCACCCCGGCGTGGCATCCGGGTTCCGGCCCTGCCTGAGAAGCCGGCGGCCGGCGCCGTCGCACCGCGCCGAATCCGCCAGCGGCCACACAGTGATGCGGATTTGACTCTGTCGCGGCCACCGGGCCAGGCCTAAGCTGCGCCGATCCCGCCGCCTGCCGGCCCAGTCGGTTCCGCCATGTTCCTGAAAGCCCTCGGCACGCGAGAGATCCTGGTCACCACCCTGGCCGCCGCCGGCATCCTGATGGTCACGATGGGCGCGCGCCAGTCGTTGGGGCTGTTCGTCGGCCCGATGGACCAGAGCACCGGCCTGGGCATCGCCGCGATCAGCCTGGCCCTGGCGATCGGCCAGTTCAGCTGGGGCGCGATCCAGCCGATCGCCGGCGCCGCCGCCGACCGCTACGGGCCGCGCGTGGTGCTGGTGGCCGGCATCCTGCTGTTGGCGCTGGGCAGTGCGGTCACGCCCTTCATGGCCAATGGCTTCGGGCTGATCGTTTCGCTGGGCCTGCTGTCGGCGATGGGTTCGGGGGCAGGCAGTTTTTCCGTGCTGATCGGCGCCGCGGCGCAGCGGCTGCCGCCGGAGGCGCGCGGCGCGGCCTCGGGCGTGATCAACGCCGGGGGTTCGTTCGGCCAGTTCGTGTTCGCGCCGATCCTGCAGAAGCTGATCCAGGCCTTCGGCTGGATGGGCGCGATGTGGTCGCTGGCGCTGATGACCCTGGCGGCGCTGCCG
The DNA here is from genome assembly GCA_965650505.1 of uncultured Arenimonas sp. GTDB lineage: Bacteria > Pseudomonadota > Gammaproteobacteria > Xanthomonadales > Xanthomonadaceae > Arenimonas. Next base: position 1,622 of record CBFGOZ010000172.1, read on the forward strand.
ATGGTCGGCCGCCTGACCCGCAGCGCGCCGGTTCCGATGCCCAGGCAGGCCGGTGACAACGGCGTGGTGCACGCGATGTCCGGCGCGCTGCGCGACCGCAGCTACCTGCTGCTGCACCTGGGGTTCTTCACCTGCGGCTTCCACATCGCCTTCCTGGTCACCCACCTGCCGGGCGAGGTGGACCTGTGCGGCCTGCCGCCGTCGGTCGCCAGCTGGTCGCTGGCCATCATCGGCCTGGCCAACATCGCCGGCAGCCTGTTCGCCGGGGCCTGGGTGTCGAAGTACCGCAGCAAATACGTGCTGGCCTGGATGTACGCCTCGCGCGCACTGCTGATCGCCCTGTACCTGGCGGCGCCGCGCACCGAATGGACCTTCTACCTGTTCGCCGCCGGCCTGGGCTTCACCTGGCTGGCGACGGTGCCGCCGACCGCGGCCATCGTCGGCAAGCTGTTCGGCGTGCGCTACCTCGCGACGCTGTTCGGGCTGACGCTGTTCTCGCACCAGATCGGCGGTTTCCTGGGCGCGTACCTGGGCGGACTGGCCTTCACGCGTTTCGGCGACTACACCTGGATGTGGTACGCCGACATCGCCCTGGCCCTGATGGCCGCTCTGGTCAACCTGCCGATCCGCGAGGCGCGCATCGCGCCGCCGGCGCCGCAGCCCGCGTGATCCCGCGTATGCTCCCGCATCCCTTCTGAACGAGCCGACCATGACCCTGTCCCTGCACACCGCCTCCGTTCCCGTCTTCACCCAGCTGCTCGGCGGTCTGTCCGACGTGCTGGCCAAGGCCGCCGCGCACGCCGCCGAACGCAAGATCGAACCCGACGCGCTGCTGCAGTCGCGCCTGTTCCCGGACATGTTCCCGCTGCTGCGCCAGGTGCAGATCGCCTGCGATTTCGCCAAGAGCGTCAGCGCCCGCCTCGCCGGCGCCGAAGTGCCGGCCTGGGACGACGGCGAGAAGACTTTCGACGAGCTGCAGGCGCGGATCCGCCGCACCCTGGACTTCATCGCCGGCCTGGACGCCGCCGCTTTCGACGGCGCCGCGGCGCGCGAGATCGTGCTGCGCCCCGGCACGCCCAAGGAGCGCCGCCTCGACGGCCAGGCCTACCTGCTGGCCTACGGTCTGCCGCAGTTCTTCTTCCACGTCACCACCAGCTATGCGCTGCTGCGCCACGGTGGCGTCGAGATCGGCAAGAAGGACTTCATGGGCAGGTACTGAGCCCGGCGTTCTTGCCGCTGAAAAGAAAAGGCCGCGCAGTGCGCGGCCTTTTCCGTTTCCTGCCGGGCGCCCGTCAGTTCGCGGCGGCGTCGGCCCGCGAGGCGTCGCGTGCCGCCTTGAAGGCATTGCCCTCGACGTAGTTCGGCCAGGCTTCGTTGCCGGCCAGCTCCTTGCCCACGCCGTAAAGCGCCATCAGGTCCTGCACCACGCCGCGCAGGTCCCAGTTCGGGTCGAACTCGTCGGCGGCCTTGTGGTAGCGCACGCTGCCGTAGTCGGCCTGCACCTGGCGGCCGAAGTCGGCGCCCTTCTCGACGTGGTCGATGCCGCCCTTGGCGTACAGCGCCGGCACGCCGAACTTGGCGAAGCTGAAGTGGTCGGAGCGGAAGAAGAAGCCCTTCTCGACGCCGTCCTCTTCCACCAGCACGCGGCCCTGCGCGGTCGCGATCGGCTCCAGCACCTGGTCGAGTTCGGAATTGCCCAGGCCGATGACCACGAAGTCCTTGGTCGGGCCGACCACGCTCATCGCGTCCAGGTTCACCACGGCCACGGTGTCCTTGAGCGGGATCACCGGGTTGGCGGCGTAGTACTTCGAGCCCAGCAGGCCCGACTCCTCCAGTGTCACCAGCAGGAACACCACCGAACGCGCCGGCTTCGGGTCCTGCACGGTGAAGGCCTCCGCGATCTCCAGCACGCCGGCCACGCCGGTGGCGTTGTCGATGGCGCCGTTGTAGATGTGGTCCTCGCCCTCGCTCGCCGACGCGTCCGCGGCCTTGTCGCCGCCGTGGGTGGCGCTGTGGTCGCCCAGGTGGTCCCAGTGCGCGGTGTAGACGATGGCCTCGTCCGGGCGCTCGCTGCCGGGCAGCTTGGCCAGGATGTTGCGCGAAGAGCTTTCCTTGATGCTCGACTTCAGCGTCGCCGAGAAGGTGGCGTCGCCCAGGTCCACGGCGGTGAAGCCGGGCTTGTTGGCGGCGGCGCGCATCGCCTCCAGGTCCAGGCCGGCGTCGGCGAACAGCTTGCTGGCCACCTCGCCGGTGATCCAGCCCTGCATCGGCAGGCGCGGCTCCGGGTCGGCGCTGGCCGGCAGGTCGTACTGCGCGCCGGACCAGCTGTTCTTCACCACGTCCCAGCCGTAACCGGCGCCGGCGTCGTCGTGGATGATCAGCGCGGCGGCGGCGCCCTGGCGCGCGGCCTCTTCGTACTTGTAGGTCCAGCGGCCGTAATAGGTCATCTTCTTGCCGCTGAAGAGGTCCTGGCTGCCGGCGTGGAAGCCCGGGTCGTTGACCAGGATGACCACGGTCTTGCCCTTCACGTCCAGGCCGGCGTAGTCGTTCCAGTTGGCTTCCGGCGCGTTCACGCCGTAACCCACGAACACCATCTCGCTGGCGTCCACCTTCACCTCCGGCTGCGCGGTGCGCGTGCCCAGCGCCATCTGGGTGCCGAAGGCCAGCGGCTGGGCCGTGCCCTTGAGCGTGATGCTGGCGCTGGAGGTGGATTCGTCGGCCGTGGTCTCGACCATCGGCACGTCCTGGAACCAGCTGTCGCCATTGCCCGGCTGCAGGCCGAGGCGCTGGAACTGGGCCACCAGGTAGTCGGCGGTCTTCTGTTCGCCGTCGGTGCCCGGGGCGCGGCCGCCGAACTCGTCGGAGGCCAGCACCTTCACGTGCTGGGCGAAGTCCTCGGCGGAAATTTCGGGGCCGAAGCCGTGTTCGGCGGCCACCGGGGCCGCGGCGGCCGGTTCGGCGGGCGCCGCCGGTTCCGGCGCCTGGCTGCAGGCCGCCAGGGCGAGCGTGGCGGCGGCAAATAGCAGGGTGTGCTTCATTCCTGGGGTTCCTCGGGTGCGGGGAACCCCGATTCTAGCCTCATCGGCGGCCCGGGCCGCCCACAGCGGAACGCCCGCCGGAGGGCGGGCGTTCCAGGGGCCTGGACCGTGACCTGGCTCGCGGTCCGGCGCGGGGCCGGACCACGGCCACTCAGTCGCCGCGCGGCGGCAGGCTGTCGGTGAAGGTCTGCGCGGTGGCGCCGGTCACCGGGCCGATCTTCGCGGTCGGGTGCACGAACAGCTCGACCTCGCGTTCGAACACCAGCGAGCCTTCGACCACCGAGTTCGCGCCGATGATCACCCGCGGGTCGCGCTTGCGGCCGGTGCTCCACCACTGGCGCTGCGGCTTCTCGACCAGGATGCCGCCGCGCACGACGGCGCCGCGGGCCAGGGTGATGTCGCCATTGGTGGTGGTCAGGCCGCCGCCGACCTCGGCGCCGATCAGGCTGATGGCGCCGTTGACGTTGCCGACCTTGCCACCGACCTTGGCCTCGGCTTCGGCCTTGATGCTGCCGTTGACGGTTTCGACGTCGTCGTCCACCCGCGCGCCCGGCGCCAGGCTGATGCCGCCGTTCACGCCCTCGATGGACCGCGCCGTGGCCTCTTCGCCCAGGCTGATGCTGCCGTTCACCGCCTCGATGCTGCCGATGCGGGCCCGGTCGTCGACGCTGATGCCGCCGTTGACGGTTTCGGCGCTGCGCACGGTGGCGCCCTCGCGCACGGTGATGCCGCCGTTGACGGTTTCGAGCGAGCCGTAGTCCTGGCCGGCTTCGGCGGTGATGCCGCCGGACACCTTTTCGATGTTCTGCTGGGCCAGCGCCGGACCGGCGGCCAGGACCAGGGCCAGGGAGACGAGGGACGCGAGCTTGCGGATACGCATGGGGTGGCTCCTGTGGAATTCCCCGTTGGGATGCGGGGGCCGCGCCGGGGGTTTAAAGGCGGGCAGGCCCAGTCTCCGCGCCGGGGCTACAATTCCCCCGTGCCATTCGTCCCGGAGTCCGCC
>CBFGOZ010000173.1:0-5662 GCA_965650505.1 uncultured Arenimonas sp.
ACACCATCATGGTGTTCCAGGACCAGTTCAAGAACCACATCCTGCCGGACAAGGTCCACATCCTGAACGTCTCGTTCCTTGTGCCCCGGATGCGCCGGGAGTTCGGCGGCTGCGCGGGCAACATCGCCTACAACCTGAAGCTGCTGGGCGGCGACCCGGTGCCCATGGCCACCGTGGGCCAGGACTTCGGCCCCTACCGCGAGCATTTCGAGGCCTGCGATATCCGCCTGGACCACGTCAAGGAGATCCAGGACCTCTATACCGCCCAGGCCTTCATCACCACCGACCTGGACGACAACCAGATCACCGCCTTCCACCCCGGCGCCATGATGCGCTCGTACGAGAACCACGTGCGGGACGTGAAGGACGTCGGCTTCGGCATCGTCGGCCCCGACGGTTACGAGGCCATGCTGCAGAATTCGAAGGAGTTCGCCGAACTCTCGATCCCGTTCATCTTCGACCCGGGCCAGGCCATGCCGCTGTTCAACGGCAAGGAGCTGACCACGATGATCGAGCAGGCCACCTACGTGACGGTGAACGACTACGAGTCGAACCTGCTGCAGGAAAAGACCGGGCTGAGCGAGAAACAGATCGCCGAGCGCGTGCAGGCCTACATCATCACCCGGGGCCCGAAGGGGTCCGAGGTGCACGCCAAGGGCGGCGAGCTGCACATCCCCGCCGCCAACGCCATGCGCGTGGTCGACCCGACCGGCTGCGGCGACGCCTACCGCGCCGGCCTCATCTTCGGCCTGATGAACGGCATGGACATGGCCACCACCGGCCGCATCGCCTCGCTGATGGGCGCGCTGAAGATCGAACACCTGGGCCCGCAGAACCAGCGTTTCGACTACGACGAGTTCGCCGAACAGTTCCGCCAGCAATTCGGCTACGCCCTGCGCTGACCGCGGGAAAAGGAACGCCCCGCCGGCCTGCGCCGGCGGGGCGTTTTTTGTTGCTCAGAACTCCTGCGAGAACTTGATGCCGTAGGTGCGCGGCGGCGCCACCACGGTATAGGCCTGCTCGCCGCAGACCGCCTCGGCGCACTGGGTGAAGCGCGACAGCTCGGCCCGTTCGTCGAAGACGTTCTTGATGTAGAAGTCCAGGTTCCAGTTGCCCTTGCCCAGGCCCGCCGACAGGTTGAACAGCGAGTAGGCGTCGAGGTCGCCCAGGATCGCGCTCTCGGCCAGGCGCAGGTCGGTCTTGCGGTCGCCTTCGTGCACCAGGACGCCCTGAACGTAGGCGTCGTAACCGCCCATGTCGAAGGCGTAACGCGCGGTGGCGTTGCCCTTGAAGCGGGCGGTGATCGGCAATCGGCTGCCGGCCGGGGCTTCCGGGTCCGGACAGTCGGTGACCGGGTTGCCGCTGGCGTCGGTGAAGCCGCAGTAATTCTCGGTGAGTTCAGCGTCGTAGAACGCCAGGCCGGTGCTGAGCGTGAGGTTGTAGGTGGCGGCCCAGCTCAGGTCGATCTCGGCGCCGCGGATGCGGGCGTTGTTGGCGTTCTTGATCTCGGTGAGGCCGTTCTGCCCGAGGATGGCGAACTGGAAGTCCTCCCAGTCCTGCTCGAACACCGCGCCGTTGAAGATCAGGCGGCCGTCGGCCAGCCGCATCTTCCAGCCCAGCTCGACGCTGGTCAGGTAGTCCGACAGATAGGGCAGCAGCGTGCCGCGCCGGTTGATGCCACCGGGGCGGAAACCTTCGGACCAGGTGCCGTAGACCATGATGTCCTCGTTCACCTGGTAGGACAGGTTGAACCGTCCCAGGTGGTCGTCCTCCTTGACGTTCTTGTTGAACACCTCGCAGGGGGCGTTGGGGTACGGCGGCAGCGACTGCGAGTTGCAGGCGCCCTCGCCATAGGTCGGATTGGAGGAATACCCCTCGGCGAAACCGAAGAAGCCACGCAGGCTGTTGTCGATCTCGTAGAAGCGCATGCCCGCGGTCGCGGTCAGCTTGTCGGTGATGTCGAAGGAGACTTCGCCGAACAGGGCCTGGTCCTTGTCCTCGCGCTGCTGGCGGGTAAGCCAGATGGTGTCGGGCCAGCCGGTAACGGACAGCGAATCGGCGAGGCCGTCGACGCGGTAACGCTCCTGGATGTCGTTGTCCTGGTCCTGCCAGAACGCGCCGGCCACGAAGCGCCAGCGGTGTTCGGCCGGCGAGGCGATGCGCAGTTCATGGGTTCGCTTCTTGTAGCCGTTCTTCGCCTGGATGTACTGCGACGGATTGATCATGTCGCCGTTGTCGTCGACGAAGTAGGTGCCGTAGCCATATAGCGTGTCGTACCAGAAGGCATAGTCGCTGTAGTCCGACTCGGTCTCCATGTCGCGGTCGAAGTGGGCGAAGGCGTAGGTGAGGTCGAAGCTGCCGATCTTGCCCTGCACCGTCAGCGCCGACTGGGTCCAGCGGTCGTCCGAGGTCTGCGGATAGAACTGGGTCGTCGCCAGCTCGCCCACGTTGGGATCGACACCGAAGCTGCCGTTGGTGTACTGCTTCTGGGTCATCACGGTCGGCGTGATGGTCCAGTTGTCGCCCAGGTTGATGCCCAGCGCCAGGCGGGCGCCGTGGGTGTCGCTGTAGTTGAAGTCGTCCCTGGCGCGGTCGGCGTTGTCGATGGTGATGCCCGAACTCGGGAAGGTGCGTTCGCCGAACACGTTGTCGATGTAGCCGGCGTCTTCCTTGCTCCAGCCGACCATGCGGATCGCGGCGCTCTTTCCGACCGGGATGTTGGCGAAGCCCTCGACCACGTGGCCGGTGCCGCCGTCGTGGATGGCGTTCAACTCGACGCCGTAGCCGGCCTGGAATCCGCTGGGATCAGGCTTGTTGGTGATGATGCGCAGGGTGCCGGCCTGAGAACTGGCGCCGTAAAGCGTTCCCTGGGGGCCACGCAGGGCCTCGACCCGGGCGATGTCGTACGGATGCAGGTCGACGGTGCCGCGGATGGTGGTGATCGGCTGCTCGTCGATGTAGACGCCGACGCTGGGCATCGGACCGGAGTGGTTGCCGTCGCCGCCGCTGGCGACGCCGCGCATGTAGACCTGGAAATTGCCCGGAACCTCGCCCAGGCGCTGGAACGATACGCTGGGCAGGATGGTGGTGATGTCGTCGAAGTCGGCGATGTTGAGCTCGTCCAGCTGCTCCGTGCTCATCACCTGCATGCTGATTGGCACCCGCTGCAGGTTCTCGCTGCGTTTTTGCGCCGTCACCGTGACTTCGCCCAGCATCGGCGCGTCCTCGGTTTCGGCGGTGGTTTCCTGCGCCCAGGCGAACGGCGTCATCGCCAGCCAGATGGCGGACGCCAGCGGCAGTCTCGCCAGCCGCGCCGCCCGCGTTCGTTTGTTCCTGCCCTTCATCATCGTCTCCCCGTGGTGGGTGGTGGGTCGGACCGGTAAGCCGCCAACACCCCGGGTGGCGGTTCCGGATAATGCTCGAGCACATCGCCCAGCGCTGCCTTCAGCGGGCCGAGCCAGGATTCGTAGTGGCGCCAGTGATCGACGCCGTCGCGGTAGATCGGCTGGCGCACCTGCTCGGAGCTCGCGGTGCGCACCGGGCGGTCGTTCTCGAAGAAGCGCAGGCACTGCGCATCGAAGGGCAGGCCGCAATAGTCGAGCAGTCGCCGCACCTGGGCTTCGGTGTCCTGGACCATGTCCTCGTAGACCACGCGGTGGACGCGACCCGGCAGCACCTGGTCGAAGTGGGCCATCAGGGCGACGTAGTCCCGGTAGTAGCGGCCGATGTCGTCCAGCCCGTAGCTGAAGTTCTGGCCGCGGGCGAAGTACTGCTTGTAGCCGGAGAAACAGCAGGCCAGCGGGTGCCGGCGGGCGTCGACGATCCGGGCACGGGGCAGCATCAGGTGGATCAGGCCGACGTGCAGGAAGTTGTTCGGCATCTTGTCGATGAAAAACGGCGCACCGCGCTTGCGGTGCACGCGGGTGTTCTCCAGGTACTGCTCGCCCAGGGCGCGGAAACGCGCGGCGTCCAGGCTGGAAAGCACGTCGTGGTAGGCCTTGCCCTGGCCGTCGGCGGCTTCGCGGCGCAGTTCGTGGGTCAGCGAGATGACCTCGGGCAGCTCCATCGTGCCCTCGACGGCCGGATGGCTGGACAGGATCTGCTCGATCAGGGTCGAACCCGAACGCGGCAGGCCTACGATGAAGATCGGATCCGGGGCGTCGCATCCCCAGCCTTCGCGCTGCGCCAGGAACTCCGCGGTGAAAAGTTCGGTCGAACGGCGGACGCGGGACGTGGCATCCGCGGCGCGGTAAGGCAGCCGTGCGCGGCGGCGGGCGTTGCCGCTTTCGTAATGTCGGAACGATGCGCCATGGTCGCCCGCGTCCTCGAGCGCCTTTCCCAGCGCGAACTCGAACTGGGCATGTTGTTCGGGATCGAGGTCGGTGCGCAGCAGCTGTCGCCGCATCGCATCCACGTCTTCTGTGGAGAACCGGAAGGTCTTTAGGTTGGCCAGGCTCCACCAGGCTTCGCCGAAGCCCGGATCCAGCTCGATGCTGCGCCGGTAGGCGGCGATGGCGCGATCCCGCTGGCCCGCCGTCTTCAGGGCATGGCCGAGGCTGAGCCATATCCGTCCCTGGCTCGGGTACTCCTTCAGGATCTCGTCATAGAGCTCGATCGCGGGACCGTAGTCGCCGACCCTGCACAGCACGACGGCCTTGAGGTTGCGGGCATTGGGATTGCGCGGATCGGCCCGGAGCATCGCATCGACCTGCGCCAGCGCTTCGCGGGGTTTGTTGGCACGGTGCAGCACCATCGCCAGGTTCTGGCGGGCCGCGTGGAAGTTCGGCGCCAGTTCGAGACAGCGCTGCAGCAGGCGTTCGGCGTCCGGCAGGCGGCCGATGCGTGCCGCGACTTCCGCCAGCATGCGGATGGCGACCACGTCGGTGGGCTGCCGCTGCAGGCGTGCCCGCAGACGCTGCTCGGCGTCCGGAATGCGATTCTCCGCGAGCGCCGCACCCGCCGCCATCAGTTCCGGATCGGCCGTGGCCTGTAGCAGATGTTGGGAGAACGCGGCTTCGGCCCCGGCCAGATCGCCGGTCGCCGACAGGTGGTCCGAAAGGGCGAGCCAGGCCGCTGGCTGCCTTGGGTCAATCGCGAGCGTCGCCTTGAGTGATCGGATCGCGTCGTCTCCGCGGCCCATCCGGGCCAGCAGCAGCGCGGCCTCGAACGGCGGCGTCGGCCAGCGCGGGTGGTTCCGCGCAAGGTCCGCCAGCATCGCAAGCGCCTCGTCGGTCCGGCCACCGGCCGCCCGGGCCTTGGCCAGGACGATCTGGGCGGGTGGAAAGTCCGCGACGACCTTCAGGATTTCGCGCGCCTGCTGCTCGGCCAGTGCCGGATCGGAAAGCAGCAGCCGGTCCGCGTGCGCGATGGCCACGTCCAGCGAAGCGACGGGCGCCTGGCCGGCGTCCATCACGACGGCCTCCGATACCCGCGTTGACCTGGTCCCGCGATCGCCATCGACAGATCCACCTGAGCCACCGGCGCGTCGGTTGGCCGGGCCCGGATGGCCCGCCCGGAGGGCCGGTGATGGGTTGATTTGATAACACGGCGTTAAGTTCTTGTCGACGCGGGATGAAGGAAAGGCGTCGGGCGGGTTCGGCCAGTCCGCAAAGAAAAACGCCGCCCTTAAGGGGCGGCGTTTTGGGATGAAGCCTGGCACTGA
>CBFGOZ010000174.1:0-5630 GCA_965650505.1 uncultured Arenimonas sp.
CGGTCGGCCACCGCCACCAGGCAGGCGTCGCCGATGGCGTGGCCGTGCTGGTCGTTGACGCGCTTGAAGTGGTCGATGTCCAGGATCAGCAGCGAGATCACCGGTCCGCCCGCCGCTGCGAACGCGGCCGCCTCGTCGAGTTTGGCGGTGAAGTGGCGGCGGTTGTGCACGCTGGTCAGCGGGTCGGTTCGGCTGAGCTGCTGGAACAGGTCGCGCTGCTCGCGCAGGGCCAGGTCCAGGTCCAGGCGCCGGCGGTATTCGGCGTGGCTGCGCAGCAGGGCGCCGACCAGGTAGAGCAGGTAGAACGACATCGCGATCGCCAGCGCCCGGTGCACCGGGTCCGACCACAGCACCGCCAGCATCGGCAGGAACAGCAGGGCCACGCCGATGGCCGCCAGGGTGCGCAGGGTCGAATACAGGTTGGCGAAGACGGTGGCGTAGCCGATGGTGGCGATCAGCGCGACCAGGCGCGTGCTGCCGTCGAACCGCGGATCCAGCAGCACCCAGACCTGGACCACCGTCCACAGCGCCGGCGCCAGCGGCAGCACCGCGGCGTACTGGCGCAGCCAGCGCCGGTTGGCGTCGGCATCGTCGGCGGGCGGCGGACGCATGCGCAGGCGCAGCAGGCCCAGTCCGAGGAAGGCCAGCGCGATGCCGAGGCTGGCGCCGGGTTCGAAGTCGTGCACTCGGCCCAGCAGGGCGACCACGGTCCAGCCGAACAGGTAGAGGAAACCGGCGAGCTTGGAGCGCTGGTAGGTGTCGGCCACCACCTGGCTGCGGCGCCAGTCGCGCGCGGCTTGGCTGCTGTCGGTGGCTGGATCGGTCAAGGCCATGCCGGGTCCCCGGGTGGGCCGCGCCGGGGCGCGGTCCAGCGGCCACAGTCGGCCACGGCGGGTTTGCCGTCAAGCCGCGAGCCGAAGGCCCGGGCGGCGGATGCCCGGCGGAGCCCCGCACGCCGGCGCGATGCGGGGTCCGCGCCGATCGAGGTAATGAGTCAGGCCCTCGGGGTGGCAGACCGATCACGCGACGGCCCACAATCCGAGCTCCCCCATCGCCCCACGCCCACGCCCATGCCCACGACCCTGCTGCTCGCCGCCGCCCTCGCCACCGCGCCCCACGCCGACCTGGTGCCGATCGACTGCGGCTCCTGCGCCGCCTGGAACGAGGCCCAGGCCCCGTTCCGCCTGCACGGCGACAGCTGGTACGTCGGCAGCAAGGGCCTCAGCGCGGTGCTCATCGCCACGCCCGAGGGCCTGGTGCTGATCGACGGTGGCCTGCCGCAGACCGCGCCGCTGATCGCCGCCAACATCCAGTCGCTGGGCTTCCGGCTGTCCGACGTCCGCTACCTGCTGAACTCGCATCCGCACTGGGACCACGCCGGGGGCCTGGCCGCGCTGCAGCGGATGACCGGCGCTCCGGTGGTGGCCAGCTCCGCCGGCGCCGCGGCGATGCGCCGCGGCAATTCGCCCCACGGCGATCCGCAGGCCGGCTTCGGCGAAAAGGCCAACGCCTATCCGCCGATCCCGGTGATCCAGACCATCGCCGACGGCGGCACGCTCACCCTGGGCGGCACCACGTTCACCATGCACGCCACGCCCGGCCACGTCGACGGCGGCACCACCTGGCACTGGCGCAGCTGCGCCGGCGACGACTGCCGCGACCTGGTGTTCGCCGACAGCCTAAGCGCCGTGTCCGCCCCCGACTATCACTTCAGCGACCATCCGGACCAGGTGGCGGCGCTGCGCGAGTCCATCGCCAAGGTCGCCGCGCTGTCCTGCGACCTGGTGGTGTCGGCGCATCCCTCGGCCTCGGGCCTGATGGAAAAACTCGCGAAGCGCGAGGCCGATCCTTCCGTGAACGCCCTGCTCGACCCGCAGTCCTGCAAACGCTATGCCGAAGGCGGCGCGTCCGGGCTGGAGAAGCGGCTGGCCGCGGAGGCGGCGCCGGCCAAGCCCTGATCCACGGGGGACGGTCCGGGCTCCGGATGCCGCCACTCCAGCTGGCGGAAATCGAAGCCCTGCTCCAGCCGGGGCTTGACCACCGCGAAGAAGGGCGAGACATCGAAGTCGCGCGGCGCGTACAGGCTGTGGTGGCGGATGTGCAGGATCTCGCGGCGCGCGCGCCGCACGCCCGGCGCGTCGGCATCCACCAGCTCGACCTCGGGCAGGATCGGATACCGGACCGAGGCGAAGGCCTGCGCCAGCAGGGTCGAACAGATCGCCTTGGTCGGCTCGCCGCTGCCCAGGGCCAGGGCGCGCCGGCGCATCGAGCCCGGCAGCGGCGGCGTGCGGATGAAATAGCGCGCCAGGTCGAAGATGTTCTTCAGGTCGTAGGTGATGCCCTTGCGGCCGAGCATGAAGCGGATCACCGAATCCACTTCGGCATCGTCCAGGCCCACCGGCCGGCAGATGCGGGTGTGCAGGCCGGAGAACGCGCTCAGCGGGATCGTGCGCACGCCCTCGACCACGTCCACGTCCACCAGCACCCGCGGTTCCTCCCCGGGCGCCGGCGGGCCGAGCGTGTCGCCGATGTAGAGCGCGGCGTGGGACCAGGTGGACTGCGTGAGGTATTTGATCGCCGACGCGAAGCGGCTGCTGCCCTCGACCAGCACCACGTCGCCCTTGCGCAGCGTCGCCGCCAGCAGGCCGTAGGGGCTGGTCGGGATATGGCTGTTGCGGTCGCGCGGCTTGGCCAGGAAACGGGCCAGCTGGCGTCCGAGGTACTGCAGCGGCGACATGCCGGCCCCCGACCGGTGGACACCGCGACAGCCTAACGCAAGCGCCGCGGGCCGGCAGCCCGCTCAGCCGGCCGGACGCTGGCCGGCCAGCAGGTCGCGCAGTTGCCGCAGCTTGGCCTTCACCCGCGCCGCGTGGTCGGGGCCGATGCGCAGCATCGCCTTGTGCCCGACCGAGGCGCTTTCCAGGCGCGGGTCGGCGAAGGCCAGGCGCGGCCGGCCGTCGGCCGCGGGCACCAGCTCGATCGGCCCGGCGATCTCGGGCGCGGCCAGCAAGTGGTCGATCACCTGCACCAGGCGGTCGTTGAACTGGCCGCCGGCGCCGAGTTCGGCCCAGGCCTGCTGGAACAGCGGGTAGAAGCGCACGTAGGCCGCGACCAGCTGGCGCGAGTCGGCGCCTTCGAACACCGCCACCGCGGTGTCGTAACGCGCGTAGTTGGCGGCGTCGAGCCAGCGCCGCCCGTCGGCCTCGGCCACCGCCAGCGTGCCGGCGACCGGGCGCGCGGCGTAGACGTTGCGCGGCAGGCTGGCCTTGGGCAGGTTGTCGATGGTCGTGACCAGGCGCTGCACCAGGAACTCCGGCACGAGCCACGTGGAGGGATCCGCCCCGGCCATCAGGGCGCCGAGCGCGGCCAGCGCGGCCGCGTCGCTGTCGGCCAGCGCGGGCAAAGGCTCGGACGACTCGGCCGGCGGCACCGCCACGTCTTCGATCGGATGCCGGGTTTCCGGCGCAGGGTCCGGCGCGGTCGCCACTGCCGGCGGCGCGGTGGCCGGCCCGGGATCCGGCGCGGACGCGCCCCGCGGATAGAAGAACCACAGCGCCGCACCGCTGGCGACCAGGGTCGCACCGGCCAGCCAGGGACCAGGGGAAAAACGTCGGGCCACTGCGCACCTCCCTTTCATGAACCGGACCGCTCGCGGCTCCACCCTGGCGGTTTTCGCCTGAAGTGGGGCCGAACGGCAGGCTTGAGACCGCCGATGCGCTGGCAGGTTCCCGCGGCGGGCGTATTCTCTGTGCACCCCCCGTCACCGGCCGTCCCGACATGACCCGCGCGCCTTGGCCCCTGCTGCTGATCGGCCTCACCGTGCTCGCCGGCGCCCGCGCCGAAGCGCCGCCGCGCTTCCCGCCGCAGGCGGTCTGGCACCAGGACATCTCGGACGCGCCGGTGCATCCGCAGTCGGCGTCGATGATCGGCACCTGGGTCGGTCTCGGCGGTTTCGGCTACGGCCGGATGCAGATCGACTTCAGTTTCCACATCGTGCGCGCCGCGCCCGGCGCGCCGACCCGCAGCATCATCGGCTACCCCAGCGCCGGCGAATATTACGCACCGGACTGCGAGCCGATCGGCACGCCGATGCCGGTGCCGCTGGACGCGGCCATCGAGGGCCAGGACGGCCTCAGCTGCACCAACGCCAACGGCGACTGCCACCTGCTGGTGGTCCAGGGCGACCGGCTGTACGAGGCCTACCGCGCCAACGCCGTCGACCAGGACGGACTGCAGGCGCAGTGCCTGGCGGTGTGGAAGCTCGAACAGGTCTACCCGGCCGACAACCGCGGCGAACATTGCACCAGCGCCGACGCCGCCGGCTTCCCGATCGCGCCCCTGCTGTTCAACGCCGACGAGGTGCACGCGGCGATGCAGGTGGCCAATGGCGACCTGGGCCACGCCATCCGCTTCATCCTGCCCAACGCGCGCATGGCCAGCACCACGGTCGACGGCCGCCGCTACGGTCAGTACGTGCGTCCGGCCAGTCACGCCGGCGGACCCAGCGGGCCCGAGGCGACGGTGCCCTACGGTTCGCGGCTGCGGCTGCGCGCGGACTTCCCGGTGAACCTCTACCCGCCGGCGGCGCAGGTGATCCTGCGCACGATGCAGCGCTACGGCATCGTGCTGTCGGACGGCGGCAACATCGCGCTCACCGCTGAATCCGACCGCTACACCGAGCACACCTGGGCCGAACTTGGCATCGGTTCGCGGGTGTTCGACCAGGCGGTGCCGGCGGCGCCGGTGCGGGCGCAGGACTTCGTGGTGCTGGACACCGGGCCGCGCTTCCTCGAGACCTGGGAATGCCAGCGCAATGCCGAGGCCAGCGACCCGACCGGCCTGCGCGCCAGCCTGGGCGGCAAACAGCGCGGCCCGGCCCAGGTGAGCCTGGAGTGGACCGGCGGCGCCGAACGGCTGGACCTGTGGCAGGGCGACCAGCTGGTCGCCACGGTGGACAACCGGCAGCGCTGGAGCGGCAAACACGGCGGCAGCGCCAGCCTGCCCTGGCGCGTCTGCAACGCCGGATCGCTGGCCTGCAGCGAAGGCGTGGTGCCGTCGCCGGCACGCTGGACACAGTCGGCGCCGCGCACCCCCGGCCCTGCCGCGGCGCCGCGCCCGCGCCGGACGCCGACGCCCCGCGAGCGCTGAACCCGCAGGCCGCACGGTTTTGACGCGGCGCGGCCGGGCCTAGGCCATTCGTCACTTGACGCTCTTTGGCGTGATGCCCAGAGTCGGTCGGGCTTTCCTCTCGCCGCCGGCGATCTTCGTTTCGCTGTCCGGCCCAGCCAACCCCGTTGGAGTGACACGATGGACAGACGAGACTTCCTGACGATCTCGGGCGTCGGCCTTGCCGGCCTGATCTTCCCCTACAGCCGCGCCATCGCCGCCGAGGAGCTGGTGTCCGGCCTCGACATCGCGATCAAGAAGGCGATCGCCGACGCCGCCCTGCAGGCCGCCCGCGACGCCGGCTGCAGCTACTGCGACGTGCGCATCGGCCGCTACCTGCAGCAATTCGTGGTCACCCGCGAGGACAAGGTGCAGAACGTGGTCAACACCGAATCCACCGGTGTCGGCATCCGCGTGATCAACAACGGCGCCTGGGGCTTCGCCGCCACCCGCGACCTGAGCAC
>CBFGOZ010000175.1:0-5629 GCA_965650505.1 uncultured Arenimonas sp.
TTCACCGACAGGCCGCGGGCGATGTCCTTGTCCAGCGAGCTGATCTGGCTGCCCTTCACGCCCGGCGCCGGCTCCATCTCGAAGCGGGTGATCACCGGGCCCGGATAGGCGCCGACCACCTGCACCTCGACCCGGAAGTCCTTGAGCTTGAACTCGATCTGGCGCGACAGCGTTTCCAGCGTCTCCTCGGAATAACCCTTGGGCTGCTCCTTCGGGTCGTCCAGCAGGGACAACGGCGGCAGGCCGTCGTTGCCACCGGCGTTGAACAGCGGGATCTGCTGCTCGCGCTGGGCGCGTTCGGACTTCTCGATCACGGCCTTGGGCGGCGGCTCGATGTGCACCGGCTCGCGCTTGGCGCGCTTGACGGTCTCGACCTTGCGCACTTCCTCGCGCTCCTCGCGCATGGCGCGGGCGCGCTGCCACTCGGCGGCCTGCTTGGTGCTTTCGCCCAGGCGGCCGAACAGCGCCAGCACCTTGCCGCCGATCCAGTCCATCAGCGCGAACCAGCTCAGGCCGGTGGCCAGGGTGACCGACATCAGCAGCACGGCGAACAGGAACAGGTTGCCGCCCAGGCCGCCGAACACGGTGCGCATCGAGCGGCCGACCAGGCTGCCGAGGATGCCGCCGGATTCCTGCGGCAGGTTGGCCGCCGGGCCGCCCAGGGTGTGGCAGAGCCCGCAGGCCGAGACCAGGAAACCGACGATGCCGATCAGGCGCAGGGCCGGGCCGAAATCCACCCGGCCATCGCCATCGGAGTCGAGCCCGAACAGCGCGATCCAGGCCACGCCACCCAGCACCAGGGGCACGGTGTAGGCCACGTAGCCGAAGAACCAGAAGGCCAGGTCGGCCAGGTAGGCGCCGACCAGACCACCGAAGTTGTGCAGTTCGCCGGCCACGCTGCCGGTGCGCGACCAGCCCGGATCGTCCGGGTGGTAGCTGAGCAGGCTGGCCAGCAGGTAGAGCAGCAGCGGCGAGATGGCGACCAAGGCCAGTTCGCGCCAGAGTTTCTGGCGGCGGTCGAGGCCGGCGGTGGTGCTTCGATCGGGAGAGCGCGCCACTGAGAGAAAAGACCTCAGGAAAACGTTATAGACGGCTGTTTATACAGCAATTCATGGCGGTGCGCCCAGTCTGCCGCGGGCCGGGCCCGAAACGCTGTGGCCGGAGCGCTTGCCTTGATTTGCCCTGCTTCGGCCTACAAGCTACGGGACCTTCGCAGCCACGGTGGAACGATGTTTCCGCCATCGCCGCGCTGTCCCTTCATAAGCCTGAAGAATCATACATGACCGCCCCCAAGCACAGCCGCCTGCTCATCCTCGGTTCCGGCCCCGCCGGCTACGCCGCCGCGGTCTACGCCGCCCGCGCCAACCTCAAGCCGGTGCTGGTCACCGGCCTGCAGCAGGGCGGCCAGCTGATGACCACCACCGAGGTCGACAACTGGCCGGGCGACGCCCACGGCCTGATGGGCCCGGACCTGATGGCGCGCATGCAGGCGCACGCCGAGCGTTTCGACACCGAGATCATCTTCGACCACATCCATACCGCCGACCTGTCGCGCCGGCCCTTCCGCCTGGTCGGCGACAGCGGTGAATACACCGCCGACGGCCTGATCATCGCCACCGGCGCCAGCGCCAAGTACCTGGGCATCGAAAGCGAGCAGAAGTACATGGGCAAGGGCGTGTCGGCCTGCGCCACCTGCGACGGCTTCTTCTTCCGCGACCAGGACGTGGCCGTGATCGGCGGCGGCAACACGGCCGTCGAAGAGGCCCTGTACCTGTCCAACATCGCCCGCAAGGTCTACCTGGTGCACCGCCGCGACAAGCTGCGCTCGGAGAAGATCCTGCAGGACAAACTCTTTGCCAAGGCCCAGGCCGGCAAGGTCGAGCTGATCTGGGACCACACCGTGGACGAGGTGCTGGGCGACGACTCGGGCGTGAACGGCATGCGCATCCGCTCGACCAAGGACGACTCGACCCGCGAGATCGCGGTGCAGGGCTTCTTCGTGGCCATCGGCCACACGCCCAACACCTCGCTGTTCGAGGGCCAGCTGCAGATGCGCAACGGCTACCTGACCATCAAGTCGGGCCTGGAAGGCAACGCCACCGCCACCAGCATCCCGGGCGTGTTCGCCGCCGGCGACGTGGCCGACCAGGTCTACCGCCAGGCCATCACCTCGGCCGGCTTCGGCTGCATGGCGGCGCTGGACGCCGAGAAATTCCTCGACAAAGAACATTGATCCGCCGGACCGGCGCCACCGCGTGCGCGCCGGTCCGCACGATTCCTTCGCGCTCGGCGCGTATTCTGGCCGCATGCCCGAACTTCGCCTGCACGCCCGCCTCGACGAGATCCCCGCCGACGCCTGGGACGCCCTGCACGACCGCCGCAACCCCTTCGTCGAGCACGCCTTCCTGTCGGGACTGGAGCGCGAGGGCTGCCTGCGCCCGCGCTGGGGCTGGACGCCCCGCCACGCCACGCTCTGGCGCGACGGCCGGCTGGTCGCGGCGGCGCCGGGTTACCTGAAGTCCAATTCGCACGGCGAATTCGTGTTCGACCAGGCCTGGGCCGCGGCCTACGCGCGCGCCGGCCGCGAGTATTTCCCGAAGTGGCTGGTGGCCGTGCCCTACTCGCCCGTCACCGGGCCCCGGCTGCTGGCGCAAGAACCGGATGACCGCGCCGCGCTGGCGGCGGCCCTGGTCGACCAGGCCGGCAAAGACGGGCTGTCGTCGGTGCACGTCAACTTCCATCCTGCCGACGAGGCCGCGGCCTTCGGCGAGGGCTGGATGGCGCGCCAGGACGTGCAGTACCACTGGCGCAACCGCGGCTGGCGGAACTTCGACGACTTCCTTGCCGCGCTGCTGCCCAAGAAGCGCAAGAACCTGCGCCAGGAGCGCGAGAAGGTGGCGCGCGCCGGCTATCGCTTCCGCACCGTGCACGGCGACGAAGCCAGCGACGACGACCTGGCGACGATGCACTTCTTCTACTGCCGCACTTTCGGCGATTACGGCAACCACCCGGCGCTGACCCTGGAGTTCTTCCGGCACCTGGCCCGGGCGATGCCGCGGCAGCTGGTGCTGTTCCTGGCCGAAAAGGACGGCGAGACCGTCGCCGGCGCGCTGTGCCTGCGCGGCGGCGACCGGCTCTACGGCCGCTACTGGGGCAGCAGCGAGGCCCGGCCGGCGCCCGGCCTGCATTTCGAGACCTGCTACTACCAGGGCATTCACTACTGCCTGCGCGAAGGCCTGCAGGTGTTCGAGCCCGGCGCACAGGGCGAGCACAAGGTCGCGCGCGGCTTCCTGCCCGAAACCACGCACAGCGGGCACTGGGTCGCCGACCCGCTGTTCGCGCCGGCCCTGGCCGACTGGTGCGCGCGTGAACGCGCCGGCACTGCCGACTACCATCGGGCCGTGCTGACCCACAGCCCCTATCGCGATGCCGATCCGACTGCCCCTGCTGCCGGCTGATCCGTCGGCGCCGTTTCCGCCGGCCGACGGCGCGACCCGCGATCCGAACGGGCTGCTGGCCATGGGCGGCGATCTGACCCCGACGCGGCTGGTCAACGCGTACTCGCAGGGCATCTTTCCCTGGTATTCGGCCGGGGAGCCGGTGCTGTGGTGGTGTCCGGACCCGCGCATGGTGTTCCGCACCGACGCCTTCGCCCTGCCCCGGCGGCTGCGCCGCGAGCTGCGCCGCAGCCCCTGGGAGCTGCGCGCCGACACCGCTTTCGCCGCCGTCATCGACGCCTGCGCCCGCAGCCCGCGGCCGGGCCAGGACGGCACCTGGATCACTCCCGAGATGCGCGCCGCCTATCTGGAGCTGCACCGGCTCGGCCACGCCCACAGCGTCGAGGTGTTCGACGGCGGGCGCCTGGTCGGCGGCATCTATGGCGTGGCCCTGGGCCGGATGTTCTTCGGCGAGAGCATGTTCAGCGCCGAATCCGGGGGCTCGAAGGTGGCCCTGGCCGGCCTGGTCCGGATACTGCGCGGCTGGGGCTGGCCCCTGCTCGACGCCCAGGTCGAAAACCCCCACCTGCTGAGCCTGGGCGGACGGCGCATGCCGCGCACCGCCTTCCTGGCCGAGGTGGCGCGGCTGACCGCCCTGCCCGCCGTGCCGGGGCCCTGGACCGCGCGGGTAGCGCCTTTCCCGGCATCGGCACTAACGGCCGTCAGCGCCGATTAACCAAATTTTTGCAAGCCCGGCAAGGGCATGGCAGAATGCGCGGCTTGCAAGGCCGGCTTTCCCGTCCAGCGAAACCAAGAATGTCCAAAGACGATTCCATCGAATTCGAAGGCACGGTGCTCGAGACCCTTCCGAACACCATGTTCCGGGTCAAGCTCGAGAACGGCCACGTCATCACCGCCCACATCTCCGGCCGCATGCGCAAGAACTACATCCGCATCCTCACCGGCGACAAGGTCAAGGTCGAGATGACTCCCTACGACCTGACCAAGGGCCGCATCACCTACCGCATGAAATAACGCGGTGCCCTGAAGAAGAACGGCGGCCATCGGCCGCCGTTTTCTTTTCGCGCATGGAACCGCGGTTTCAGACCGTGGCGGGCAGGAGCTTCTCGGGCTCGGCCTGGGCGGTGACGACCAGTTCGCCGTCGCGCACGTCCACCGTCACCCGGCCGCCATCGGCCAGCTTGCCGAACAGCAGCTCGTCGGCCAGCGGACGCTTGATCTTGTCCTGCAGCAGCCGCGCCATCGGGCGGGCGCCCATCTGCGGATCGAAACCGTGTTCGGCCAGCCACTGGCGCGCCTCGGGCGTGGCCGACAGCGACACGTGCTTCTCGTGCAGCTGGGCCTCGAGTTCGATCAGGAACTTGTCCACCACGCGCAGGATGTGCTCCAGCCCCAGCGCGCCGAACTGGATGATCGCATCCAGGCGGTTGCGGAACTCTGGCGTGAAGGCCTTGCGGATCACCTCCATCGCGTCGGTCGTGTGGTTCTGCTCGACGAAGCCCATGGTGCGGCGGGCCGCCTGGGCGGCGCCGGCGTTGGTGGTCATCACCAGCACCACGTTGCGGAAATTGGCTTCCCGACCATTGGTGTCGGTCAGCACGCCGCGGTCCATCACCTGCAGCAGGATGTTGAACACGTCCGGATGCGCCTTCTCGATTTCGTCGAGCAGCAGCACGCAGTGCGGGGTCTTCACGATCTTCTCGGTCAGCAGGCCGCCCTGGTCGAAGCCGACATAACCCGGGGGCGCGCCGATCAGGCGGCTCACGGAGTGGGCTTCCATGTACTCGGACATGTCGAAGCGCACCAGCTCGATGCCAAGCTGCATGGCCAGCTGCCTGGTCACTTCGGTCTTGCCGACGCCGGTGGGGCCGGCGAACAGGAAGTTGCCGATCGGCTTGTCGGGGTTGGCCAGGCCGGAACGGGCCAGCTTGATCGCCGACACCAGGGTCTCGATGGACGGGTCCTGGCCGAAGATCACCATCTTGAGGTTGCGCTCGAGGTTCTTGAGCACGTCCTTGTCCGAGGCGCTGACCTGCTTGGTCGGAATGCGCGCCATCTTGGCCACGATCAGCTCGATCTCCTCGACGTCGACCACCTTCTTGCGCTTGTCCTCGTCCAGCAGGCGCTGGCGGGCGCCGGCCTCGTCGATGACGTCGATGGCCTTGTCCGGC
>CBFGOZ010000176.1:0-5521 GCA_965650505.1 uncultured Arenimonas sp.
TGCCGACCGGCTGGGGCAGCCCGATGGGCGGCATCGGCGTGCTGGGCGCCGCGGCTTCGATCTTCTTCGCCTACGTCGGCTTCGACGCGGTGTCCACCGCCGCCGAGGAAACCCGCAACCCGAACCGCAACATCCCGATCGGCCTGATCGGCTCGCTCGGCATCTGCACCATTTTCTACCTGCTGGTCGGCTACGCCGCGGTGGGTTCGGTCGGTTCGCAGCCGATGCTCGACGCCAACGGCGTGGCCATGCTGCCCGGCAGCGCTGAACTGGCCGCCGCCTGCAAAGGCTCGGAAGAGCTGGTCTGCAGCAAGGAGCCGCTGGCCCACGTGCTGCGCCTGCTGGGCTTCGAGTGGTGGGGCAATGCCATCGGCATCGCCGCCGCGCTGGCCCTGCCCTCGGTCATCCTGATGATGCTGTTCGGCCAGACCCGCATCTTCTTCACGATGTCGCGCGACGGCCTGCTGCCGGACGTGCTGTCGAAGATCCATCCGAAGTTCCACACCCCGCACATCATCACCCTGATCACCGGCATCGCGGTGTCGCTGTTCGCGGCGATGTTCCCGGTGGGCGTGCTGGCCGACATCTCCAACTCCGGCACGCTGTTCGCGTTCCTGATGGTGGCCGTCGGCGTGATGATCCTGCGCAAGACCCAGCCCAACCGCCCGCGTCCCTTCCGCACGCCGATGGTCTGGCTGGTCTGCCCGCTGGCGATCGCCGGCACCCTGCTGCTGTTCTTCAACCTCTCGACCTATACCCTGTCGATGTTCCTGGGCTGGTCGGTGATCGGCATCATCTTCTACTACGCCTACGGATACCGCCGCAGCCACCTGGCGAACGGCACCGAATCCCCGAACTGACGGGGAATCCGGCGCATGAGCACCGTCGCGCCGAAGAAGATCGGCGTGTTGTTGGCCACCTTCGTGGTGGCCAACAACATGATCGGGTCCGGGTTCTTCCTGCTTCCCGCCTCCCTGGCCAGCCAGGGCGGCGTCACTGCGATCAGCTGGCTGGTCGGCACGGTGATCGCGATGATCCTGGGCGGCGCCTTCGCCCGCCTGGCCCGCGACTATCCCAACCTCAACTGCCCCGACGACTACGTGCGCCCGGCCCTGGGCCGCGACATGGGTTTCCTGGCCACCTCGCTCTACTGGGCCGCGGCCTGGATGGGCAACAACGCCATCGCCGTGGCGGCCTTCGGCTACATCGTGACCCTGCTGCCGATCGCCGGTGACGACACCGGCGTGCGCCTGATCGGCCAGCTCGCCCTGATCTGGGCGATGTTCGGCGTCAACCTGCTCGGTCCGCGGCCGGTGGCCAAGTTCCAGTCGGTCTGCGTGGTGTTCGGCCTGCTGCCGGTGGCCGCGGTGCTGGTCGGCGGCTGGGGCCATTTCGACGCCGACCTGTACTCCGCCGCCTGGAACGTCACCGAACGCAGCGACGCGGCCGTGGTGTTCGCCAACCTGGCGCCGGTGTTCTGGGCCTTCGTCGGCCTGGAGACGGGCGCGATGGTCGCCGGCATCGTCGACGACCCCGACCGCAACGTGCCGCGCGCCACCATCGCCGGCGTGGTGATCGCCGGCGTGGTCTACCTGGTCTCGTCGGTGCTGGTGATGGGCATCGTGCCGCACCAGGAGCTGGCCGCCTCGGGCGCGCCCTTCGCCCTGGTCGCCGCGGTGATCTTCGGGCCCTGGGCCGCATTGGTGATCGCCGCCGCCGCCGGACTGAAGGCCACCGGCACGCTCGGTGGCTGGATGCTGGTGGCCGGCGAAGCCGGCGCCCGCGCCGCCGAACGTGGCTACCTGCCCCGCGCCTTCGGCCGGATGCTGCCCAACGGCGCCGCCGGCTGGGGCCTGCTGTTCGTCGCGGTGGCGATGACCGTCATCGCCTTCGCCACCCTGGCGCCGACGGTGGCGGGCCAGTTCGGCACCATCATCGGCATGGTGACGCTGCTGATCGTGCTGGCCTACCTGGCGGCCGGCCTGGCGCTGATGGTGGGCACGCCCGCGCGGCCTTCGGGCCGCTCCGACCGGGTGCTGGGCGCGGTCGCGCTGCTGGCCTGCGGCGTGCTGATCTTCACCTCGCCCTGGTCGATGATCCTGGGCGCGTTCGCGGTGGCGGTCGGCGTCTGGGTGCTGTTCCGGGTGTTCGGCGGCCGCACGCCCTGATCCGGGCGCGGCTTTCGCTGGGCGGCGCGGTCAGTCCGCGCCGTCGTCGTTTCCGGACTCGGTGAGGTCCTGCAGCGCGGCCGGCAGTTTCTTCGACGGCGCGACGCCCAGCTTGCGCAGCATCTCGGCCTGGCGCACCAGGTTGCCGTGCCCGGTGGAGAGTTTCGACACGGCGTCCTGCTGCGCCTTCTGCGCCCGGTCCAGGGCCTCGCCCACCCGGCCCATGTCCTCGGCGAACAGCACGAACTTGTCGTAAAGCTTGGACGCGCGGTCGGAGATGGCCTTGGCGTTGGCGTTCTGGTGCTCGGTGCGCCAGATCTGCGCCACCAGCTTCAGCGACGCCAGCAGGTTGCTGGGGCCGACCAGGATGATCTTGCGCTCGAAGGCGTAGGCATAGAGCTGCGGGTCGCGGCGCAGCGCCTCCAGGAAGGCGGCCTCGACCGGCACGAACATCAGCACCAGCTCCGGACTGCTCAGGCCTTCGAGCCGGCTGTAGTCCTTGTCGCCCAGCTGCTTCACGTGGTTGCGCAGCGCCACCACGTGGCGGCCGAAGTGGGCCTCGCGTTCGGCCTCGTCCACGGCCTCGCAGGCGCGCTGGTAGTCGAGCAGGGCCATCTTGGCGTCGATGATGATGGACTTGTCTTCCGGCAGGCGCAGCACGGCATCGGGACGGTAGCGGTCGCCATCGCCGTCCCTGAAGCTCTCCTGGGTGAAGTAGTCGCGGCCCTTCTCCAGGGCGGCTGTTTCCAGCAGGCGCTCGAGTTTGAGCTCGCCCCAGTAGCCCTGGCTGCGGTTGTCGCTGCTGAGCGCGCGACTGAGGCTCTGCGCTTCCTGGCCCAGGGTCTGGTTCAGGCGCACGAGGTCGTCGATGCGGGTCTGCAGCGCGACGCGGGCATTGTTCTCCTTCTCGTAGGCCTCGTTGACGGATCTGCGGAAGCCGTCGATCTGGTCCTTGAGCGGATTGAGCAGCTGGCCGATCTGGGTCGCGTTCTGTTCGCCGAAGCGTTTGGACTTGTCTTCCAGGATTTCCGTGGCCAGCGCCTGGAAATCGCGCTTGAGCTGTTCGCGCGCCGATTCGAGGTCCTGGTAGCGCTTTTCGGCGGCGCCCTTCTGCTCTTCCAGCCGGGCCTCCAGACTCGCGGCACGGGCTTCGGCACCGGCACGCGCCTCGCTGGCCGCACGCAGCTCGGCTTCGACCGCGGAAAGGCGCGCCCTGAGGTCGTCGCGCTGGTCGGCCAGCGCCTTGGCGTCACGCGCAAGCGCGGCCAGCTCGGGCTCGCGCTCGGCGCGACCGGCGTCTCGCGCCTGCTGCAGGCGGCGGCGGGCGATCCAGAGCGATGCGGCGCCGGCACCAACCAGTCCAGCCAGCAGGCCCAGCAGCAGGTAAACGGTTTCGGCAGCGGTCAAGGCGATCCCCGGCATCACAGATGCGGGGATTCTAGCCGCCCGGCGGTCTCACCGGCCGAGACGGCCGGTACCCGTGTTCAGGCCTTCTTGGCCCAGGCGCTGCACCAGGCCGCGGCCGGCACGCTGAAGCCCGGGAACAGGGTGCAGGCGCCGGTGGCGGCGGTGAAGAACTGGCAGTTGCCGCAGTTGCTGCCCGGCTTGAAGTTCGGGTGCTTGCTGGTCTTGGCGTCGACGACGTAGGCCAGCGCGATGGCGGTGGCGTTGTCGGCCGGCAGCGGCTTCAGGGCCTGGGCCGAGGCGGTGCCGATGACGGCGGGCGCGACGAAGGGGGCGGCCACGGCGGCAATCACGGCCTGGACCAGGAAACGGCGGCGGGAAGCGGAGGGAGCGTTCATGGTTTACCTGTTGGCTACGGAGGGATTCCGATGGCTGCGCGCAGTGTAGTCCCCTGCGGTGAACAAATCGTTGACGCCGGTCAAGCGGCCGCCGACGCCGGCTTGGGCTAGACTTCGCGCCATGGAAAACCTGCCCTTTGACCCGGCCCGGCTGGCCCGGCGCGCCGCCGAGATCGTCGCCAGCACCCGCGAGCTGTCCGCCCTGGGCTGGACCCCGGCCACCAGCAGCAATTTTTCGATGCGGCTGGACGACCGCCATGCCGCCATCACGGTTTCCGGCCGCGACAAGGGCCGGCTGACCGAGGCCGACATCATGGTCGTGGACTTCGCCGGGCAGCCGGTGGCGACCACGCACCGCCCGTCCGCCGAAACCCTGCTGCACACCCAGCTCTACGCCCGCTTTCCGGACATCGGCTGCGTGCTGCACACCCATTCGCGCACCCAGACCGTCAGCTCGCGCCTGTTCGCCGGCCAGGGCCATGTCCGCCTGGAAGGCTACGAACTGCTGAAGGCCTTCGCCGGCAACCAGACCCACGAGATGGCCATCGACGTGCCCGTGCTGCCCAACACCCAGGACATGCCGGCCCTGGCGGCGCAGGTCGAGGGCCTGCTCGACGCCGGCCCGCTCTGGGGCTATCTGATCGACGGCCACGGCCTCTACGCCTGGGGCAAGGACATGGCCGAGGCGCGCCGCCACCTGGAAGCCTTCGAATTCCTGTTCGCCTGTGAGCTCGACCTGAGGAGACTGCAGTCATGAGCCGCCTTCGGATCTTCAAGGACTCCGACCCCTCCACCCCGCTGTCCTCCACCGAGGACCTGGCGACGATCGCCGATCGCCTGAAACCCATCGGCGTGCGCTTCGAACAGTGGCAGGCCGCGCAGCCGGTGCAGCCCGGCGCCACGCCCGAAGAGGTGATGGCCGCCTACCGCGCCGACATCGACAGGCTGGTCGCCGAAAACGGCTTCAGGACGGTGGACGTCGTTTCCATCGCGCCCGACAACCCGAACAAGGACGCGATGCGCGCCAAGTTCCTGGACGAACATTTCCACAAGGAAGACGAGGTGCGTTTCTTCGTCGCCGGCTCGGGCCTGTTCACCCTGCACGTGGGCGACACCGTGTACGAGATCCGCTGCGAGCAGGGCGACCTGATCGGCGTGCCGGATTCGACCACGCACTGGTTCGACATGGGCCCGGAACCCAGTTTCGTCGCCATCCGTTTCTTCACCGAGCCCGATGGCTGGGTCGGCCACTTCACCGGCACCGACATCGCGCAGCGTTTCCCGCGCTACGAAAAGGGCCAGGCGGGTTGAGCTTGAAGACGATCCTCACCGACATCGAAGGCACGACCAGCAGCATTTCCTTCGTCAAGGACGTGCTGTTCCCGTATGCCCGCCGCGCCCTGCCCGGCTTCGTCGCCGCGCACGGCGACGAACCCGACGTGCGGCGCTGGCTGGATGCCGTGGCCGCCGAGAACGGCGGCCTGTGCCAGGACGCCATGATCGTCGAGACCCTGCAGGGCTGGATCGACCAGGACCGCAAGCACACCGCGC
>CBFGOZ010000177.1:0-5498 GCA_965650505.1 uncultured Arenimonas sp.
TGGCCGAGATCATCGGCGCCAACATCCTGAACGTGGCCCGCCAGGACTACGACCCCCAGGGCGCCTCGGTGACCATCCTGATCTCGGAGGAGCCCGTCATCGACAAGAAGGCCGCCGGCAAGGAGCTCATCTCCGACGCCGTGGTCGCGCACCTGGACAAGTCGCACATCACCGTGCACACCTATCCGGAGACGCATCCGCACAACGGCATCGCCACCTTCCGCGCCGACATCGACGTCGCCACCTGCGGCGTCATCTCGCCGCTGAAGGCCCTGAACTACCTGATCGAGAGCTTCGAGTCCGACATCGTGGTGATGGACTACCGCGTGCGCGGCTTCACCCGCGACGTGAAGGGCAAGAAGCACTACATCGACCACAAGATCAACTCGATCCAGGACTTCCTGTCCAAGCCGATCAAGAGCAAGTACGAGATGATCGACGTCAACGTGTACCAGGAGAACCTGTTCCACACGAAGATGCACCTGAAGGAATTCGACCTCGACACCTACCTGTTCGAGGAGAAGGCCAAGAACCTGGGCTTCAAGGACCGGCTGCGGATCGAGAACCAGCTCAAGCGCGAGATCGTCGAGCTGTTCAACGGCCACAACCTGGCCGACTGAGCCGACCCGCGGGACGACCCGCGGCCGGGACCGTTCCCGGCATTCGCAGGACCGACGACGGTCCGGAGCGCAGGCTCCGGGCCGTCCTTGTTTTCAGGGCTTTGGAAAGGAAAGGAGAAGTGACATGGCGTGGATCTACCTGTCGATCGCCGGGGTGCTCGAGATCGTCTGGGCCATCGGCCTCAAGTACACCGAGGGCTTCACCCGGCCGCTGGCCAGCACGGTCACCATCGCGGCGATGGCGGCCAGCATGTGGTGCCTGGCGCTGGCGCTGAAGGAAATACCGATCGGCACCGGCTATGCGGTCTGGGTCGGCATCGGTGCGGTCGGCACCGCGATCCTGGGCATCGTGCTGTTCGGCGAATCGGCGGCCTGGCCGCGCCTGGCCTGCATCGCCCTGATCCTGGCCGGCATCATCGGCCTCAAGTTCGCCTCCCCCTGAGCGGGCAGTCGAGTCCGGGGCCCGAACCCCGGGCTAGAGGCGGTAGGCGACGAGCTTCATCAGGCGGGAACTGAGCGCCATCAGCCGCGGGATGGGCTGCGGAAGCCTGCGGGCGCCGGCCTGTTCGGCGTGGTCGGCGTGGCGGGCCTCGTCGGCCTTCATGGTGCGCAGGATGGCGCGGCTGCGTTCGTCGCCGGACGGCAGACTGCCCAGGTGTTCGTCCAGGTGGGCTTCGACCTGGCGCTCGGTCTCGACCACGAATCCCAGGTTCCAGCCGTCGCCGCGCAGGCCCGCGGCCAGGCCGATCGCGTAGCTGCCGGCGTACCAGAGCGGGTTGAGCAGGCTGGGCCGGCTGTCGAGTTCGCGCAGGCGGTCGTGGCACCAGGCCAGGTGGTCGGTTTCCTCCTGGGCCGCGTGCAGCAGCTGCTCACGGGTGGCGGCGTCGCGGGCCACGGCGGCCTGGCCCACGTACAGGGCCTGGGCGCAGACCTCGCCTGTGTGGTTGATGCGCATCAGGCCGGCGGCGTGGCGGCGGTCGGCGGCGTCCAGCGCCGGGTCGCGCAGGGAGCCGGCCGGATTCGGACGTTCCGCCCGGGCCTGGCCCAGGCTGGTGCCCAGGGCGTGCTGGGCTTCGATCAGCAGGCGGTCCAGCGGACTGTAGCGGCGGGTCGGGGTCATGCCAGGTGCTCGGCCAGGAAGTCGATCGGATGGCGCACCGGGATTGTAGTTCCCCCGGCCAGGTGCAGCCGGCAGCCGATGTTGGCGGACACCAGTTCGGTGGCGCCGCTCGCGGCCAGGGCATCAAGCAGGGGCTGGCGCAGCGCGGCCGCCCGTGCCGGCTCGGCCAGCTGGTGCAGGCCGGCGGCGCCGCAGCAGCCGGTATCGGGCAACTCGACCAGGTCCAGCCCGGGCACGCGCGCCAGCAGCCGGCGCAGGGCGGCGTCGCTGCGCACCACGCTGCGCTGGGTGCAGGGCAGGTGCAGGGCGACCCGCCCGCGCGCAGGCCGGAACCGAAGGCGGTCCGCGACCCGGTCCAGGGCCACCAGGGCATCCTCGACCACCGGCCCGCCGGCCAGGCTGCGGGCCAGGCTGTCCTGGCAGCCGCTGGCCAGGCAGAGCACGCGATCGCTTCCGGCAAAGGCCGAACGGTTGGCGGTGGCCAGGCGGGTCGCGGTCGCGGCGTCACCGGCGTGGGCAGCGGCCGCGCCGCAGCAGGTCTGGCCCGCCGGCTGCAGCGCCTGCAGCCCCGCTTGGCCCAGCAGGCGCGCCAGCGCGGCGCGGCTGCCGGACTCGTACCGGTCCGCCACGCAGCCGGAGAACAGCGCCACGGCCGCCGCGGCCGGCTGCGGTGCCGGCAGGTCGGCAGGGGCCGGGGGGCGCGGCAGCGCCGGCCGGGTCCGCGGCGGCAGCAGCCCGCCGAAGCGGCGGTAAAGATCGAGCAGGAAGCCCAGCAGGACCGGGCGGGCCAGCAGGGCGACCGCCCAGCGCAGCCGGCGCGGCGGCGGGCGCCGCTGCGCCTGCGCGGCCCGGGCCCCGAGCAGCAGTTCGCCATAGGAAACGCCGGCCG
Organism: uncultured Arenimonas sp.; assembly: GCA_965650505.1. GTDB lineage: Bacteria > Pseudomonadota > Gammaproteobacteria > Xanthomonadales > Xanthomonadaceae > Arenimonas. The sequence continues at coordinate 2,630 of CBFGOZ010000177.1, forward strand.
GGCAGACCGGTTCGCAGCGGCGGCAACCCAGGCAGTGGTCCAGGTGGGCGTCGCCCGCCGCACTGGGCGCGATCCGTTCCTGCGCCACGGCCTTGATGTAGGCGATGCGGCCGCGCGGCGATTCGGATTCGCTGCGGTCGAGCCGGTAGGTGGGACAATGCGGCAGGCAGAGGCCGCACTGCACGCAGCGGTCCGCCAGGGCGACCAGGCCATGGGCGGCGGGGCTTTCCGGGGCGGGGCGGGGGCCCTGGACAGGCGTGACGGGCATGCCCGGATGCTAACACGGGGTTAATTCGGGCTTGCGCGGGCCGGAAAGGGCCGCTATCATTCCGCCTCTTTCCAACCCCGAATTCTATTGGAGCCGTCATGAAGTCCATGACCGTCAGCGCCAAGCCGGAGACCGTCAAGCAGGACTGGTATGTGGTCGATGCCAGCGGCAAGACGCTTGGTCGCCTGTGCTCGGAACTCGCGCGCCGTCTGCGCGGCAAGCACAAGCCGGAGTACACCCCGCACGTCGATACCGGCGACTACCTCGTCGTGATCAATGCCGAGAAGATCCACGTCACCGGCAACAAGCTGCAGGACAAGAAGTACCACCGCTTCACCGGCTACGTCGGCAACCTGAAGACCGAGTCGCTCGGCCAGGCGCTGGACGCGCACCCGGAGCGCGTGATCGAGATCGGCGTCAAGGGCATGCTGCCCAAGAACCCGCTCGGCCGCGCCATGTTCCGCAAGCTCAAGGTCTACAAGGGCTCGGAGCATCCGCATTCCGCCCAGCAGCCGCAGGCTCTGGACTTCAAGGCTTAAGGCATCCACATGGCTACCCAGCAGAATTACGGCACCGGCCGTCGCAAGTCCTCCACCGCCCGCGTGTTCCTGCGCTCCGGCAAGGGCGCGATCGTCGTCAACGGCCGCCCGGTCGACGAGTTCTTCGGCCGCGAGACCTCGCGCATGATCGTGCGCCAGCCGCTCGAAGTGACCAAGATGGGCGACAAGTTCGACATCACCGTCACGGTCGAGGGTGGTGGCATCACCGGCCAGGCCGGCGCCATCCGCCTGGGCATCGCCCGCGCCCTGGTCGAGTACAACGACACGCTGAAGTCGGACCTGCGCAAGGCCGGCCTCATGACCCGCGACGCCCGCGAGGTCGAGCGCAAGAAGGTCGGCCTGCACAAGGCCCGCCGCGCCACCCAGTTCTCGAAGCGCTAATCGCTTAGAGGCCTGGCGGCGACCCCGAATTGGGGGATCGTCTAATGGTAGGACTGCAGACTCTGACTCTGCCTATCTAGGTTCGAATCCTAGTCCCCCAGCCAAAAAAGAAGAGGGCCCCCGAAAGGGGGCCCTCTTCTTTTTGGCTGGGGGGAAGGAAAGTCGACCCTCGTTCGAGAAAATTGTCCGGAACAATTTTCGTCGGCGCAGCCAACCCGGAGCGAAGCGGAGGGCCGAGCACATGGATGTGCGCGGCAATCCTGGTCCCCAGCCCCCGCGCAGCGGGCGCTTTGCTCCCGAAAATCCCCTGATCCACCAGCTACCGCTGTTACCCTTCGCAGCGATAGACTCGACCCATCACGCTCCCGGAGCCTCCTCCATGCCCGTCCCCGCCACCGAACTGGCCCGCCTGTTCCAGCTCGACACGCTGCGCCCGGAAACGCGCGACCAGCTCGCCCGCGAGGCCATGGTGTCGGACTACCAGCGCGGCGAGAACGTGTTCGAGGCCGGGGACCTGGACGACGACACCGTCTACCTGCTCGACGGCGAGCTCAAGTGCAACTATCCGGACGGGCGCAGCGTCAGCCACATCGCCAGCGCGCCGCACGGGCGCTATTCGCTCAACGACGCCATCCCGCGCCGATTCACCGCCAAGGTGGTGTCCGGCAAGGCGCGGGTGATGCGCCTGGACCGCCGCTACCTCGAGAAGCTGATCACCTGGGACCAGCTGAGCCGCGACGAGAACTACAGGCACTTCGGCGGTGCGCCTGGCGGCAACAACTGGGTGTTCCGGCTGCTGCGTGCGCCGGCCTTCGCGCGCCTGCCCACCGGCAACATCGAGAAGATGTTCCAGATGTTCGAGCCGGTGACGGTCAAGCCCAGCGAGATCGTGATGCGCGAGGGCGACGCGCCGGATTATTTCTACGTGGTGCGCGAAGGCACGGCGTCGGTGTCCAAGTATCTCGACGGTGCGCCCCAGGTGGTCGCCTACCTGCGCGAAGGCGATACCTTCGGCGAGGACGCGCTGCTGTCGAACCTGCCGCGCAACGCCACGGTGCGCATGATGCAGGGCGGTCAGCTGATGCGGCTCTCGCGCGAGGCTTTCGAGGCGGTGCTCAAGCCACCGATGCTGTCCTGGGTGCTGCCGGCGGAAGCCGCGCGCCTGGTGCACGCCGGTGCGGCGCTGCTGGACGTGCGCATGCCGGAGGAACACGCGCAGCGGGCGATCGACGGTTCGCTCAACGTGCCGCTGTACCGCCTGCGCGAGGACGTGGCCAACGTGCTGCCCTCGGGCAGCCGCGTCATCGTCTACTGCAACACCGGCGAGCGTTCCGCCGCCGCGGCCTTCGTGCTCAAGCGCCTCGGTTACGAGGTCAGTGCGCTGCACGGCGGCCTCGGCGCGATGCTGCGCCTGATCGCGGCCAACACACCGGCCTGATCGGGGCTTGCGCCGTTGGCGCAAGCAGGTCACTTGCTCGCGGTTCGTGGCGCTTGGTGCCGGGCTCGTTCTTGGCGATAGGCCGTCGTACGTGAGGTCTTTTTCTGCGGACGCCGTGAATACGTCCATGTAGGCTCTTCGAAAACGTCCATGTTTTCGAAGCCGCAGAAAAAGACCTCCCGCACGACGACCTGCGGACCTTCAGGGCCGGGGTGTCGAATT
>CBFGOZ010000178.1:0-5497 GCA_965650505.1 uncultured Arenimonas sp.
ACGATGATGCAGTTGTCGGCGGTGTCGCGCACCACCTCCATCTCGAATTCCTTCCAGCCCAGCACCGACTCCTCGACCAGCACCTCGTGGGTGGGCGACAGCTCGAGGCCGCGGGTGACGATCTCGACCAGCTCCTCGCGGTTGTAGGCGATGCCGCCGCCGCTGCCGCCCAGGGTGAAGGACGGGCGGATGATGGTCGGGTAGCCGACGGTGGCCTGGATGCGGATGGCCTCGTCGAGCGAACGCGCGACCTCGGCCTTCGGGCAGTCCAGCCCGATCTCGCGCATCGCGACGCGGAACAGTTCGCGGTCCTCGGCCATCCGGATGGCCTCGCGCGAGGCGCCGATCAGTTCGACGCCGTATTTCTCCAGCACGCCGTTGTCGGCCAGGTCCAGCGCGCAGTTGAGCGCGGTCTGGCCGCCCATGGTGGGCAGCAGCGCATCGGGTTTTTCCTTGGCGATGATGCGTTCGACCGTGGCCGGGTTGATCGGCTCGATGTAGACCGCGTCGGCCATGTCCGGGTCGGTCATGATCGTCGCCGGGTTCGAGTTCACCAGGATCACCCGATAGCCCTCGTCGCGCAGCGCCTTGCAGGCTTGGGCGCCGGAGTAGTCGAACTCGCAGGCCTGGCCGATGACGATCGGCCCCGCGCCGATGATCAGGATGCTCTTGATGTCACTGCGCTTGGGCATGGTCTTGCGGTTCCGGTGTTTCGGTGAGGGGCGGCGCCAGGCGGACCTTGACGATGGTGGTTTTCGGCATCGAGAGCGGGAAGCCGCCCTCGGCCGGGGCCAGCCGGAGGATGATGCTGATCGAGCTGGCGCCGGTGAGCACGCCGCGACGGACGGTGCCGATGTTGGTGCTGACCTCGACCTCGGCGCCGATGTGCCTGGGCAGGTCCTCGTAGGGAATCTCGGCGCCGGGTTCCAGGCCCGCGGAAGCCCTCGCGGCATCACCGGTCGCGGGGACCGCGGCCGCATCCGCGGCAGGCGCGGCAGGCGCGGCGGCCGCGGCCGGCGTGTCCGCCGGCGTCGCCACCGCGAACTGGTCGGCCGGCAGGAAGGACAGGGGCGCGGTGAAGTTGTCGTTGTGCTTCACCGAGGCATCCATGAACAGACCCAGATCCTCCAGCCCGACGCCCTGCAGCTGCATCAGCGGCCCCGGGCGCAGCGGACGCGCCTGGATCGTCAGCCGGCCGCCGTCGCGGACGAAACCGGCATAGGCCTGGTCCATCGCGGCGCCGGGCACCAGGCCATCGGCCGCGAACAGGCCGCGCACGGCCTCGAGGTGCCTCTCGACGAAAGCCTCGGGGGCCAGGCCCAGTTTTTTGGCGCAATGGGCGTTGCGGCGCGCGCCGAAGCCCTTGTCCTCGATGACGAGGTTCAGGGACTCGAAACCGGCGGTGGCCAGCCGCAGCGAGGGTTCGCTGCCCGGCCCCAGGCTCAGGCTGATGTCGCCGGCCAGCAGGGCCTGCTCCGGGGTCTCGGCCTCGATGCGCAGGCGCAGGTGGTCGGCGCCGCCGTATTCCATGGTGAAGGCGAAATTGCTGCTGGCCTCGCGCAGGCCCAGGGCATTGGCGACGTCCAGGCTCATGCCGGGTTCGCAGCCCGCCAGGTCGAAGGGGAACATCACGTGCCCGCCGACCATGGCTGCGTCCAGCGCCTCCGTCGACCCGTCCACGCCGGCACCGGTCAGGCTGAAACCAAAACGCGACGGGATCTCGTCCGGCACGCCGATGGTCGCCGCCCGCAGCACCCAGAGGATGCCGGGCGTGCGGACCACGGCGCGGTCGGCCGTGACCCGGATCGCGGGCATCGGCGAACCGGGCTGCGGCTGCAGCACCAGGTCGCGGATACCGACGTCGCCGTTGAGGCCGAGCACGGTGCTGCCGCGGCGGATGTCCATGTAGGGCCGCAGCGCGTCCAGCTGGCGGTCGATCACCACCCCGGTGCGCCACCACAACACCGCGTAGACCAGCGCCAGCGGCAGCACCAGGCGCGTGAAAACCCAGAACAGCGCGCCGCCGATCGCCGATCCGCCGCGCTTGCCGCGTGTACTGGTCCTGCTGGCCATTCAGTGCATTCCCATGGAAGTGGCGGGGCGGCGGAGGGTCACGGCAGGGCGACGCCGCAGGTGTCGAAGGCGCGGAACATCAGCTTGCTGGCCAGGTCGGTGCCGACCTGTTCGCCGGCGGCCTCGTTCTCTTCCGCCGACTTCTCGACGCTGAGCTGGTCGCCCAGGCCGGCCAGTTTGCGCAGGGCCGCGTATTCCTGGGCGGTGAAGAAGGTCATGAAGGACTCCAGCTGCTCGGGCGAATAGCCGGCCAGCACCTCGTCCGGGTTCGCCTGCACGCCGGTGCGTTCGCCGTCGGCGCCGGCCAGGACCAGCTTGCCGAACATCTCGGCCACGCCGCTTTCCACCAGGGCGATGTCGCCGTCCAGGCGCTCCGGGTTGGCCTTGGCGTAGTCCCGCACCAGGCCGAGCGTGTATCGGCGATAACCCTTGGCGGAAAGCTCGTCGCGCAGGCAGATCAGGTCGGACGCGCGGTAGTCGTCGACCTTGTCGCCGACCGGCCACTTCGGGTCGGCGGCGGCGATGGACTCGAACACGGTGCCGAAGGGCATCAGCACCACCATCGAGTCGGTCAGGCGTTCGACCCGCTGTTCGTGGCTGGCCGCCGGCCCGGTGGCGGCGACGGCATGCCCCACCGCCAGCACGAGGCTGGCGGTGAGGCAGAGCTTGCGGAGGGACGCAGGAGTCATGACGGCAGCCTCAGGGCGCGCCGGCCGCCGGCTTGGCCGGGGCGGTGTGCTTGTCCAGGAACTTCTCGACCGCCGTGAACAGGTCCACCTGGTTCTGGTAGTCGTAGAAGCCGTGGCCTTCCTTCTCCTCGACAATGGTCACTTCCGGCGGCTTGCCGGCCTTGGTCAGGCCCTCGAGCAGGGCCTCGTACTGCGACATCGGCACGCGCAGGTCCTTGGCGCCCTGCACCAGCATCACCGGGATGTTGATCTTGTCGATGTTGTAGGCGGGCGACTGCGCCTGCTGCTCGGCCAGCGTCGCCGGCATCACGCGGTTGAGGAAGTTGCGGCCGGATTCCTCTTCGGGGATGTCGCCGTCCTTGAACATCAGCGGCAGGCTGTAGACGCCGACGTAGCCGATGGTGCAACGGTACTTGGTCGGCTCGCGCACGACCGTCTGCAGCGCCGCGTAGCCGCCGTAGGAGGCGCCGTAGGTGCAGATGCGGCCGCGGTCGGCGATGCCTTCCTTGATCGCCCAGTCAACCGCGTCGGTCATGTCGTTGATCATGGTCGTACCCCAGTTGCGGTAGCCCATGCGCTCGAAGGCGTTGCCGTAGCCGCCGGAGCCGCGGAAGTTGATCTGCAGCACCGCGTAGCCGCGGTTGGCCAGGAACTGGACTTCCGGATTGAAGCCCCACTGGTCGCGCGGACCGTGCGGGCCGCCGTGCGGGTGCAGGATCAGCGGCAGGTTCTTGCCCTCGCTGAAGCGCGGCACGGTGATGTAGCCGTGCAGCTTGGTGCCGTCGCGCGCGATCACCGTGATCGGCTCCATCGGCGACATCTGCTCGGGCTTGATCCACTCCATCGCCGACAGCAGGAACTTGGCCTGGCCGGTCTGGCGGTCGAACAGGTAGAAGGAGCCCGGGTCGACGTCGCTGTAGGCGCGCATCAGGATGAATCGGCCGTCGCGGCTGATGCCGCCGAAGTTCACCGCGTGGTCCGGGAAGGCGTTGATCAGGCCGGCGTAGACCTTGGACTCCGGGTGGTCCTTGTTGACGAAGTCGTAGCCCGGGGTGCCGTCGAGGTAGCTGACCGCCAGCAGATGGCGCTCGTCGCTGCTGGCAAGCCAGCCGTTGGCCTCGACGTTCGGGTTCTTGCTCAGCAGCACCTCGGTGCCGCCGCCCGCGCTCGGGTCGGACAGCACGATGCGGGCCGGCTCGCCCTTGTCGCTGACCTGGAAGATGACGCGCTTGTTGTCGGCGTCGAAACCCAGCGGCATGCGCGTGGAACCGCCCATCTCCGAGCGGTGCAGGGTCACCCAGGAGTCGCCGTTGCGGCGCAGGGTGACGCTGTCGTTGTTCTCTTCCTGGCCGACGGCGTAGCGGACCTCGCCCTCGTGGTCGAGCACGAAGGTGCCGAAGCGGATCGGCGCGGTGGCGACGGTGCGGACCTCGCCGTCATAGACGTTCATGCGCGACAGGTAGGCCGAGTCGACCGAACGGGCGACCAGGATGTGCTTGGGGTCGTCCCAGAGCATGTCCACGATCTGGTACATGCCGCCGTTCGGGATGTCGGCGCGCTTGGTGCCGTCGACGTTGCTGGCGTAGACGTCGGGCGTGCCGACGCGGGCGTCGTAGCGGCCGACCTTGCGCGAGACGAACATGAAGAAACGCTCGTCGTTGACCCAGCGCACGCGGTCGATGTGCTTCTTCTCGCCGTAGTCCCACTTGCCGACCAGCTTCATGTCGGCGACGCGGAAGGCCGCGAGCACGGTGCGGTCGCCCTGCGGCACCGACACGGTGATGTATTCGCCGGAGGGCGACAGCGAGACGCTGGTGAACTCCGGGTCCTTGAAGAAGTCGCCCAGCGGGACTTCGACCGCCTGCACGGCGACGGCCGCGCAAAACATCAATGCAAGGAACAAGCAGCGCAAGGTTTTCATGTTTACCTTCCCCAAGGTTTCAATGGTTGGCCGACATCATCGTTATGAACTTGTCGAACAGGCCCGAGACGTCGTGCGGGCCCGGGCTGGCTTCCGGGTGGCCCTGGAAGCTGTAGGCCGGGGCATCGGTCAGTTCGATGCCCTGGTTGGAACCGTCGAACAGCGAACGGTGCGTCACCCGCACGTTCGCCGGCAGCGTGCCTTCGTCCACGGCGAAGCCGTGGTTCTGGCTGGTGATCATCACCCGGCTGCTGGCGATGTCGATCACCGGATGGTTGGCGCCGTGGTGGCCGAACTTCATCTTCAGCGTCTTCGCGCCCGCGGCCAGGCCCAGCAGCTGGTGGCCCAGGCAGATGCCGAACACCGGGATCTTCGCCGCCAGGAACTCGCGGATGGCGGCGATCGCGTAGTCGCAGGGCTCCGGGTCGCCGGGGCCGTTGGACAGGAACACGCCGTCGGGTTTTTCCGCCAGCACCTGGGCTGCCGGCGTCTGTGCCGGCACCACGGTGATGCGGCAGCCGCGCTCGGCCAGCATGCGCAGGATGTTGCGCTTCACGCCGAAGTCGTAGGCGACCACGTGGAAGCGCGGATCGACCCGGCGGAAGGCGTTGGCGTCGAGGTCGAGTTCACCCTCGGTCCAGCTGTAGCGCTCGCGGGTGCAGACTTCCTTTGCCAGGTCCATGCCCTTGAGGCCCGGGAACTTGCGCGCCGCCTCGATGGCGTGTTCGGCGTCGATGCCCTCGCCCGCCACCAGGCAGTCGTTCTGGGCGCCGCGGTCGCGCAGCAGACGGGTCAGCTTGCGGGTGTCGAGGCC
>CBFGOZ010000179.1:0-5469 GCA_965650505.1 uncultured Arenimonas sp.
CTGGTGCAGCGCGAGGCCGCGCAGGCCATCAGCGAAACCGAGCTGGTGCCCAGCGAGCCGGTGACCGTGGTGCTGTCGAAGAAGGGCTGGATCCGCAGCGCCAAGGGCCACGACGTGGAAGCCGCGGCGCTGAGCTACCGCGACGGCGACGGCCTGCTGCAGGCAGTGCGCGGTCGCAGCACGCAGCAGGTCGCCTTCCTCGATTCCACCGGCCGCAGCTATTCGACGCTGGCGCATACCCTGCCCAGCGCGCGCGGCAACGGCGAGCCGCTGAGCGGGCGTTTCTCGCCGCCGGCGGGCGCCAGCTTCGTCGGCCTGGCGGCCGCCGACAACGAAGCGCGCTACCTGCTGGCCTCGAGCTGGGGTTACGGCTTCGTCACCCGCTTCGAGAACTTCACGGGCCGCAACAAGGCCGGCAAGGCCCTGATCAATGCCGACGCCGCGGCCGACATCCTGCCGCCGGTGCCGGTGAACGACCCCAAGACCGATTTCATTGTCGCCATCACCAGCGCTGGCCACCTGCTGGCCTTCCCGATCGCCGAGCTGCCGGAGCTGGACAAGGGCAAGGGCAACAAGCTGATCCAGATCCCGCCGGCGAAACTGAAGTCGGGCGAGGAAAAGGTGATCGCCGTCGCCAGCGTCAGGCAGGGCGGCGAGCTGACCATCCACTCCGGGCGCCAGAAACTGGTGCTGAGCTGGCGCGACCTGCAGGCCTACGAAGGCAGCCGCGCGGCGCGTGGCAACGTGCTGCCGCGCGGCTTCACCAAGGTCGACCGGGTCGAAAGCGCCTGATCCGGAGTGCCCCTTCTCTCCCTGCGAGAGAAGGGGCACTCCGCCGCTTTCAGGGCAACCGGCTTTCGCTCGCGCCCGCTTGGCGCCGCGCGAAATAGGGCAGCGCGAACAGGTACAGCCCCGTCAGCATCAGCAGGAACAGCGGCAGCAGCGGCGAATAGGTGATCCAGGCCGGCGGCGGGCCTTGCGTCATCGCCGCGAAGTTGGCGATGACGGTCAGGGTGAAGAGCATCGATATCCAGCGGTGGAACTTCCGGACGCCCTTGCTAATGCCCATCGCAGTCTCCTGGCTGCCGGGGCCCGCCTTGTAATGCGCTGCCCCGCTCATGCCCGCGCCTCGATCATCTTCCAGCCATTGCCCGAAGGGTCGCGGAAGCTGGCGTCGGTGCTGCCGTAACGGGTCATCGGTTCCTGGGTGAACTCGACGCCGCGGGCGCGCAAGCGTTCGTAGGCCGCGCGGCAGTCGTCGACCACCAGCACCAGCGGCGGCATCGCGCCCTTGGCCACGGCCTCGCGCAGGGCCTGCACCGTGGCCGCGTCCACCAGCGGCGCCTGCGGCGTGAACAGGCCCAGCTGGAACGAGGGCTGGTCCGGATGCTGCACGGTCAGCCAGCGGTAGTCGCCGTTGCGCGCGTCGGTGTGGACGCGGAACCCCAGCTTTTCGACATAGAAGCCCAGCGCTTCATCCTGGTCGTGGACATACAGGCCCACCACTCCGACTCCCTGGCTCATGGCACCTCCGTTGTTTGGTCGGAAGGCATGCTATCGGCGGCCTGCCGCCGGCGCTTCTCCGAAACTGCGGTGACCAGGCCGGGCCGGCGGGCGGCGCTGACGAAGCAGGCCGGCACGCGGTCGAGTGCGTGCACGGCGGCCTGGTCGCTTTCCCGCCACTCGCCCGGGCTCAGGCCGGTGATGTCGCGGAAGGTGCGGCCGAAGCTGCCCAGGCTGCTCCAGCCGGTCTGGAAGGCGATGTCGGTGATCGGCAGCGCCGTGTCGCGCAGCAGCGCCGTGGCCTTCTCGATCCGGCGCGTCAGCAGGTAGCGGTGCGGCGGCAGGCCGAAGGCGTCCTTGAAACAGCGCGCGAAGTGCGCCTCGGACACGCCGCTCACCTTGGCCAGGCGGCGCACCGGCCAGGCTTCGTGCGAGGCCGCATCCATGCGGTCCCTGGCGCGCAGCAGGCGCCGCAGCAGCGCGGGATCGAGCCGGCGCGGCGGCGGGCCGTCCTGCGGGACGGCGGCAGGTTCTGGCATGGGGAACTCCCGGCGGGGCCCCGTCAGTCTATGCGAGGCCTCGCTGGCGGCAAACCCGCGCGAAGCAATCAGTCCGGCTGCCGGAAATAACGTTCGCCGTCGAACTCGAAGCCTGTGATGCGGCCTTCGCCATCACGCTGGAAACGCAGCGGCTGGGGCGGATCCAGGCGCAGCCAGGTGGCGCCGAACAGATCGGGGCGGGCCGGGGCCAGGCGACGCTGCAGGGCGCCGATCGTCAGCTGCAGTCCCTGCGCACCGTTCGCCAGTTCGGCGGTCACCGGCAGGCGTTCGCCGCGGTAGCGGCCCGCATAGGCCGCCAGTTCGGCGGCGCCGGGCTTCCAGGCCCAGCCCTGCCACTGCGGATCGGCGCGCGCTTCGTCCAGTTGCCCGCGGCGCGCCGCGAGGTACCCGGCCACGCGCTGCGGATACATTTCCCGCCGCGTCGCAGCCCACGACTCCGCCTCCGGGTGGTCCACCAGGTACTGCAGGAACTGCACGACGGTGCGCGAGGTCAGCCAGCCGGTCATGTTGTCGGAATTGGAGAACACGCCGATGCCCACGCCCAGGTCCGGCGCGAAGGCCATCATGGTGCGCGCGCCGGTGTAGCTGCCGCCGTGGATGAACAGGCGGTGGCCTTCGAAGTCGCACAGGTTCCAGCCGAAGGCATAACCGTCGCAGGGAAGTTCGTAGGCATTCCGCGCGGCCGGGTCCACGTCGGCGCCCTTGCGATGCGCCGCCGCCAGCAGGGCCGCATCGAACCCTTCGGGCGCCTGGCCGCCCAGGTGCAGCTGCAGCCAGCGCGCAAGGTCGTTGGGCGAGGCGACCATGCCACCGGCGGAATGCATCACGCCATCGGGCTTGGAGCCGACCCGCTCCCAGCCCTCGGCATCCCCCAGCCAGGTGTGGCTGGCCGCGAGCACGCCGGGGTCGAAGGCGGACGTGCGCGTCGAGGTGCGCGCCAGGTCCAGCGGCCGGAGCAGTTCCTCGTCGAGCCAGGCCTGCCAGGTTTTTCCGGTCTTCTTGAACAGGATGGCGGCGTAGATGTTGTAGCCGAGATTGTCGTAGTCGAACCCGGCGGGACGCGCGCTGGCGAACTTCGCCAGCAGCTGCGGATAGGTCGACGGATCCGGCGACTGCAGGTAAGCCTCGAGCACGGTGATCGTATCGGCACTGATCGGCACGCGGTGGTTGAGCAGGTCGGCCAGCGTCCATGCCCCCGGGTCCACGCCCTCCGGCAGCCTCAGCTGCGGCCAGTGCTCGGCCAGCGTGCTGTCCAGGCGCAGCACGCCGCGCCGGTCGAGCCGATGGGCCAGCAGGCCCAGGTAGGACTTGGTCTGCGAGGCGATGTAGATCGGCGTGTCCAGGGTCAACGGCGCACCGGAAATCGCGTCGCGCTGCCCGCGCACGTAGTCGAGCAGACGGCGGTCGCGGTCCACCACGACCACGGCATAGCCCGGGCCCAGGCCGGGAATGCCATCCAGGAAAAGACGCAGCTTGGCCGCCGCCTCTTCCGGCGCATCCGCGCGTACCGGCGCAGCCAGCGGAAACACGAACAGCAGCAGCAACAGCGGAAGGATCGGGCGCATGCGGGCATCCAGTCGAAGACGATGCGGCGATCGTGACGCAACCATTCCGGGGCGTCTTGAACGGACTGAACCCGGGCTCAGGCCACCAGCGTGCGCAGCTGCCCCGGCGTCAGTCCGACCAGGTCGCGGGCGGCACGGCTGAAATGCGCGTGGTCAGAGAACCCGGCGTCCAGCGCGGCCACGGCCAGGGGCTGGCCGCGGGAGATCATCGCCAGCGCACGCTGGAGGCGCGACCGGGCGCGGAACGCCGACGGCTGGCAGCCCATCCACCGGGAAAACGCGCGCGAGAAATACACCGGATGCAGCCCTTCGTCCCGCGCCAGCTCGACCAGGGACGTGCCCTCCTCCCTCAGCCGCGCGCCGGCCCGCGCGACCCACGCCGGACGGGCGCCACCCGGCACCGCATCGCTGGTCTTCATCGCCGACAGCAGCGCCCAGACGCGGCTTTCCGCCTCGGGCCCGGCGACGCGGTCTCCGGCGAGGTCCGCGACCAGCTGCCGGCCCTGCCGCAGCACGGCCGGCACGGGCCGCGCCCGCCATTGCCATCGGGCCTCCAGGCCCAGCGACCGCCACAGGTCGGGAGCGGGCTCCAGGTCGATGCCGAGGATCAGGGTGCCGCGCGGGCCATAGTCGTTGGCGTGGGCGAAGCCGGCCGGCTTCACCCCGACCGCAGGCACGTCCAGGCGGACATCGCCGCGGCGACCGGTTTCGCCCAGGGTCCCGGCCAGCAGCAGCGAAAGCTGGTGCCGCGGATGTTCATGCGAGGCCATGCGGCTGCCCGGCGCGTACCAGCCCAGCCGCACCGACATCCCGGCGCCCTGGAACAGCATGCGGCTGCGGGAAACCGGCGGCGACGGCGTGGGCGGCATGTGGGGGAATCCGTTACGGAGGCCCCGCCAGCCTAGTCGGCCGCACGGGTGCCGACGCCTGCCAGAAGTCGCGCCCCGGCTGCCGACTCAGGCCTTCGCCTGCAGCATCGCCGCTTCCCGGAACAGCCGCGCGGACGCCAGCCACAGCGCGCACATCACGCCGGTGAACACCCAGACGTGGCCCAGGCCGGCCATCCAGGCGTAGACGCAGACGCCCAGCTGCGCGACCGCAGTGCCCACCATCACCCAGGCCATCGGCCGCGCGCGGAACAGCACCAGCAGCGAGGCGATCAATTCGAACGCCAGCACCCAATAGAAGATCGCGTTGGCCGGATTGTCCTCGCTGCCGATGATGCCTACCGCCCCATTGGCCCAGACCGTCATGAAGGCGCCGCCGACCGCCATGCCCGCGGCCAGCATGTAGGCATTGCTGCGGGCGATGCGGGCCGAAACCTCGTAGGCCACGCAGACCGTCAGCAGCATGCCGCCCATCACCAGGAAATCGAATCCATCCCAGTTCACTTCGGCGGTGAACTGCATCGCCACCAGGGGCAACAGCAGCAAAGCCACCGCCCCGCCCCACACCAGCCAGCGCACCGGACCGCGGCGCAGCTGGTCGCTTTCAAGAATATCGGTCATGACCCCTCTCCCTGTTGGGGCCGCACCCGGTCGGGGGCGGCTGCTGGGAAGCATGCGAACGATATCTGGCTTTTTGCGGGCACGCCCGGGGAGGCGGCCGGGCAATCGCGGGGTCCCATGGCCGTCCGCCCAGTCCCGCGCCGCCGGCTCAGCCCGGCGGCAGCTTTCGGAAGCCAACCGCCAGCCGGTTCCAGCTGTTGATCGCATTGATCACCAGGGTCAGGTCCACCCGCTCGCGCTCGTCGAAATGTTTGCTGAGCCAGGCGTAGTCCGCGTCTGGGGCGTGGGTTTCCGACAGGCGGGTCAGCGCTTCGGTCCAGGCCAGGGCCGCGC
>CBFGOZ010000180.1:0-5467 GCA_965650505.1 uncultured Arenimonas sp.
TCGCGTTTGGCCAGGCCGATGCCGTGTTCGCCCGAGACCTGGCCGTCGAGCGCGATCACCGCGTCGAACACCGCCTCCAGCGCAGCGTCGGCGCGTTCGGCCTGGGCGGCATCGGCCGGGTCGTAGAGGATGTTCACGTGCAGGTTGCCGTTGCCGGCGTGGCCAAAACACACGATCGGCAGCGCCTGCGCTTGAGCGGTGGCGCGCACCGCGGCCACCAGCTCGGGGATGCGCGACACCGGCACCACCACGTCTTCGTTGATCTTGCCCGGCGCGATCGTGCGCAGCGCCGGCGACAGGGCCTTGCGCGCGGCCCAGAGTTTTTCGCGCGCGGCTTCGTCGGGAGCGCTGGCCACGTCCAGGCAGCCCGGGCCCCGGGCTGCGGCGGTGAGGGCAGCGACGGCGGCATCGAGCACGGCGGCTTCGCCGTCGGCTTCGATCATCAGCAGCGCACCGGCGGCAGGAATTTTTGCACCGCCGACCTCGCGCGCCAGCCGCACGCACTCGCCGTCCATGAATTCCAGCATCGACGGCGTGACCGGCTGCGCCATCAGCCGCGCCACCGCGGCGGCGGCGCTGTCCACGTCCTCGTACAGGGCGCGCAGGGCGCGGCGCTGCGTGGCCACCGGCGTCAGCTTCAGCGTGGCCTCGACGATCAGGGCCAGGGTGCCTTCCGACCCGATGAGGATGCGCGAAAGGTCGTAACCGCTGGCGCCCTTGGTGGTGGGCGCGCCGAAACGCACCAGTTCGCCGGTGCCGGTGACGGCGGTGAGCGCCAGCACGTTGTCGCGGGTGGCGCCGTATTTCACCGCGCGCGGGCCGCCGGCATTGCAGGCCAGGTTGCCGCCGATGCTGCAGTAGGCCGCGCTGGTCGGGTCCGGCGGCCAGAACAGCCCGTGCGGCGCCAGCGCCGCCTGCAAATCGCCGTTGAGCAGGCCCGGTTCGACCACCGCCACCCGGTCCCCGGGCCGGATCGCCAGCACCCGGTTCATGCGTTCGAAGGACACCACCAGCGCGTCCTCGCCCGGCACGCTGGCCCCGGTGGTATTGGTGCCGCGCCCGCGCGCCACGATCGGCAGCTTCGCCGCCCGGCACAGCCGCACGATGCCCTGCACCTGCGCCGCCGTGGTCGGCAGCGCCACCGCCAGCGGCAGCCCCTGCCGGCGGGAGTTGTCGTAGCCGTAGGCCAGCCGCTCGGCCGGGTCCACCAGCAGGCCGTCGGGGCCGAGCAGGGTGGTGAGGTCGTGGACGAGCGGACCGGGAAGGGCGGCGGACATGGGCCGATTCTAGGCCGGCAGGCGCATGGGTGGGGCCTTGAAGCACGACCTTCCGGTAACCTGCGCCCTTTCCGCCACGCCCCCGGAGGGCGATGCATGATCTGGCTGCTGCCCTGGAAGTCCGACGCCGAGCTGCGGCATCTGCCGCTGGTCACCTGGGGACTGATGGCGGTGAACATCGCGGTGTTCATGCTGGCGCCGCGCGAGAACCCGGAGGTGTTCGCGGCCTGGGTGCGGGCCTATGGCCTGGTGCCGGGCGACTGGCAGGCCTGGCAGTACCTCACCAGCATCTTCATGCACGGCGACTGGCCGCACCTGCTGGGCAACATGTTCTTCCTGTGGCTGTTCGGCGACAAGATCGAGGACGCGCTGGGGCCGGCGGGTTTCCTGCTGGTGTACGGGCTGGGCGGTTTCGCCGGCAACCTGCTGTACGTGTCGGCCAATGCGCACCTGATCCCGAGCATCGGCGCCTCCGGCTGCCTGGCCGCGATCGCCGGCGCCTATGCGGTGCTGTTCTTCGCCCGGCAGATCGACCTGAAGCTGATGCTGCTGGTCATTCCGGTCTACACCTTCAAGCTGCGCGCGTTCTGGGTGCTGGGCCTGTACTTCGGCGTCGACACCCTGCTGACCTTCAAGGGCCGCGGGGCATTGGAGAACGGTGGCGTGAACTACGTGGCCCACGGCGCCGGTTTCCTGTCCGGCGTGGCGATGGGGCTGGCGGCCTCGATGCACGGCGTGATGGGCCGCTACGACGCGCTCGACAACGGCAGCGGCTGGTGGGGTTACCTGCCGGCCTCGCTGGAGGAGGAGGCGCGGCGCCAGCGCCTGCGCGAGCTGCACCGGCGCCGGCCGGCGCCTCCGCCGCGCGAGACGGTCTAGCCGCGCCGGGCGTCAGGCGTCGTCAGCCCGGAAGGCGTCGCGGATCCACCCGCATTCGAGCCGGTCGTCGGCGCCCTGCACGGTCACCACGTCGAAGCGGCAGGAGGCGTCGGCCAGGCCGCGCTGCCTCGCCAGCCAGGCGCGGGCGGCCAGCACGATGCGGCGGCGCTTGCGGAAATCGACGGAGCCCGCGGCGCCGCCGAAACGGTGATCGTGGCGGTAGCGCACTTCGACGAAGACGACGGTGTCGCCGTCGCGCATCACCAGGTCGAGTTCGCCGAAGCGGTAGTTGACGTTGCGGGCGAGGGTGATTTGTCCCTCGCGTTCAAGCAGGGCGCGCGCGGCGTCTTCGGCCGCGGCGCCCAGGCTGCGCCGGTCAGGGGGTGCCGGCATCGGGCAGCAGGGCGCCGTCCAGCGCGGGGCGCGGACGGCCGCCGCTGAACACGGCCCAGGCCGGACGCCGCTGCACGCCGCCCAGCGCGTCCACCTGCAGCTCGCCGGTGGCGCCGCGCAGCTGCGCGCCCGGGTCGGCGCTGAGGTGGTCGAGGTAGGCCGCCAGTTTCCACGCGTCCATGCCGAAGCCGAACAGGCGCGCGCCGCCGCCCTGGGCGCTGGGCAGGGTATTGCCGATGGTGTCGGGGTCCGGCAGGCCCATGCGCAGGCCCAGCAGCCAGGGCAGTTCCGGGTATTCGATGCCGTCCAGTTCGACGTCCATGCGCAGGTTCGCGCCCGAGAGGATCAGCGAGGTCGCCACGCGCGGCACGCCGACCAGGCCGGCGGTGTCCATCTGGCTCGACAGCAGCCGCGCCTGCGCGGCCTTCAGGCCCAGGAACAGCGCCTCCGGCCGCGTGCCACCCAGCGCCTGCTGCAGGGCCGGCACGTAGTCGGGATTGGCCTCGCTCACCGTCACTTCGCTGATCACCTCGCCGCCGCGCGCCAGCAGGCGCTCGCGGAAGGCGCCCAGCGCGCGGCGGGCGTTTTCATCGGCCTGGGTGACCACGAGTACGCGCTTGAAGCCGCGGTCGACCAGACGGTCGGCGGCGGCCGCGCCTTCTTCTTCCGGCGCCATCGCGAAGGCGGTGCTGCCGGGCGGCGGCGGCACGATGCCGCGGTTGAGCGCGATCGTGGGCAGGTCCAGGTCGGCGGTGGTGAACAGCGCGTTGACCTCGTCGCGGGTGAGCGGACCGACCAGCATCTGGGCGCCGTCGGTGCGCGCCTGCATCAGCGCGCGCGCCACGCCGTCGCTGCCGGCGGTGTCGTAGAAGCGCACCTGCGGGCGGCGGCGGGTTTCGGCGTAATACGCGGCCATCAGGCCGTCGCGCACGCTCTGGCCGGCGGCGGCCAGCGGGCCGCTGAGCGGCAGCAGCACGGCCAGGCGTTCCGGCGGACGGTAACCGTCGGCTTCGGCCGGCGGCAGCGTGTCGAGCCCGGGCGCGGAGGCGCCGCGGTCGTAGGGACGGGGCAAGGGCAGGCCGCGCTGGGTCAGCGCGCGGCCGGCGTAGAGGTAGAGCGGATGGCCGACCGGCAGCGCCGCGGCCTTCGCGGCCAGCGCGGCGTCGGGTTCGGCGCGCAGCAGCGCCTCGATGCGACGCACGGCCTCGGCGCGCTGGTCGCGCGGCAGCATCGCCAGCAGCCAGGCCTGTTCGCCGGCGGCGTCGAAACCGCGGCCCAGCGCCTCCAGCGCCGCGGCGCGCAGGCCGTGCCAGCGTGGGGCGAGCCTCGCCGGCACGCTGTCGCGGCGCTGGTCGAGCAGGTCGAGCACGTCTTCATGCCGGCCGGCGTCGGCCTGGAAGCCGGCGTCCAGCAGGTCGTGGCGGAGCAGGTCCGCGCCGTCGAGCCGGCGACGGTTGGATTGCTCCCAGGACTGGCGTGCGGCGCCGTCGTCGCCGGCCAGCAGGTATTGCTCCGCGGCGTCCAGCCAGGCCCGGTCGCGCGCGGCACCGCGGGCGCCGGCGGCCGTGGCCGCGAACACGCGGGCGGCCTCGCGGTGCCGGCCTTCGTCGGCCAGGCGCTGCGCGCTCTGCAGTTCCCCGGTGGACTGGGGCGAAACCGAAACGCTGGCGCAGCCGGTGGAAACGGCGAGGGCCAGCAGCAGGGGGGCGTGTCGCAGCATGGTCGGGGGTCCGGGGATCGATGCGGCTAAGATGATAGCCGGTGCACAGGGAGGGCGCGGCATGGCGGTGACACAGGCGGGAACCCTGTACGTGGTGGCGACCCCGATCGGCAACCTGGGCGACCTGACCGCGCGTGCGCGCGAGGTGCTGGCGGCGGTGGACGCGATCTGCGCCGAAGACACCCGCCATACCCGCCAGCTGCTGGCCCAGACCGGGATCGAGCGGCCGCTGCTGGCCCTGCACGAACACAACGAAGAAGACATGGCCTGGAAGCTGGTCGAGCGCCTGCGTGCCGGCGAAACCCTGGCCCTGGTCTCCGACGCCGGCACGCCGCTGGTCAGCGACCCCGGTTACCGGCTGGTGCGCGAAGTGCGCGCCGCCGGCCTGAAGGTGAGCCCGGTGCCCGGCGCCTGCGCGGCGATCGCGGCGCTGTCGGTGGCCGGCATCCCCAGCGACCGCTTCTGCTTCGAGGGCTTCCTGCCGGCGAAAGCCTCCGGCCGCCGGGAGAAGCTCGCGGCGCTTTCGGGTGAATCGCGCACGATGGTGTTCTACGAAAGCGCACACCGCATCGAGGAATCGCTCGCGGACATGGCCGCGGCCTTCGGCGGCGGGCGCGAGGCGGTGGTCGCGCGCGAGCTGACCAAGCTGTTCGAGACGGTGCTGGGCGACACGCTGGACGAGCTGGTCGCGAAAGTCGCCGCCGACGACAACCAGCGCAAGGGCGAGTTCGTCATCGTCGTGCGCGGCTGCGAGGACGACACCGAGGCGCGGCTGCTGGAGGGGCAGCGGCTGTACGCCAAGCTGGCCGAGCATCTGAAGCCCTCGCTCGCGGCCAAACTCGCCGCCGACATCAGCGGCGCGCCGCGCAAGTCGCTGTATGGCGGGGGTGAGGGTTGAAAGCTCTTTGCCACGGATTGACGCGGATGAAAGCGGATATCGGCCTTTGTCCGCTTTCATCCGCGTAATCCGCGGTTAAAAAGAGAAAGCCCCGATGTGCGACAATCCGCCCCGGCGGAGCCGGCCAAGACAGTCGCGTCGCAGTTATGCGCCGAGGAAAGTCCGGGCTCCACAGAGCAGGGTGCCAGGTAACGCCTGGGCGGCGCGAGCCGACGGAAAGTGCAACAGAAAACAAACCGCCGAACGGCCCGCAAGGGTGCGTGGTAAGGGCGAAACGGTGGGGTAAGAGCCCACCGCCCG
>CBFGOZ010000181.1:0-5451 GCA_965650505.1 uncultured Arenimonas sp.
CGACCTCGGCGGCCGAGGCCCGCATCACGCCGGCCTGGACCAGGCCGCGCATGCCGGACGAGGCGCCCTCGGCCGCCCGCTTCAGGATGCGGGCGAAACGCAGGCGCAGGCGCCGGTTGCGGCTGAGGATGTCCACCAGGTCCCGGTAAAGGAACCGGTATTCCCAGATGCACTCGAACACCAGGTGCAACTGCAGCCAGATGTCCTCCAGGTCCCGCAGCCGGCCCTCGGGCGACACCAGGGCCGTATCCATGCGCTCTTCATAGCGCTGGAACAGCTGCTCGATGATGTCGTCCTTGTTGCGGAAGTGGTAGTAGAGGTTGCCCGGGCTGATCTCCAGCTCGTCGGCGATGTGGTTGGTCGTGACGTTGGGCTCGCCCTGTTCGTTGAACATGGCGAGCGAGGCATCGAGGATGCGCTGGCGGGTCTGCCTGGCCATCGGGCGGCGTCAGCCGCGCAGCTTCTTCACGAGGTCCACGTACTTCTTCATGGCGTCCTCGGGCTTGGTGCCGGCCAGCTTCTCCCAGGCCTCGTACTTGGCGGTGCCGACGAAATCGAAGAAACCCGGCTTCGGGCCGCTGACGTCGCCCTCGGACCCCTGCTTGTAGAGGGCGTACAGCCGCAGCATGGTGTCGTTGTCGGGGCGGTCGGCCAGGTTCATCACGTCCTGGGCTGCTTTCTGGAACTGTTCTTTCAGGTCGGCCATCTTCTGGAATCCCCGGGGTGAGGCGAGGGTGATATCACGCGGCCCGGGGGCGGTCAACGCGGGGTTTGTCAGGGCGATTGCGGTCTGGCAAGTTAGCTGCGATCGGGCGGCCATCGCGGCGGTCCATGGGTACAGGGCAGGGGAGTGGTCATGAGCTATTTCGTCACCGGCGCCACCGGGTTCATCGGGCGTTATCTGGTCAGCAACCTGCTCAAGCGCAAGGGCGCGGTGCACGTGCTGGTCCGCAAGGGCTCCGAGAAGAAGCTCGACGCCATCGCCGCGAAGATGGGCTGGGACCGCAAGCGCATCGTCCCGGTCACCGGCGACCTGTCCAAGCCCAGGCTCGGCCTCAGCGCCGCGCAGGTGAAGGCGCTGTCGGGCAAGGTGCAGCACTTCTTCCACCTGGCCGCCATCTACGACATGTCGGCCGACGCTGCCTCGCAGCAGGTCGCCAACATCGACGGCACCCGCCACGCGATCGAGCTGGCCGCCGCGGTCAAGGCCGGCTGCTTCCACCACACCAGCTCGATCGCCGCCGCCGGCCTGTACCCGGGTGTGTTCCGCGAGGACATGTTCGAAGAGGCCGAGGGCCTGAAGGATCCCTACCTGCGCACCAAGCACGAATCCGAGGGCATCGTGCGCAAGGAGTGCAAGGTGCCGTTCCGCATCTACCGCCCGTCCATGGTCATCGGCCACTCCAAGACCGGCGAGATGGACAAGATCGACGGCCCCTACTACCTGTTCACCCTGATCAAGAAGATGCGCGAGGCGCTGCCGCAGTGGGTGCCCACCCTGGGCATCGAGGGCGGCCGGCTGAACGTGGTGCCGGTGGACTTCGTCGCCGACGCCATGGACCACATCGCCCACAAGAGGGGCCTGGACGGCCAGTGTTTCCACCTGGTCGACCCGGAGCCGATGCGCTTTGGCGAGCTGATGAACACCTTCTGCCGCGCCGCCCATGCCCCCGAGATGACCATGCGCCTGGACGCGCGCATGCTGGCCGTGGTGCCGGGTGCGGTGCGCAGCGCGGTCACCAACCTGCCGCCGGTCAAGCGCTTCACCAACATGGTGCTGCGCGACCTGAAGATACCGCCCGCCACCCTGGCCTTCATCACCTATCCCACCCGCTTCGACACCCGCGGGGTCGAGCGTGCGCTCAAGGGCAGCAAGATCGCGGTGCCGGAGCTGGAAAGCTACGCCTGGCGCATCTGGGACTACTGGGAGCGGCAGCTCGATCCGGACCTGTTCGTCGACCGCTCGCTGCGCGGCAAGGTCGAGAACAAGGTGGTCGTCATCACCGGCGGCTCCTCGGGCATCGGCAAGGCCTCGGCGATCAAGGTCGCCGAAGCCGGCGCCAAGGTCATCATCGTCGCCCGCGGCGAGAAGGAACTGCACGAGACCCGCGACGAGATCATCGCCGCCGGCGGCAAGTGCTGGGCCTACACCTGCGACCTGACCGACATGGCCAGCTGCGACGGCCTGGTCAAGACCGTGCTGGCCGAACACAAGGCGGTGGACATCCTGGTCAACAACGCCGGCCGCTCGATCCGACGCTCGGTCGAGGCCAGCTACGACCGCTTCCACGACTACGAGCGCACCATGCAGCTGAACTACTTCGGCTGCCTGCGCCTGATCATGGGCTTCCTGCCGGCCATGACCCAGCGCCGCAAGGGCCACGTCATCAACATCAGCTCGATCGGCGTGCTGGCCAGCTCACCGCGGTTCTCGGCCTACGTGGCCTCCAAGGCCGCGCTCGACGCCTTCAGCCGCTGCGCCCAGGCCGAGTTCAGCGGCAAGAACATCGCCTTCACCACGATCAACATGCCGCTGGTGAAGACGCCGATGATCGCGCCGACCAAGATGTACGACTCGGTGCCGACGCTCACCCCGGAAGAAGCCGCCGACCTGGTGGTCAAGGCGATCATCGAGCGGCCCAGCCGCGTCGCCACCCGCATGGGCATCTTCGCCGCCACCCTCAACGCCCTGGTGCCCAAGGCCTACGAGGTGATCATGAACACGGCCTTCGAGATGTTCCCGGACTCGGCGGCGGCCAAGGGCGACCGCAAGGCGCTCAAGGACGAGACGCCGACCAACGAGCAGGTGGCCTTCGCGGCGCTGATGCGCGGCGTGCACTGGTAAGGCCGGCGTCCGCCGGAATCGGAAGGGCCGGCGATGCGCCGGCCCTTTTCATTTCCGCCCGACCCGGGCGATCAGCTCACTGGCACTGACGCCAGCGCACCGGGACGTTCTCGCCTGCCGGCGGCTCGAGCTGCAGGCGGGAATAACGCAGCTCTTCGTACTCGGTCAGGATCGCGCAGGCGTCGTTGACGATGCCCTTGTCGATGCCGTCGCCGCTGACCATGCTGATGACCAGGGTCGACTGGGTCGACCAGATCGCGTTGTTGGCGGTTTCCAGGTCGGCGACCCGGGAGGCCGCGACGAGCCGGCGCTGGGTCCGTTCCTCGTCGGTGAGCTTGGCGACTTCCTTCAGTTCCTCCAGCGCGGCATTGGCGGCGCGTGAGGCTTCGTCCTGGAACTGCGGGGCGGCGGGTGCGGCCGGTTCAGGCGCAGGCGGGACCTGGGCGGCTGCCGGAGCGCCGGTGGCCGGTGCTGGCGCGGGTGTTGCCGTCGTGCCGGATGCCGGGGGCGGGGTTGCCGGGGCGGACAGCACCGGCGCCGGCGTTTCCGCGGGCTGCATCGCGCTGCCCAGCCCGAACACCACCAGGCCCAGGGCCAGGCTGGCGATGGCGCCGATGCGCTGGCCGTGGCTGATCTGGCGCGCGGCATGGGCGCGGATGTCTTCGATCAGCGCGGCCGGCGCGAACGGTTCGACCTGGGGCCACAGGCTGCGGCCGTCGATCAGGTCGACGCCGTAGCGGCGGGCCAGGTCGCGGGCAAATCCCTCGGCGCTGCCCAGGGTCACCAGTACGCCGCTGGTGGCGCCCTGCAGCTGCACGGCGTTGGCGAAGTCGCGCACGTTGGCTTCGCCGAGCCGGTAGGCGGTGCCGTGCTTGTAGCCCAGCAGGCAGCGTTCGTCGCCCTTGACCAGCAGGAACTCGGTGCCGCCGTCGCCGGGCTGGCGGCTGGACGGGGCTTCGACATAGCCCTTCTCGCCGAGTGCCTGCAGCACCAGTCCCGCGCATTCGCGCCACTTCATGCCGGCCAGCGCGCTGATGCCTGCCGCGGTTTCGGCCTTGCGGCGACGGTGCACGCCGAACCACCAGTGGCTCACCAGGAACGCGCCGAGGGCCGCCACGACGGCAGCCACCAGGGGACTCAGACCAAACATCAAGCAACTCCGGCAGGACGGGGGGTGGCTCAGGATAACGCGGAACGGGGCGGTGCCAGGCCCGCAAAAGCAAAGGCCCGGCGCGAGCCGGGCCTTGCCTGGAGAAGATGTCCGCCAGCCGGAAGCCGCAAGGGGAGGGAGCGAACGGACTTCTGTTACTGGCTGGCGGACATGAACCGTTGATCAGTTGTTCGGCGCGACCGGCTTCGGAGCCTTGGGCAGGGCCGGCTTGCGGGCGGCCTTGGCCTTCCCGGCGACGGGCTTGCGCGCCGACGCGGGCTTGCGGGCCGGGGCCGGCTTGCGGGCGGGGGCCTTGGCGGCCTTCTTGCGGGCCGGGGCGCTGCCCGGGAGCTTGCGCAGCTCGCCATTGAGTTCGTTGACCCGGCTGGTCAGCTCGGCCAGGTCCTCACGGCTGGGCACGCCCAGTCGGTTGAGGGCGCGCTGCACGCGGGTCTCGAACACGGTCTCGAGGCGGTCCCAGGTGTCGACGGCGCGCTCGCGCACTACGCCCACACGGTCCTCGACGGCGTCGCGCACGGCGTCGACCTTGCCGGTGGCCAGCTTGCGGGTGGTCTGCTCGATGTTCATGCCTTCCTTCACCAGGGCCTCGAACAGCTTCGAGCCTTCGCCCTGGGCGCGGGTGAAGGCGCCGACGCCGGCCATCCAGATCTGCTGCGCGGAGTCGACGATCGAGCGCGACATCTGCTCGGCCTTGGCCTGCAGGTCGGCGTTCGGCTTGCCGGCCGAGGACTTGGCGCGGACGCTCTTCTTGAGTTTGGCCATGGAAACGACGCTCCGGTTCAAAGGTGGTTGGGCGTGCGCCCGAGTGGCGCCAATCTGCGGCGGCTGTCTAGAGTTTTCACACCAACGCCCGCGCGGGTCGGCGGGTTCAGCGGCGACGCGCGGCGCTGCGTCGTCGGCGGTTGGGATGGCGGTCGCGTACCAGGGCTTCGACGTCGTCCAGCGCCCGGCGCAGCCGCGCGGTGGTTTCAGTGGCGCGCGGCGTGATGCCCAGGCCGTCCATGATCGACGCCGTCGGATCGTCCAGGATCTCGTCGCGCAGGCGCAGGCCGTGCCTGGCCAGCACCGGCCCCAGCTCGGCGCGCCGCCTGCGCAGGTCGCCCAGGGTCGAACGGAAGGCGTGCTCGCAGACGCGCTGGCGCGAGGAATAGCTGAAGACGTTGGTGAAGAACATCTCGCCGTCGTCCTCGTTGGGCTCGAACACGACCTGGTCGGTGTCCGGGTACTGCTGAGCGTATTTTTCCAGGCCCACCTGCATGCGCGACTGCAGCAGGGTGCGGAAGGTCTGCGACAGCACCACCGGCAGGCCGCCCTCGGCCAGCTTGTCCATGCCCTCGGGCGGCTGGCCGCCCCGGCTGGCGTTGAACGGCACGAAGGGATTGATGCCCAGCATCAGGTCGATGCCGTGGTCGAGGATGACCGAGGCGTGCATCGT
>CBFGOZ010000182.1:0-5404 GCA_965650505.1 uncultured Arenimonas sp.
CGTAGGTGAGCGAGCAGAAATTCTTGATCTCGGCCTCGTCGCCCGGCTCCTGGTGCCCGAACTGGTCGCAGGGGAAACCCAGCACCACCAGGCCCTGGCCCTGGTACTTGCGCCAGAGTTTCTCCAGCCCGGTGTACTGCGGGGTGAAGCCGCACTTGGAGGCGGTGTTGACCACCAGCATGGCCTTGCCGCGGTAGGCGTCCAGCGACAGGTCGGCGCCATCGAGGGTCCTGGCGGAAAAATCGTAGGCGGTGGTCATGGCGTGCTCCGGTTTGCAGGGCTTAGCCTAAGCCTACGCTGCCCACCCGGACCCCGCCATGCCCGTCGCCGCCACCCACCTCACCGACCTGCTGCGCCAGCGCCTGCCCGATGGCCTGCAGCTGCCGCCGCCCTGCCTGACCGCGATGCAGGCCGAACCGCTGGAATACGAGGAAGGCCAGTGGCTGAGCATGCGGTTCCCGGTGCTGCCGGGTTACCAGAACCCGCTGGGCTTCATGCAGGGAGGTTTCGTCGTCGCTGCGCTCGACAACACCCTGGGTCCGTTCTCCTACCTGATCGCCCCGCCCAGCGTCACCGCCCACCTGGCCATCGACTACCTGCGGCCGGTGGCGCCGGGCACCGCCCACATCGACTGCATCGCGCGCCTGCTGCAGCGGACTTCACGCAGCCTTTACCTCTCAGGTGAGGTGCGCGGCCCGGACGGCAAGGTGATGGCGCTGTGCCGGTCCACCTGCCAGATCCTCTCCGGCTGACCCCTGCCTTTCGTCATACGTGGCGCGGCGACGGCATGGGGTAGGCTTCGGGGGTTTTCCACGATCCCCGCAAGGAACATCCATGACCCGTCGCAAGCTGTCCCTCGCCCTCGCCGCCGCGCTCAGCGTCGCCGCGCCCTCCCTGGTTTCCGCCGCCGAGCCGGCCGCCAGCGCCGAAGCGCCCGCGGCCCAGAACCCCTTCTTCGCCGCCAGCACCCTGCCGTACCAGCTGCCGCACTTCGACCGGATCAAGGACGAGCACTACGCCCCGGCGCTGACCGAAGGCATGAAGCAGCAGCGCGCCGAGATCGACGCGATCGCCGCCAACCCGGAGGCTCCGACCTTCGAGAACACCATCGTCGCGCTGGAGAAGACCGGCGCCCTGCTCAATCGCACCGCCGCGGTGTTCGGCAACCTGGCCGGCGCCCACACCAACCCGCAGATCCAGAAGGTCCAGGCCGAGATGGCGCCGAAGTTCGCCGCCCACCAGGACGCGATCCTGCTCGACGGCAAGCTCTTCGCCCGCATCAAGGCCCTGCACGACAAGCGCGGCACCCTGGGCCTGGACGCCGAGAGCCTGCGCCTGCTCGAGCGCTACCACATCGACTTCGTCCGCGCCGGCGCCAACCTCTCCGACGCCGACAAGGAAAAGCTCAAGGCGATGAACTCGGAGCTGGCCACGCTGGCGACCACCTTCAGCCAGAACGTGCTCAAGGAAGTGAACGCCTCCGGCGTGCTGGTGGACGACGTCAAGCGCCTGGACGGCCTGTCGGCGGACGCCATCACCGCCGCCGCGGAAGCCGCCAAGGCCGCAGGCCACGAGGGCAAGTACCTGATCGCCCTGATGAACACCAGCGGCCAGCCGCCGCTGACCTCGCTGACCGACCGCGCGCTGCGCAAGCAGATCATGGAAGCCTCCCTGACCCGCGGCAGCCGCGGCGGCGAATTCGACAACCGCGCGATCGTCGCCCGCGTCGCGAAGCTGCGCGCCGAACGCGCCGCCCTGCTGGGCTATGACAACCACGCCGCCTACATCCTCGAGGACGAGACCGCCGGAAGCGTCGCCGCCGTCAACAAGCTGATGGGCGACATGGCCCCCGCCGCGGTCGCCAACGCCCGCCGGGAAGCGGCCGAGATGCAGGCGATCATCGACGCCGAGAAGGGCGGCTTCCAGCTCGAGGCCGCCGACTGGGCCTTCTATGCCGAGAAGGTGCGCCAGCAGAAGTACGACTTCGACGAATCGCAGCTGCGCCCCTACTTCGAGATCAACAACGTGCTGGAGAAGGGCGTGTTCTACGCCGCCAACCAGCTCTACGGCCTGAGCTTCAAGGAGCGCAAGGACCTGCCGACCTACCATCCCGACGTGCGCGTCTGGGAGGTGTTCGAGGCCGACGGCAAGCCGCTGGGCCTGTTCCTGGGCGACTTCTACGCCCGCTCCAGCAAGCGCGGCGGCGCCTGGATGAACGCCTACGTGCCGCAGAACGGCCTCACCGGCACCCAGCCGGTGGTCGCCAACCACCAGAACATCCCGAAGCCGGCCGCCGGCCAGCCGACCCTGATGACCTTCGACGAGGTCACCACCATGTTCCATGAGTTCGGCCACGCGCTGCACGGCTTGTTCTCGAACGTGAAGTACCCGCAGTTCGCCGGCACCTCGGTGCCGCGCGACTTCGTCGAGTACCCGTCGCAGGTGAACGAGATGTGGGCCACCTGGCCGTCTATCCTTGCCAACTACGCCAAGCACCACGAGACCGGCGAGCCGATCCCGCAGGCGCTGCTGGACAAGGTGCTGGCCGCCGAACAGTACGGCCAGGGCCACGCCACCACCGAATACCTGGCGGCGGCGATGCTCGACCAGAAGTGGCACCAGCTGAAGGCCAACGAAGTGCCGACCGACACGCTGGCCTTCGAAGCGGCGTCGCTGAAGGCGATCGGCCTGGACTACCCGCCGGTGCCGCCGCGTTACCGCAGCACCTACTTCTCGCACATCATGGGCGGCTATTCGGCGGGCTATTACGCCTACCTGTGGTCCGAGGTGCTGGACGCCGAATCGGTGGAGTGGTTCAAGGAGAACGGCGGCCTGAAGCGCGAGAACGGCGACCACTTCCGCCGCACCCTGCTGTCGCGCGGCGGCAGCGTCGACGCCATGCAGCTGTTCCGCGATTTCCGCGGCCGCGACCCGCAGGTCGGCCCGCTGCTCAAGCGCCGCGGCCTGGAGGCTCCGGCCACCCCCGCCTCGAACGACTGATCACCGGCCAATAAAAAACCGCCCGGGGCGACCCGGGCGGTTTTTTTGAGCGCCGCTTCCGCGGGGACGAGGATCCCTTGGAACCGGCGCCTTGACGGCGTCAGGCCGAGCGCTGGCAGGCGCGCAGCTCCTTGTTCAGGACTTCGGCCTTGCTGACGTACTGCTTTGCCAGCACCCGGACCACGAAGCTGTGGTCGCGGTCGAGCACGACCTTCTGGAAGGTCAGCTGCAGCTGGCCCTCGACCTCGGCCATGCGGCTGTAACGCTCGGCGGCGGCATCGGGCCACTGCTTGCGCAGGCCGGCGTAGGCCTTGCTCAGTTCGCCCAGGGTGCTTTCGGCCTTCTTGCCGGCCTTCTTCTTGCCGGTGGCGGGCTTGACCTCGCCGGACAGCTCCGCCGCCAGCTCCGACTTGGCCTTGGCCAAGCGGGTGAACAGCGTGCTCAGTTTTTTGTCTTTCACCTTCTGCGCCGCTTCTTCGTAGAACGCGATCCCGTCTTCGCTGATCTCGATCAGGTCGGACAGGCTGTTCGTGGTGTCGGTCATGCGGCGCTCCTTGGCGTGAGGTGAGGACAGCGCGTTCGTCCCGCTGCCCAGGCCGGGCGGCGGCAGGCCCCGAAGTCCGGGGCGAGACGATCGCGAAGGAAAGCGAACTGACGATCTGCCCGCGAAAGGGCGTTTCGGCCCACGGAGGATACGTTCCACGGCGTGAAAATTCGGTTATCCGGGCTTTCCGTTTCTTGATTGAAACGGGTAATTGAATCGCTTATCGGCGCATTTGGCGACTTTTAGCAGATTTTCAGCGCGAATACGCCCAGGATTGCATCCGCCCTTCGCGATAGGGCATCACCCCGTGGAACGGTCGCGGGTCGCCATCGAAGACCAGGGGCAGGAAGTGCCGGTCCCCTTCCCACAGCGGCAACTCGCCCAGGCGGGCGATCTCCACCCACTCCAGGTCGCCCTCCTCGTTGCGCGGCGGCGGTTCGCCGCAGTGGCGGTCGATGAGGAACAGGAAACCCAGCCAATCCTCCCCGTGCTTGCCGAAACCCGGCCAGCTGACGGTGCCGCGCAGCTGCATGGATTCGCAGACCAGGCCGGACTCCTCGTGGATCTCGCGGCGCATGCCGCTCATCACGTCCTCGTGCGGATCGAGCTTGCCGCCCAGGCCGTTGTACTTACCCAGATGCTGGTCGCCGGGTCGGGCATTGCGGTGGACCATCAGGCAGCGGCGGCGATCCGGCGACAGCACGTAGCCGAGGGTGGCGAGGATGGGCGTATAGGGCATGGCGGGATTGTAACGATGCCGTCCGCCGGTCGCTGCCGGGGCCTTAGAATCGCGCCATGCAAACCACTTCCCTGCCTGGCCTCGCCGTCGTCGGCGGCGGCCCCGCCGGCCTGATGGCCGCCGAAACCGCGCGTGCCGCCGGCCACGCCGTCGATCTGTTCGAGGCCAAGGGCTCGGTCGGGCGCAAGTTCCTGATCGCCGGCAAGGGCGGCCTGAACCTGACCCACAGCGACCCCTTCGAGGCGTTCGTGGGGCGTTATGGCGCGCGCCGCGGCGCAGTCGCCGACTGGCTGCGCGATTTCGACGCCGACGCGCTGCGGCGCTGGGCCGCCGGACTGGGCGTGGAAACCTTCGTCGGCAGTTCGGGGCGGGTGTTCCCGGCCGACCTGAAGGCGGCCCCGCTGCTGCGCGGCTGGGTCCGGCGCCTGCGCGAACAGGGCGTGCGCTTCCACGTGCTGCACCGCTGGACCGGCTTCGCCGCCGATGGCGCGCTGCGTTTCGAAACACCCGACGGCGAGGCCTGTTTCCAGGCCCGCGCGACCGTGCTGGCGATGGGCGGCGGCAGCTGGCCGGAGCTGGGCTCGGATGGAGCCTGGGTGGCGCCGCTGGCGCAGGCCGGCGTCGACATCGCGCCGCTGGAGCCGGCCAACTGCGGCTTCGATGTCGGCTGGAGCGAGTATTTCGCCCAGCGTTTCGCCGGCGCGCCGGTCAAGCCGGTGCGGCTGGCCATCGACGGCGCCGCCCCCCTCGCCTGGCGCCAGGGCGAATGCGTGGCGACCGCGACCGGCCTGGAAGGCAGCCTGGTCTACGCCCTGTCGGCGGCGCTGCGCGAGCGCTTGAACGCCGAGGGGTCGGTGGTGCTGCGCATGGACCTGGCGCCCGGCCGCGACGAGGCCCGGCTGCTCGCAGAGCTTTCCCGGCCGCGCAAGGGCCGCAGCCTGGCCGAACACCTGCGCCGCAGCGCCGGCATCGAGGGCGTCAAGGCCGCGCTGCTGCGTGAAGTACTGGACAAGGCGAGACTGGAGGATCCGGCCCGACTGGCGGCCGCGATCAAGTCGCTGCCGCTGCGGCTGCAGCGGCCGCGGCCGATCGCCGAGGCGATCAGCAGCGCCGGCGGCGTG
>CBFGOZ010000183.1:0-5395 GCA_965650505.1 uncultured Arenimonas sp.
TTGGCGAACTCGACGATCAGGATGCCGTTCTTGGCCGCCAGGCCCACCAGCATCACGATGCCGATCTGGCTGAACAGGTTGATCGAGCTGCCGAACAGCCACAGGCCCACCAGCGCGCCCAGCACGGCCAGCGGCACGGTGAGCATGATCACCAGCGGGTGCAGGAAACTCTCGAACTGCGCCGCCAGCACCAGGTAGACGATCAGCAGCGCCATCGCGAAGGTGAACAAGGCCGCGCTGCCGGCACGCTGGTACTCGCGCGACTCGCCCTTGTAGTCGATCTGGGCACGATCGGGCAGTTCCTCTTCCGCCACCTGCCGCACCCATTCCAGCGCCTCGCCCAGCGTGTAGCCCGGCGCCAGGCCGGCCGAGATGGTGATCGCGCGCAGGCGGTTGAAGCGGTTGTACTGGCCGGGCTCGGCCAGCTCCGACAGCGTGACCAGGCTCGACAGCGGCACCAGTTCGCCGGTGGTGGACGAACGCACGTACAGGTTGTTGAGGTCCGAGGGCGCGGCGCGGTTCTCGCGCTGGGCCTGCAGGATGACGTCGTACTCCTCGCCGTCCTCCACGTAGGTGGTGACGCGGCGCGAGCCCATCATCGACTCGAGCGTGCGACCCACTTCCTGGACGGAAACGCCCAGGTCGGCGGCGCGGGCGCGGTCGATCTCGACGCGCAGCTGCGGGCGGGTTTCCTTGTAGTCCGAATCGGCCGAGAACAGCCGCGGGTTCTGCTCCATGCGCGCCAGCATGCGGTCGCGCCACTGCGCCAGCTCGGCGTAGTCGGGGCCGCCCAGCACCACCTGCAGCGGCTGGCCGCCGCTGCGCACCAGGCCGGTGCGGATCTGCGGGCGCGCGACCACGCCGGGCAGCTTGGCCAGGTCGGCGCGCACCTTCTCGACCAGCTCGGCGGTGCTTTCGCCGCGTTCGTTCCAGGCCTTCAGCAGCACGATGGCCTGGCCGGTGTGCATGTCGCCGCCGGGGCCGAAACCGCCGGGCACGCGGGTGTTGGCGCGGTCGATGGACTGGCCTTCGCCTATGTACTGGAACAGCTTCTCCTCCACCTGCTGCATCTGCTGCACGGTGTAGTCGAATCCGGCGCCTTCGGGGCCCGAGACGGTGACGAAGAAGGCGCCGCGGTCCTCCGGCGGCGCCAGTTCGGTCGGCGTCGACAGCAGCAGGAAATACGACAGGCCCAGGCTGCCCAGCAGCATGGCGCCGAACAGCAGCGGCTTGCCGACCGTGCGCTCGACCGCGCGGCGGTAGCCGCCGCTGAGCGATTCCAGGTGGCCCTGGATCCAGGCGTTCAGGCCGCGCGGCTTTTCGTGGGCGCGGATCAGCTTGGAGCACATCATCGGCGTCAGGGTCAGCGCGACGAAGGCCGAGATGATCACGGCCGCGGCCATCGCAACCGAAAGCTCGCGGAACAGGCGGCCGGTATTGCCCTCCATGAAGCCGATCGGCAGGAACACCGCCGCCAGCACCGCCGTGGTCGCGATCACCGCGAACGCCACCTGCTGGGTGCCGCGACGCGAGGCCACCAGCGGCGGCTCGCCCAGGTCGGCGCGGCGCTGCACGTTCTCCAGCACCACGATCGCGTCGTCCACCACCAGGCCGATGCACAGCACCAGGGCCAGCAGGGTCAGCAGGTTGATGGTGAAACCGAAGGCCCACAGGGCGATGAACACGGTGACCAGGCAGACCGGCACGGTCACCGCCGGGATCAGCGCGGCGCGCACGCTGCCCAGGAACAGGTAGATCACCACCAGGACCAGCAGCACGGCCTCGATCAGGGTCATGTAGACGCGGTCGACCGCGGCGTCGATGAAGGTGGTGCTGTCGAAGGCGACGAAGATGTCGGTGCCCTCGGGCAGGGTCGCCTGGATCGCCGGCAGCGCCGCCTTGACCTCGCGCGCCACGTCCAGGCTGTTGGCCGTGGAGGTCTTGACGATGCCCAGGCCCACGTTCGGCTGGCCGTTGCCGCGGAAATAGGCGCGGCGTTCGGCCGAGGCGCGCTCGACCTTGGCGACGTCGCCCAGCCGCACCAGGTAGCCGTCCTCGCCCTTGGCCAGGGTGAGCTGGGCGAAGTCCTCGGCCTTCTGGTAGCCGCGCATCACCCGCAGGGTGAAGTCGCGGTCCTGCGACTCCAGGCTGCCGGCCGGAAGCTCGACGTTCTCGCGCCGCAGCGCGTTTTCGACGTCGTTGACGGTGAGCCCGCGCGCGGCCAGCGCCTCGCGGTCGAGCCAGATGCGCATCGAATAGCGCTGCTGGCCGCCGACCCGCACCTGGGCCACGCCGTCGATGCTCGACAGGCGGTCGACCACGTAGCGTTCGGCGTAGTCGCTCAGCGCCAGGGTGTCCAGGCGCGAGGAGTTCATGTTCAGCCAGAGGATGACCTCGGCGTCGGATTCGACCTTCTCGATCTCCGGCGGGTCGGCCTCTTCCGGCATGCGGTCCATGACCCGGCTGATGGCGTCGCGCACGTCGTTG
The DNA here is from genome assembly GCA_965650505.1 of uncultured Arenimonas sp. Taxonomy (GTDB): domain Bacteria; phylum Pseudomonadota; class Gammaproteobacteria; order Xanthomonadales; family Xanthomonadaceae; genus Arenimonas. Next base: position 2,488 of record CBFGOZ010000183.1, read on the forward strand.
GCCGCGGCCTCGATGTCGCGCGACAGCGAGAACTCGATGGTGACGCTGGCCTCGCCGTTGCGGCTGCGCGACTCCACGGTCTCGATGCCCTCGATGCCGGCGACGGCGTCCTCGAGGATCTGGGTGATGCGGGTTTCCACCACCGCCGCGGACGCGCCCGGATAGGCCACCTGCACCGAGACGATCGGCGGGTCGATGTTGGGCAGCTCGCGCAGCGTGAGGCGGGTGAAGGCGATGGCGCCCAGCACCACCAGCATCAGGCTCATCACGGTCGCGAAGACCGGGCGCTTGATCGAGATATCGGACAGGACCATGGTGGCTTCCCCCGGCGCGCCCTCAGGCGCCCTTCTGTTCGGCGGCGACGGCGTCGGCGGGCTTGGCCGGCGCGTTGGCCTCGACCACGCGGGCGCCGTCGCGCAGCTTCACGGTGCCGTCGACGACGATGCGGTCGCCGGCCGCGAGGCCTTCGACCACTTCGACTTCGCCGTCGCGGCGCTGGCCGAGCGTCACGTCCACCTGTTCGACGGTGTCGTCGGCCTTCACCCGGAACACGTGCGCGTCCTGCGCGACCTGGATCACCGAGATCTCGGGAATGACCAGTGCCTGGCGCTCGGGCTGGAACACCCGCAGGGTCAGCAGCATGCCCGGGCGCAGCTCGCGCTCGGGGTTGGGGATTTCGGCGCGCAGGGTGACCGCGCGCGTCACCGGGTCGATGCGCGAGTCGATGGTGCGCACGGTGCCGGTGAACTCGCGGTCGGGCCAGGCGGCGCTGCGCGCAGTGACGGTCTGGCCGACCGCGAGCGCGGACAGGAAGGATTCGGGCACGGCGAAGTCGAGCTTGATCACCGACACGTCGTCCAGGCTGGCGATGGTGGTGCCCGGCGTCACCAGGGTGCCGGGACTGACCTGGCGGAAACCGAGCACGCCGGCGAAGGGCGCGGTGATGACGCGGTCGGACAGCCGGGCGCGGGTGGCGTCCAGGCGGGCGCGGGTGGCTTCCAGCGTGCCGCGCTGCGCATCGAGCTGGCTGGTGGGTATCAGCTTCTGCGCGGTCAGCTGCTGCAGGCGCTGGTACTGCTTCTGCGCCTCGCGGTAGGCCGCCGCGGCCTCTTCGAGCCCGGCCACTTCAGCCCGGCCCGACAGGTCCACCAGCACGTCGCCGGCCTCGACCAGGTCGCCGTCCTCGAAGTTCACCCGCACCACGGTCTCGGTGACCTTGGCGGTGACCAGCACCGACTCGTTGGCGCGTGCGGTGCCCAGGGCCTCGATGGCGTCGCTCCAGGGCTTGGTTTCCACCGCCGTGGTGGTGACCGTGGCGGCCGGAGCTTGGGGCCGGTCCGGCGCGGCGTCGCTGCAGGCGGCCAGCGCCAGCACGAGGGCGATCAGGAGCGGAAGCTTGGGCGGGGTCGACATCATGTCAGGCGGGTTCCTGGAAAAGGTGGGCGGCGCGGCCGCTGCGGCGCATGGGCGCGGCGATGCGCGGACGGGCGCAGGGCCCGGGGCGGTCGCCCGGGCTACTGACCCACGGGGCCGGGAAAAGTTCGGCAGGACGGCGGGATTGTACGGTCCGGGCGTCACGCTGGCGTGCAGGGCGGATCGGGGCCATCCGGGCAGGAACGCGGCCGGGAGCCAAAGGTTGACGCAGTTCCCGGATCCGGCGCCGCCCCGGCCGGGAGCCGGAAAGCAGAACGCCGGCCCAGGGCCGGCGTTCCGCGTCACGCTGGGTCCGGAAGGACCGCGTTTATTTCCACTTGCCCAGGGCAGCCAGGCCGTTGTCCTTGGCGCGGGCGTAGACGGTCTGCTGCGCCGCGGCGACATTGCCCACCAGGTCCTTGGACCACAGCTTCAGCGCCGCCGACTGCATGGCGCGGCCATAGCTGAAGCTCAGCGGCCAGGGCTTGGGGCCCATCTGGTTCATGGCGTTGAGGTGGGCGGTGGCGGCTTCGTCGCTCTGGCCGCCGGACAGGAACACGATGCCCGGCAGGGTCGCCGGCACCGAGGCCTTCAGGCAGCGCAGGGTCATCTCGGCCACTTCCTCGACGCTGGCCTGGTCCGGGCAATCCTTGCCGGAAACGACCATCGACGCCTTCAGGATGGTGCCCTCGAGCATCACGTTGTGTTCGTACAGCGCGCCGAACAGCGAGCGCAGGGTCACTTCGGTGATCTCGTAGCAGGTGTCGATGTCGTGTTCGCCGTCCATCAGCACTTCCGGTTCGACCATGGGCACGATGCCGGCTTCCTGGCACAGGGCGGCGTAGCGGGCCAGGGCGTGGCAGTTGGCTTCGATGCAGGTGCCGGACGGGGCGTCTTCGCCGATGGTGATCACGGCGCGCCACTTGGCGAACTTGGCGCCCAGCTTGGCGTATTCCTTCAGGCGCTCGCGCAGGCCGTCCAGGCCTTCGGTGACCAGTTCGCCCGGGAAGCCGGCCAGGGGCTTGGCGCCCAGGTCGACCTTGATGCCCGGCAGGATGCCGTTGTCCATCATGACCTTGGTGAAGGGCACGCCGGCCTTGGTGGACTGACGCAGGGTCTCGTCGTACAGGATGGCGCCGGAGATGTAGTCGCCCAGCTTCGGGGTCGTCAGGAGCATCTCGCGGTAGGCGCGGCGGTTCTCTTCGGTGCACTCGATGCCGACGCCGTCGAAGCGCTTCTTGATGGTGGCGGTGGACTCATCGATGGCGATGATGCCCTTGCCCGCGGCCACCATGGCCTGGGCGGTTTCGGCGAGCTGGTCGATGCTCATGGCGGGGGTCCCGGTGGTTGCTGGAAAGCCCGGGATTATAGCCCAACCCCCCGCCCCCTGCCCGGCCTGCGCCCTTTCGGCGCAGGTAGGTCAAAGGCTCGCTGGCGGGCGATCTGGCGTGCGCCGCCGCAGACAAGGGGGTATGGCTGCCCGGTCGGTCGTAAG
>CBFGOZ010000184.1:0-5362 GCA_965650505.1 uncultured Arenimonas sp.
CGCGCGTAGGCGCGGTAGCTCGAGGGCATGAACTGGCCGTAGCCCATCGCGCCGGCGTAGCTGCCCTTGAGCTGGGCGAGGTCGAGTTTTTCTTCCTTGGCCAGCAGCATCACCTGGGCCAGTTCGTCGCGGAAGAATTTTCCGCGCATCGCCTCGCGCTCGACCTTGGCCGGGTCGCCGCTGACCGGATAGAAGAAACCGAGCGTGTACAGCGCGTCGAGCACGCGGTAGCCGCCGGTGTTGCCGCCGTAGCTGGTCTCGACGCCGATGATGGCGACGATCATCTCGGCCGGAACGCCGGTGTCGGCCGCGACCTTGTCGAGCTCGGCGCGATGCCGCGCCAGGAAGGCCTGGCCGTCGGCGATCCGGCGGTCGGAAATGAAGATCGGCCGGTAGTGTTTCCAGGGCTTCACCGCTTCGGCCGGGCGCGACATCGCGTCGACGATGCTCTGGCGGTATTGGGACTGCGCCAGCCAGGCGTCGATCTCGTCGGCCGGCAGCCCGTATTTCTCCGAGGCCTCGGCGACGAAGGCGCTGCGCAGCGCGGGATCGGGCGTGGGCTCGGCCTCCTGGGCGGAGGCGCCGGTGGCCGCCAGGGCCAGCAGCAGGGCGAACAGTCGAAGGGCGAGTCGGGGCATGGTCTGCGTCGGTTCCGGGATGCGGCAATTTACCACGCGTTTTCCGCGCCGGCCGGGCTCAGGCGTGGGTTTTCCGGTGCGCCTTGGCCGACATCACCATGCCGAAGCCGGCCAGCAGCGACACCGCCGAGGTGCCGCCGTAGCTCAGCAGCGGCATCGGCACGCCGACCACCGGCAGCAGGCCGGCGACCATGCCGCCGTTCACCAGTACGTAGACCGAGAAGGTCATGGCCAGGGCGCCGGCGAGCAGGCGCGAGTAGCTGTCGCGCGCCTCGGCGGCGATCCACAGGCAGCGGCCGACGATGAACAGGTACAGGGCCAGCAGGGTGATCACGCCGATCCAGCCCCATTCCTCGCTGAGCACCGAGAAGATGAAGTCGGTGGTGTGCTCGGGCAGGAAGTCCAGGTGCGCCTGGCTTCCCTGCCCCCAGCCCTTGCCGCTGAAGCCGCCGGAACCGATCGCGATCTTGGACTGGATGATGTTCCAGCCGGTGCCCAGCGGGTCGGACTCGGGATCCATGAAGGTCAGGATGCGGTCGCGCTGGTAGGGCATCAGGAAATGCCAGCCCACCGGCAGCGCGGCGAGCCCCAGCCCCGCGAACAGGCCGATGCGCCACCAGGCGATGCCCGCGAGGAACACCGCGAAGGCGCCCGACGCCGCCACCAGCATGCCGGTGCCCAGGTCCGGCTGCAGGATGATCATGCCGACCGGCAGGCCGATGATCGCCGCCGAGACCGCCAGCACGCCCCAGCGCGGCGGCAGCGGCACCGAATGCAGGTACCAGGCCAGCATCATCGGCACCGACAGCTTCAGCAGTTCGCCCGGCTGCAGGTAGAACACGCCCAGGTTCAGCCACAGGTTGGCGCTGCGGCCGGAGCCGAACACGAACACCAGGGCCAGCAGCACCAGGCTGCCGCCGTAGGCCAGCGGCGTCCACAGCCGCAGCTTGCCCGGCGGCAGCCGCGAGATCAGCACCATCGCGCCCAGGCCCACGGCGAAACGCAGGCCCTGGGACAGCACCAGGCGCGAGTTCTCGCCCGAGGCGCTGGCCAGCACCACCAGGCTGATCAGCATCACGCACAGCAGGGCCAGCAGCAGCGGCAGGTCCACCTTGTCGAGCAGGCGGAAGCCGAGGTCGCGCAGCCAGCGCAGGAAGGCGATCATCGGGAGGTGTCCTCGGGCGGCGGCAGAAGCCAGGCGTCGAGGATGCGCCGCGCCACCGGCGCCGCCGCGCCCGAACCCGAGCCGCCGTGTTCGACCAGCACCGCCACCGCGATGGTCGGCTTGTCGGCCGGCGCATAGGCGATGAACCAGGCCTGGTGGCGCAGGTGGTAGGGCAGTTTCTTCGGATCCATGCGCTCCAGGCCCTTGCGGCTGGTGCGCTGGGCAGTGCCGGTCTTGCCGGCCATGCGATAGGTGGCGCCGATCGCCGATACGCGGCCCGAGCCGGTGGGACTGTGCATCACCGCCTCCAGGCCGGCGCGCACGGCGGCGAGGTTGGCGTCGTCCTTCACCACGCGCACGCCCGGCGGCTGCGGTTCGCTCACCTTGGGCGCGTTGAACCCGGCCTGGCTGGCGCGCACCAGGTGCAGGCGATGGCGCAGGCCGCCGTTGGCGATCATGGCGGTGGCCTGGGCCAACTGCAGCGGCGTGGTCACCCAGAAGCCCTGGCCGATGCCGACGTTGACGGTGTCGCCTGGGAACCATTCCTGGTTGAAGCGACGCCGCTTCCAGTCGCGCGACGGGCGCACGCCGGGGATCTCGCCGGCCAGGTCGATGCCGGTCGGCTCGCCGAAGCCGAGGCGGCCGAAGAAGCGGTCGATGCGGTCGATGCCGAGCTCCACCGCCAGCTTGAAGTAGTAGGTGTTCACCGACTGCGCCAGCGATTCGGTCAGGTTGACGTAACCGTGGCCGCCGGGGCGCCAGTCGCGGTAACCGCGAGGCTGGCCGGGAAGGAAGAACTCGCCGGTCGAGAGCACCGTTTCCTCAGGCGTGATCAGGCCTTCCTCCAGGCCCGCCAGCGCCATGAAGGGCTTGATGGTGGAGCCGGGCGGGAAGCCTCCGAGCACGTTGCGGTTGAACAGCGGCCGCGCCGGCGCCTGCAGCGCCTGCCAGTCGGTGTGGCTGATGCCGTTGATGAACAGGTTCGGGTCGTAACCCGGCAGGCTGACCATGCCCAGGATCTCGCCGGTGGCCGGGTCCACCGCCACCGCCGCGCCGTCCTGGCCCTCGAACGCGTCCACCATGGCCTGCTGCAGGCGCGCGTCCACGCTCAGCCACAGGTCGGCGCCGGGTTTGGCGTCGTGCCGGCGCAGCACGCCGAGCGCCCGGCCCTCGACATTGGTCTCGATCTCTTCGTAGCCGATCTCGCCGCGCAGGCGCGGTTCGTAGTAGCGCTCGATGCCGGCCTTGCCGATATGGGTGAGCGCGGCGTTGCGGCTGTCGCCCATCGCCTCCAGGTCGGCCACGTCGACGCGGCCGACGTAGCCGATGATGTGCGAGAACAGCTCGCCATAGGGGTAGCGCCGGGTCAGGTAGGGCACCACCTCGACGCCCGGGAAGCGGTGCCGGTTCACCGCCAGCCGCGCCAGCTCGCCCTCGTCCAGCCGCAGCTTGAGCGGGATGGGCCGGAAACCGCGGGTGACGCGGCGGGTGTCGCGGAAGCGCTCCAGGTCCTCCTCGTCCAGGCGCACCAGGGCGCCGAGGCCCGACAGCGTGGCCTCGAGGTCCTGCACCTGCTCGGGCACGATCTCGAGCCGGTAGGCCGGCACGTTGTCGGCGAGCAGGCGGCCGTTGCGGTCGTAGATCAGGCCGCGCGCCGGCACGATCGGCCGCGGCTTGATGCGGTTGGCCTCCGAACGCGTCTGGTACTCCTCGTGCTGCAGCACCTGCAGGCGGAAATAGCCGGCGGCCAGGCCCAGCACCGCCACCGCGATGCCGAGGAAACCCAGCACCGCGCGGCGCCGGAACTGCTCGGCCTCGGCGTGCAGGTTCTTCAGCTTCTGCCGGCGCAGCGGTTTCATTCGCGGGCTCAGCCGGTGCGCTCGCGCAGGCGCAGGCGCAGCTCGTCCAGCAGCAGGAACAGCCAGGGCCAGAGCGCGAAACCCAGCACCGGCGACAGCCAGGTGCCCCAGGGCGGCGCACCGTCACCGGCGGCCAGGCGGATGGCGAGCGCGATCAGGCGGTCGTTCAGCAGGAGCGCGAACACCGCCAGCGCCTGCTGCCACAGCGGGAAGAAACGCAGCCGGGCGCGGAAGCGCTGCACCAGGAAGGCCAGAACCACCAGCCTCATCGCCTGTTCGCCCAGAAGGGTGCCGGCGACGAGGTCGCCCAGCAGGCCGGCGACGAACGCCGCGCCCAGGCCGACGTGGTCCGGCGCCTCCAGCAGCCAGTAGCAGAGCAGCATGGCCAGCAGGTAGGGCCGCGCCAGGTCCAGGCCCATCGGCAGCGGCAGCACCAGCACCAGCAGGCCGCAGAACAGGCTGCCGTAGAGCACCCAGGCGGAGGGCGTGCGGGTCATGGCCGCGGCTCCGGGGCGGCAGCGTCGGGCGGCGTCGTGGCGTCGGCGGCAGGCGCCGAGGCATCGCCGCTTTCGGGCGCGGCGGACTCCGCGGGCGGCGGCGGCACCGGCGGGCCGATGTCGGCTTCGTCGATGGCGTTGCTGACCAGCAGCACCTCCAGGCCGCGGTCGAGGCGTGCGGCCGGGCGGGCCTCGGCGACGACGAACAACCGGGTTTCGTCCGGATGCAGGCGCTCGACCGTGCCGACCGGGAAACCGGCCGGGAAACGGCCGCCGATGCCCGAGGTCACCAGCAGGTCGCCGGTGCGGATGTCGGCGCTCTGCGGGATGTTGGGCAGGGTCAGGCGATCGGTGCGGCCGGTGCCGAAGGCGATGGTGCGCAGGCCGGAACGGGCGACCTGCACCGGGATGGCGTGTTCGGGGTCGGTGAGCAGCAGCGCGGTGGCGCGGTGCGGCGTCACTTCGATCACCTGGCCGAGCACGCCGCCGGCATCGATCATCGCCTGGCCCACCACCACGCCGTCGTCGCTGCCGGCTTCGAGCAGGATGCGCTGGCGCGAGGGGTCGAGATCGATGTCGGTGATGCCGACCAGCTTGGCGTTGAGCCGGTAGCCGCGGGTGCCGCCCAGCAGGGCGCGCAGCCGCTGGTTTTCTTCGGCGACCGCGGCCAGGCGGTGCAGGCGGCTGGCGTTGATCTGCAGTTCGCGGCGCAGGGCCTCGTTCTCCTGCTGAAGCTGGCCGCGCGAGGCGATGGCCTCGCCGGCGCCGTCGGCCAGGCGCCCGGGGGCGGCCGCCAGCCACCACACCGGTTCGGCCAGCACCGACAGATGCTGCCGCGCCTGCGTCCCGAAGCCGCCGCGCTGGTCGGCAACCATCAGCAGGGTGGCGATGGCCAGGTAGGCCAGCAGCGGCAGGGTGCCGCCGGCACCGTCACTCAGCCGCGCGGCGGGAGAACCGGGATAGGCCAAGGCGGCGGATCACTCCGCCGAGAAGAACTCGTTGCCGTGCATGTCGATCAGCTCCAGCGCCCGGCCGCCGCCGCGGGCGACGCAGGTGAGCGGGTCGTCGGCGACGTGCACGTGCAGGCCGGTTTCCTCGGAGATCAGCTTGTCCAGGTCGCGCAGCAGCGCGCCGCCGCCGGTGAGCACGATGCCGCGCTCGGCGACGTCGGCGCACAGTTCCGGCGGGGTCTGCTCCAGCGCC
>CBFGOZ010000185.1:0-5356 GCA_965650505.1 uncultured Arenimonas sp.
CCTTGACGAAACGCGGCCGGCGGTGGCCGCTGTTCAAACCCAGCATGTCGTGCAGCACCAGGATCTGGCCGTCGCAGGACGGACCGGCGCCGATGCCGATGGTGGGAATGGCTACCGCGGCCGTGATCTCGGCGGCCAGTGTCGAGGGCACACATTCGAGCACCAGCAGATCGGCGCCGGCGTCGGCCACCGCCCGGGCGTCGGCGAGCAGCTTCTTCGCCGCCGCGTCCTCCCGGCCCTGCACCTTGTAGCCGCCCAGGCGCAGCACCGACTGGGGAGTCAGGCCCAGGTGGGCGCAGACCGGGATCTCGCGCTCGGCGAGGAAACGGATGACTTCGAGCTTGTGGCCCGCACCCTCGAGCTTGACCATCGCCGCACCGGCCTGCAGGCAGCGGGTGGAGGCCTCGAGCGCGCGCTCCGGCGTGGCGTCGGCCTGGAACGGCAGGTCCGACACCAGGAAGGCGGTGGACAGGCCGGCGGCGACGCAGCGCGTGTGATAGACGATGTCGTCGACGGTGACCGGCAGCGTGCTGTCGCGACCCTGGCAGACCATGCCCAGCGAATCGCCGACCAGCACCAGGTCGATGCCGGCCTCGTCGACGCTGCGGGCGAAGCCGGCGTCGTAGGCGGTGATCGAGACGATGCGCCGGCCCTCGGCCTTCATCCGGCGCAGGTCGGGCACCGTCAGGCGCTTGCGCGCGGCGGGCTTGGGGTCGTTCGCGTACATGGCGGTGGCCCGGGGGTGGGGAGGCCTAAGGTATCGCTTCGATGCCGCCGGTATCCACCGCCGCGAGCAGGTCTCGGACCATGCCGCGCCCCGGAACCACCAGGTCCGGGGCGATTTCCGCCAGCGGCACCAGCACGAAGGCGCGTTCGTGCAGGCGCGGATGCGGCAGGCTCAGCCCAGGTTCGTCCAGCACGTCCTCGCCGTAGAGCAGCAGGTCCAGGTCCAGCACCCGCGGGCCCCAGCGGTCTTCGGAGCGGCGCACCCGGCCGAAACGCTGTTCGATCTCCAGCAGCGAATTGAGCAGGACGCGGGGCACGATGCGGGTCTGCAGCTCGACCACCGCATTGAGGAAGTCCGGCTGGTCGGTGCGGCCCCAGGCCGGCGTGCGGTAGACCGCCGACTGGCGTCGGATGCTGGTCTGGGGCAGCGCGTCCAGGGCCCACAGCGCCTCGGTGAGCGTCGTCTCGATGTCGCCCTCGTTGCCGCCGAGGCCGACATAGGCGCGCACCGGCGCGTCGGGTCTCATTCCGAGGCGCCCTCGCCTCCGCCGGGCCGGCGACGGCGGCGGCGGCGCTTGCGGGGCGCGCCGGTCGGCGCATCGTCGGCGCCGGCCTCGCCTTCCCCCTCGGCATGCACGCGGCGCGGCGCCTTCGACTCCAGCCGCTCGGACAGCTGCTCGGGCGCCTGGGCCTGGGCTTCGCGCCAGAACGCCAGGTCGTCGGCCACGTCGGGCGCCGCGCTGGCGCGCAGTTCCAGGAAGTCGTAGGCGGCACGGAATCGCGGATGCGACAGCAGCCGGAACACGCGCTTGCGCACGCGCTGGCTGAAGCGCGGCTGCAGCAGCCAGATCTCCTGCATCGGCAGCGAGAACCGGCGCGGCAGCGCGATGCGCTGCGCCTGGTGCAGGGTGACGCGGTCGGCGGCGCGCTGCTGCGCCACCAGCGGATCGGTGCCGCCCTTCTGCAGCACCGCCAGCTCGCGGCAATAGGCCGGCCACAGCAGCGCGGCGAACAGGAAGGCGGGCGTCACCGGCTTGTCCTGCGCCACGCGCTGGTCGGTGTTGCGCAGTGCCTGCAGCAGCATGGCGCGCAGCGCGCCGCTGCGGTTGGTGGCCAGGGCGGTCGCGGTTTCCGGGAACAGGGCCGGCAGCAGGCCGTGTTGTTCCAGCAGCAGGAAACTCTGCTCGGCGTGCCCGGCCAGGAACATCTTCAGGCATTCGTCGAACAGCCGCGCCGGCGGCGCCGCCGACAGCAGGTGGGCCAGTTCCGGGATCGGCGCGGCGGCGTCGGGCGCGATGCTGAAGCCCAGCTTGGCCGCCAGCCTTGCCGCGCGCAGCATGCGCACCGGGTCTTCCCGGTAGCGTTCGACCGGATCGCCGATCAGGCGCAGCACGCGGTCCTGGCAGTCCTGGTAGCCGCCGACGTAGTCGCGCACCGAGAAGTCCTCGATGGCGTAGTACAGGGCGTTGGCGGTGAAGTCGCGGCGGACCGCGTCGTCCTCGATGCTGCCGTAGATGTTGTCGCGCAGCAGGCGGCCGCCGTCGTCGGTCTCGCGGTCGCCGGCGTCATCGCTGCCGTTGGCGCGGAAGGTCGCGACCTCGATGATCTCCTTGCCGTAGACCACGTGCGCCAGGCGGAAGCGACGGCCGATCAGGCGGCAGTTGCGGAACAGCGCCTTCACCTGTTCAGGCGTGGCGTCGGTGGCGACGTCGAAGTCCTTGGGGTGGCCGCCGACCAGCAGGTCGCGCACCGCGCCGCCGACCAGGTAGCCCTGGAAGCCGCCTTCACGAAGGCGATAGAGCACACGCAGCGCGTTCGGGCTGATGTCCTTGCGGGAGATGCCGTGCTCGGCGCGCGGCACGATCAGGGGATGGGCGGGAGTGGCGATGCGGGAGTCCGTCATGGGCAGGGGCGGCGCGGGGTCCTTGCGCGGCAGCGGGCGGCGGGCCGGGTTGGCTTCCCGGCGGCGATCAAGCCGGCTATACTAGCGCCCGTCCTGCAGCTTCGCCATCCGCGCTCCCTTCGTCTAGTGGCCTAGGACACGGCCCTCTCAAGGCTGGAACAGGGGTTCGAGTCCCCTAGGGAGCGCCACTTTTCCGAAGGCCCGGCCATGCCGGGCCTTCTTCGTTTCCGCGGCCCATGCATCCGCGGCGCTGGGCGCGGCCCGGCACCGGGGCTAGAATCGCCGCCATTCCGAACGCCCGCGAGACCCGGCCATGCCCTTTGTCGTCATCGAGAACTGCATCCGCTGCAAGTACACCGACTGCGTCGAGGTCTGCCCGGTCGACTGCTTCCACGAGGGCCCGAACTTCCTTGTGATCGATCCCGAGGAATGCATCGACTGCACCCTGTGCGAGCCTGAGTGCCCGGCCAAGGCGATCTATCCGGAGGACGACGTGCCCGCCGGACAGGAGGGTTTCATCGCCCTGAACGCCGAGCTCTCGAAGGCCTGGCCGGTGATCACCACGCGCAAGGACCCGCTGCCCGACGCCGCCGAGTGGGACGGCAAGCCGGACAAGCTCGACCAGCTGCAGCGTTGAGCACCGGCGGTCCGGGCCAGCCGGGCCGCCAACGCCAAAAAAGAAAGGGCGCCGCGGGGCGCCCTTTTTCCTGCGCCCCGACGGGCCTTCAGCCCAGGCGCGCCTTCAGCAGGGCCAGCAACTGCGCGGCCGGGCCCGAGGTCAGGGGCTGGCCGTCGGCGCCCAGCGCCACCACGCGGGTCTGGTCGCCGCTGGCTTCGGCGCGGATCAACATCGTGCTGCCCTGGTAGTTCACTTCGTAGCTGTTGAGCAGCTGTGCGCGCTCGCCGATGCTCACGCCCTCGATCTTGCCCAGCGCGATGCCGAGCCGGCGCCAGGCGCTGTCGACGGTGTCGGCCATGGTGAAGCCATCGATGCCGGCCACCGACGGCGCGACGCCGGCGGACGGCACGGTCTCGCTGGTGGCGGCCGCGGCGGCCGAGGCCGACACCTCGGGCACCGTCAGCGCACCCGCGGTCGAGGGCATGTCCAGGCCCGGCGGCACTTCCAGCGGCTGGTTGTGGCGGCTTTCCTGGTATTTGGCGTCCATGCCCAGCTTGGCGCGGGTCCAGGCGCAGCCACCCTGGGTGAGCAGGGCGACGGCGAGGGCGCCGATCAGCAGCGGGCGGTGGGAAAACGGGGACGCGGTCATGGTGATCTCCTGGGTGGCGCCGCGGTGGAACCGCGGGCACGGAACATTGGGGTCGGCGGCCGATAGGGTAACCGGCTCAGGGGCTTTCGTGTTCGAGCTTCCGGCAGAATTCGGCCAGGGTCCCGGCCTGTTCCCGGTGCGCGGGCGACAGCGGCAGCAGCGGCAGGCGCAGGCCATGGCCGATGCCCTGGAGCGACAGCAGGGCCTTGACCGGGATCGGGTTGGGTTCGACGCCCAGGAAGTCGTAAAGCCCGGCCAGGCCGGCGTCGAGCCGGGCGGCCTCGTCGCCCTGCCCCGCCGCGACCAGATCGCAGAGGCGGCGGAAGGTCGCGGGCACGACGTTGGACGCGACCGAGATGACGCCGGCGGCGCCACCGCGCATCGCCCGGACGAAGGTCGGATCGTCGCCGCTGAGCAGGGCGAAGTCGGCGCCGGCCAGCGGATAGAGCGCATCCCAGCGCGGCTCGTCGCCGCGGGCTTCCTTCAGGCCGACGACGCCCGGGTGCCGGCACAAGCGCGCCACGGTCCCGGGCTGCAGGTCGCAGCCGGTGCGGCCGGGCACGTTGTAGAGCACGACCGGCAGGCCGCCCTGCTCGGCGACGGCCGTGTAATGCGCCACCAGGCCGTCCTGGGTCGGGCGCACGTAGGGCGGCGTGACCACCAGCGCGGCATGCGCGCCGCCATCGCGCGCGAGCCGGGTCTGGGCGATCGTCTTGGCGGTGTTGGACTGGCCGGTGCCGGCCAGCACGACCATCCGGTCGCCGACCTGCGCCACCGCGGCACGCAGCAGCCTCAGGTATTCGTCGTCGGACAGCGCCGCCGCCTCGCCGGTGGAGCCGGCGACGACGATGCCGCGGCTTCCGCCGCGCAGCTGCTGGTCGATCAGGCGCGCCCAGGCGTCGAGGTCGAGGTCGCCGGCCGCCGTGAACGGCGTGGCCAGGGCGGTGATGCTGCCGGAAAGGTGCAATGGATGGGCCTTGCGGGGACTGGCGCCGATGTTACTTGCGGCCGGAAAGCGGCGGCAAGTATGCTGGCTTCGCCCCTTCCGCGCCGATTCATCCGCGCCGCCACGGAACACCGAATTGACCGACCCCGCCGCACGCCCGACCGCCAACGAGAACCACCTGCTGATCAGCGCCTACACCACGCATCCGCAGTCGCCCCTGCTGGCCGTCACCCGCCGCATTTCCGACAGTGGCTGCAACATGGTGGACGCGCGCCTGTCGACCGTGGGCCGCGACGTGTCGGTGACCGCGCTGGCCGTGGGCTCCTGGGACGCCGTGGCCAAGCTCGAGGCCATGCTCACGCGCCTGGAGCGCGAGGAAGGCTACAAGCTGGTCTGGTACCGCACCGGCCCCAAGGCCCTGCAGTCGAACCTGCTGCCCTACATCGTCGAAGTGGTGGCGGCCGACAAGCCCGGCATCCTGTTCCAGCTGGCCGACTTCTTCGACCGCCAGGG
>CBFGOZ010000186.1:0-5325 GCA_965650505.1 uncultured Arenimonas sp.
CAGTGAAGCCTTTTATTTCGCAGAAAGAGACCCTCGGCTCCCCGGCGCTGCCGGTACGTGCCAACCGGATGGCTGATCGGAGTTCCTGAGGGCATCGGTGGGATGCTTGCGCGTGTTGGTTCGCGGGCTTCCGCATGGGTGATTTCCGCGAGCGCATCCGGTTTGCTAAGGCGGGCGAGGCGGTGGGCAGCTTCCTGTCTCCCGCCGGCGCGTTCCCCTGAACGCGTCTGGCGCGTTGGCGGCGAGATTGGGTTGTAGGCCAGTGCGGACGTCGGGTCTAAAGCCGTGCTTTTGACTTGCGGAGCAAGCGCGGCGCCTGGTGCCGCAAGTTCTTCGCCGCTTCGCGGCGAGTCCTGGTTACAACCTCGCGACCAACGTACCAGACGCGTTCAGGGGAACGCGCCCGCGATGGACGCGCAGACGCAAAAGGGCCTCGCCGCGTTTAGCCGCCGGATCCGCAGAAAAATGCCGCGATCGGTAGCGCGCTGCAATCGCGCAAGCAATCCAAAGCGAACGCACCACGCTTTCCGTTATGCACCCGGATGACCCGCACCGGCGTCGCCGGGAAGCGGAGGGCTCTTTCTGCGAAATAAACGGCTTCACTGAGCAGAAAGAGCCCTCCGCTTCCCGGTGATGCCGGCACCCGATCCCCGGGCGCAAAAACCCAAGCCACAGGAAGCGACAAAACCGTCCCGGACCGGCATAGACTCCGCGCTGGTACCGACAAGAGCCGAGCCCTGAGCGACACGCCGCGCCACCACGTCATCCTGCTGCACGGGGTCTGGATGCGCGGCCTCACCCTGGTGCCGCTGGCGCGCCGGCTGCGGGCGCAGGGCTTCGTGCCGCACCGTTTCGACTACGCCAGCCTCTTCCATGGCCCCGCGCCCTCCGTGGACCGGCTGGCGGCCCGCCTGTTCGCCCTCGCGCCCGGACCGGTCCACCTGGTCGGGCACAGCCTGGGCGGCCTGATCGCGCTCGAAACCCTGGCCAGCTACCACGGCCTGCCGCCGGGGCGCGTGGTCTGCCTGGGGTCGCCGCTGGCGGGCAGCAGCGCCGCCCGCGGCCTGGCCATGAACCACTTGTCTCCCTTCCTGGGCCGCAGCGCCCGCCTGCTCAAGAGCGGGCTCGGCGGCCTGCCGCCGGGTCGCGAGGTGGCGGTGGTGGCGGGCTCGCGGGCCGCCGGCCTGGGCCGCTTCTTCGCCGGTTTCGATGGTCCCAACGACGGCACCGTCGCGGTCTGGGAAACCCGGCTGCCGGGCCTGGCCGGGCACCGCGTGCTGCCGGTCAGCCACACCGGCCTGATCTTTTCAGAGGCCGCCGCCCGGCTGGCCGCCGGCTTCCTGCGCGACGGCCGCTTCCCGGACGAGGGTCCCGCCCCCGGCGGCCGTATAATCGCCGCCTCGTGACACGGCAAAGCAGGATCCCATGGGCAGATTGATGGCCATCGAAGGGCGCAAGAACGCCCAGGACGCCAAGCGCGGCAAGGTCTTCACCAAGATCATCCGCGAGATTTCCACCGCGGCGCGCCTCGGCGGCGGCGACCCCAAGGGCAACCCGCGCCTGCGCGTGGCCGTGGACAAGGGCCTGGCCGTGAACATGTCGCGCGACGTGATCGAGCGCGCGATCAAGAAGGCCACCGGCGAACTCGAGGGCGTCAGCTACGAAGAGATCCGCTACGAGGGCTACGCGCCCGGCGGCGTCGCGGTGATCGTCGACTGCCTCACCGACAACAAGGTGCGCACCGTGGCCGACGTGCGCCACGCCTTCAACAAGTGCGGCGGCAACCTCGGCACCGACGGCTCGGTCGCCTTCCTGTTCAGGAAGCTGGGCGTGCTCAGCTTCGGTCCCGGCAGCAGCGAGGACGCGATCACGGAAGCCGCCATCGAAGCCGGCGCCGACGACGTCGCCAGCTACCCCGAGGACGGCCTGGTCGAGGTGCTGACCGCGCCGGAATCCTTCGAGGCCGTGAAGTCCGCCATGGCCGCCGCCGGCTTCGTGCCGCTGCAGGCCGAGGTGACGATGCGCGCCGGGAACGACATCGCCGTGACCGGCGACACCGCGCTCCAGGTCAAGAAGATGCTCGACATGCTCGAAGACCTGGACGACGTGCAGAACGTCTATTCCAACGCCGACCTGGGCGACGTCGCCTTCCAGTGACCCGCATCCTCGGCATCGATCCGGGCTCGCAGCGCACCGGCATCGGCCTGATCGATGTCGATGCCGCGGGAAAGTGCGCCTACGTGCACTGCCAGGCGCTGAACCTGCTGGTGGACACCGAGGACTTCCCGGCGCGGCTGGGCAAGCTGGTGTTCGACCTGGAGGAAGTGCTGGACCAGTGGCGGCCGACCGTGGTCGCGATCGAGTCGGTGTTCATGGACAAGTCGGCGACCTCGGCGCTGAAGCTGGGCCACGCCCGCGGCGCCGCGATAGCCACCGTGGTGCGGCGCGGCCTTTCGGTCAGCGAATACGCGCCGCGCCTGGTCAAACAGTCCCTGGTCGGCAGCGGCGCCGCCGACAAGACCCAGGTGCAGCACATGGTGAAGCTTTTACTCAGCCTGGGCGAGCGCAAACTGCAGGCAGACGCCGCCGATGCCCTCGCCGTCGCCCTGACCCACGCCCACATGAGCGCCACCCTGGGCCGTTCCGGGCTGGGATCCACCCTGTTGCTGCGGAGACGCCGATGATCGGCCGACTCAAAGGACTGCTGGTCTACAAGGCGCCGCCGGCGCTGATGGTGGACGTGGGCGGGGTGGGCTACGAACTGTCCGCACCGATGAGCACCTTCTACGACCTGCCCGAGGTCGGCCGCGAGGTCACCCTGTTCACCCATTACGCGGTGAAGGAGGACGGCGTGGCGCTGTTCGGTTTCCTCACCGAGTCCGAGCGCCGCCTGTTCCGCGAGGTGCAGAAGGTGACCGGCGTCGGCGCGAAGATCGCCCTGGCCGTGCTGTCCGGCGCCAGCGTCGACGACTTCGCCCGGCTGGTGCAGGCCGGCGACATCACCGCGCTGTGCCGCATTCCCGGGATCGGCAAGAAGACCGCCGAACGCATGGTCGTCGAGCTGCGCGACCGCGCGGCCGACTTCGCCGGCGGCGGCGTCGCCGTCATCGCCGGCAAGGGCGGCGCCGTGCCGGCCGACCCGGCGACCGAAGCCTCGATCGCGCTCCAGCAGCTGGGCTACAAGCCGGCCGAGATCCAGAAGATGCTCAAGCAGGCGGAGCCCGGCGACAGCGCCGAGCAGATCATCCGCAAGGCCCTCAAGTCGGTACTTCGCGGCTGACGGCCGCCCTTCCGCTCACATCACTCCCAGCCTCCGGGCACTCCCATGACAACCCACACCCACGACGGCGCCGCGGCGCCGCGCACCTGGCCATTGGTGATCGGCGCCGTCGGCGTCGTCTTCGGCGACATCGGCACCAGTCCGCTCTACACCTTGAAGGAAGCATTCGGGCCGCACTACGGCATCGACGCCACGCCCGGGAACGTGCTCGGCGTGCTGTCGCTGATCCTCTGGTCGCTGGTCCTGGTGGTCACGCTGAAATACGTCGCCGTGCTGATGCGCGCCGACAACCGCGGCGAGGGCGGCATCCTCGCGCTCACCGCCCTGGTCCAGCGCAGCCTGCCGGTGGCGGCGCCGCTGGCCTACACGGTCGGCATCCTCGGCATCTTCGGCACCGCGCTGTTCTTCGGCGACGGCGTGATCACGCCGGCGATCTCGGTGCTGTCGGCGGTGGAAGGCCTGGAGGTGGCGGCGCCGGAGCTGAAGCGCTTCGTGCTGCCGATCACGCTGGCGGTGCTGGTGGCGCTGTTCGCGATGCAGAAGCACGGCACCGAGAAGGTCGGGCGCATCTTCGGCCCGATCACCTGCCTGTGGTTCCTGGCGCTGGCGGTGCTGGGCGTGGTCGAGATCGTCCAGCACCCGGAGGTGCTGCGGGCCGCGAACCCGGTCTGGGCCATCCGCTTCTTCATGCACCACGGCGCCGTCGCCTGGCTGGCGCTGGGCGCGGTGGTGCTGGCGGTGACCGGCGGCGAGGCGCTGTATGCCGACATGGGCCACTTCGGACGCTTCCCGATCCGCGCGGCCTGGCTGGGCCTGGTGCTGCCCGCGCTGGTGCTGAACTACTTCGGCCAGGGCGCCTTCATCCTCTCGCATCCGGCCGAGGTGTCCAACCCGTTCTACGAGCTGGTGCCGGGCTGGGCCCTGTACCCCATGATCGTGCTGGCCACGCTGGCCACCGTGATCGCCTCGCAGGCCTTGATCTCCGGCACCTTCTCGGTGGTGCGCCAGGCGATCCAGCTGGGCTACCTGCCGCGCATGGAGATCATCCACACTTCGGCCCACAGCGAGGGCCAGATCTACCTGCCCTGGGTGAACCGGGCGATGCTGCTGGCGGTGATCGCGGTGGTGCTGGGCTTCGGCAGCTCCAGCAACCTGGCCATCGCCTATGGCGTGTCGGTGACCGGCACCATGATCATCTCGACCCTGTTGCTGCTGATCCTGGCCAAGCTGCGCTGGCGCCTTCCGGGCTGGCAGGTGTGGCCGATGGCCGGGGCGTTCCTGGTGATCGAGGGCGCGTTCTTCTCGGCCAACGTGATCAAGTTCGTCGAGGGCGCGTGGTTCCCGCTGGCCCTGGGCGTGGTGGCGTTCGCGGTGATGCGCAGCTGGCGCCGCGGCCGCGAGCTGGTGCACGCGCAGGTGAACCGCGACAGCCTGCGCATCGAACACTTCGTCGGCAACCTGGTGGCGCATCCGCCGACCCGGGTGCCCGGCACGGCCGTGTTCCTGACCCCGTCCAACCAGTACATGCCGCCGGCGATGCTGCACAACCTCAAGCACAACAAGGTGCTGCACGAGCGCAACGTGCTGCTGAGCGTCGAAGTGCTGGGCGTGCCGCGCGCCGACGCCGCCGAGCGGATCGCGCATAGCGACCTGGGCCACGGCTTCGCGCGCCTGACCCTGCGCTTCGGCTACCTGGAAGACCCGGACGTGCCCCGGGCCCTGAGGCAGTGGCCGATCCCGGGTCCGGCCTTCGAGCCGATGGAAACCACCTATTTCGCCAGCCGCGAAACCCTGGTGGCCAAGCCGGGGCAGGGCATGGCGCTGTGGCGGGACAAG
This sequence comes from uncultured Arenimonas sp., assembly GCA_965650505.1. Lineage (GTDB taxonomy): Bacteria > Pseudomonadota > Gammaproteobacteria > Xanthomonadales > Xanthomonadaceae > Arenimonas. Next base: position 5,117 of record CBFGOZ010000186.1, read on the forward strand.
CTCTTCCTCTTCATGTCCCGCAACGCCACCCCGGCGACCGAGTTTTTCCACATTCCGGGCAACCGGCTGGTGGAGCTGGGGACGCAGGTCGTGATCTGAAGCCCGCGAACCGCGCTCCGGCGCGGTTTTCCGACTGTTACCTGCCATAATCGGCGCCCATGGAAGACACCCGCGTCATCGCCCCCGGCGCCACCCGCGAAGACGACCTG
>CBFGOZ010000187.1:0-5230 GCA_965650505.1 uncultured Arenimonas sp.
GGTTGGTCGGCTCGTCCAGCAGAAGCAGGTCGGGCGCGGCCACCAGGGCCTGGGCCAGCAGCACCCGGCGCTTCATGCCGCCCGACAGCGCCGAGAACTCGGCGTCCTCGGGAAGATCGAGCTTGCTGATGACCTGCTCGACGCGCTGCTCGATCGCCCAGCCGTTGCCGGCCTCGATCCGGGCCTGCACCGCGCCCAGCTCGTCCATGTCGATGTCGGCGCCGTCGTGCAGCATGTGGTGGTAACGCGCCAGGTCGGCGCCCAGCGCGCCCAGGCCCATCGACACCACGTCGAAGACGCTGCCGGCCAGGTCCTTGGGAACCTCCTGGGCCAGGCCGGCGATGCGCCCCTCGCGCTTGATGGCGCCGTCGTCCGGGGTGATCGCGCCGGCCAGCAGGCGCAGCAGGGTGGATTTGCCGGCGCCGTTGCGGCCGACGATGCAGACGCGCTCGTTGCGCTCGATCGTCAGATTCACGGATTCGAGCAGCAGCGGGCCGCCGACGCCGTAGTCGACGCCTTGGAGAGTGATCAGGGACATGGCGCGCAGTTTACAGGGCGCGGCGCCGCGAAGCCCGCGCTAAGATCGGCCGGCCACCCCGGAGTGCCCCATGGCCCGCGAGTCCCGTTTCCGCGCCTGCCCCCTGTGCGAGGCCATCTGCGGCCTGGAGCTGCAGTACGAAGGCGATGACCTGGTCGCCATCCGGGGTGATGCCGCCGACCCCTTCAGCCGCGGCCACGTCTGCCCCAAGGGCAATGCCCTGCTCGACCTCGAGACCGACCCCGACCGCCTGCGCCGGCCGCTGCGCCGCCGCGGCGCCGACTGGGAGGAGATCGGCTGGGACGAGGCCCTGGCCGAGGCCGGCGAGCGCCTGGCCGCCACCCAGCGCGGGCATGGCGCCGATGCCGTCGCGGCCTACCTGGGCAACCCGAACGTGCACCACTTCGGCCACATCGCCTATCTGCCGCCCCTGCTGAGGGCGCTGCGTTCGAAGAACGTGTTCAGCGCCTCTTCGGTGGACCAGTGGCCGCACCAGCTGGTGGACTGGCTGATGTACGGCCACCAGTTCCTGCTGCCGATCCCGGACATCGACCGCACGCAGTTCATGCTGGTGCTGGGCGCGAACCCGGTCGCATCGAACGGCAGCCTGATGACGGCGCCGGGCGTCGAGAAGCGGCTCAAGGCCCTGGCCGGACGCGGACGGCTGGTGGTGGTCGACCCGCGCCGCACCGAAACCGCGGCGATCGCCAGCGAGCACCATTTCATCCGGCCGGGCGCCGACGCTTGGTTCCTGCTGGCGCTGCTGCAGCAGGTGCTGGCCCTCGGCCCGCCACGCACCGGGGCCTACGCCGGAAAACTGGCTGGCCTGGACGAGGCGCTGGCGGCGATCCACGCCGTCGACACCGCCGAGGTGTCCGGACGCACCGGCATCGCGCGCGACGACATCGCCCGCCTGGCCCGGGAATTCCGCGATGCCCCCCGCGCCGTGGCCTACGGCCGCATGGGCGTGTCGGTGCAGGCCTTCGGCTCGCTCTGCCAATGGCTGATCCAGCTGCTGAACCTGGTCACCGGCAACCTGGACCGGGAGGGCGGCGCGCTGCCCAACGAACCCGCCTTCCCGGTCACCGGCCCGGGCACCTCGCCCGGAAACCGGGGACGCTGGCACAGCCGCGTGCGCGGCCTGCCGGAGTTCGCCGGCGAGCTGCCGGTGGCGGTGCTGGCCGAGGAGATCCGCACGCCCGGCCCGGGCCAGGTGCGGGCCCTGCTGACCTGCGCCGGCAATCCGGTGCTGTCCACGCCCGACGGCCGCGCGCTCGATGCCGCGCTGGCGTCGCTGGATTTCATGGTCTCGATCGACGTCTACGTCAACGAGACCACCCGCCATGCGCACCTGATCCTGCCGCCGGCCTCGCCGCTCACCCAGCCGCACTACGACCTGCACTTCAACGCCTTCGCGGTGCGGCGCGTGGCCAGGCTGAGTCCGCCGCTGCGTCAACGGCGCGACGATGAACGCGCCGACTGGGAGATCCTGGACCGGCTCGGCGCCACCTACGCCGCGGCCGCCGGCAAACCCTGGCGGGACCTGCCGCCACCCCGGGAGCTGATCGCCGCCGGCCTGGCCCGCGGCGGCAGCGGGCTGGAACTGGCGCAGCTCGACGCCGCCCCGCATGGCCTCGACCTGGGCCCGCTGCGCCCGTCCCTGCTCTCGCGCCTGGAAACCGCCAGCGGCTGCATCGAATGCGCACCGCCGCTGCTGATGGCGGAGCTGTCCCGCCTGGCCGCGACCCCTGCCGATCCGCCCGGCGGCCTGCGCCTGGTCGGCCGCCGCCACGTGCGCAGCAACAACTCCTGGATGCACAACGCGCCGCGGTTGGTGAAGGGCAAACCCCGGCACCAGCTGTTGATGCATACCGCCGACCTCGCGGCGCGCGGGATCGCCGACGGCGCGCGCGTGCGCGTGAGCTCGAAGGCCGGCAGCGTCGAAACCGAGGTGGTCGCCAGCGACGAGCTGATGCCGGGCGTGGCCTGCCTGCCGCACGGCTTCGGGCACCAGCGGGCCGGCACGCGCCTCGCGCGCGCCGTCCAGGTGCAAGGAGTGAGTTACAACGACCTGACCGACGCGCAGTCGCTGGATGGTCCCAGCGGCAACGCGGCCCTCAACGGGCTGGCGGTCGAGGTCTCGGCCGTCTGACCGGGCTCAGTGGCTGCCGTGGCGCAGCCAGCGCTCGGCCACCGCGACGCTGCCGAACACGCGGCCATTGGCGCCGCGCTCCAGGGCCAGGATCTCGCCGTGTTCCATGTGCGGCAGCAGTTCGACCCGGCCGACCACGAAGGCGATCTGGATGCGGTCCAGGCCCATCGCGATCAGGGCGTCGATGATGGCGGGAAGGTCGCGCTGGTCTTCGTGGTCGCCGAGGTTCTCGACCACCATCAGCTTGGTGGCGTGGCGCTTGCGCACCTGGTCGGCGATCCGGGACCAGTAGGCCAGGGAGATCTGGTGGCTGTCGCGGGGGCCCGTCACGTGGGCGTAGAGGTAACCGGAGCGGTCTTCGAAGACCAGGCGGATGTCGTCGGGAAGGGGAATCACGTGTCTGCGGCAGTCGGGGGGAGCGGCATTCTAACGCGGGCTTCACGCCCGCGCCCGGCCGACGTATCTTGCGCGTATCCAGAACGATGCCGCCATGACCCCGACCAAACGCTCCTGGACCGCCCACCTGTCCGCCCTGCTGGGAGTGCTAAGCCTCGCCGGCGTGCTGTGTTTCCATTTCCCGGACCTGCTGACCAGCCGCGACTTCCGGCGCGTCTACACCGAGGACTTCGCCCGCCAGCTGCTGCTGGTGGGCCTGGTGCTGGCCTTCTTGCTGGGCACCCTGGCCATCCTGCGCGGCCGCAACCGCCGCGTCGCCCTGCTGGGCGTCGGCACGGCCACGCTGGCGGTGCTGGCGGGCGGCACCGACGTGCAGTTCGAGACGATCGGCGACACGCCGTACTCGCTGGGCCTGGACTGGTTCGTGGTGTCGCTGTTCTTCTCGGCCCTGGTGTTCATCCCGCTGGAAAAGGCCCTGGGCCGGATCGAGCAGTCGCCGCTGCGGCCGGAATGGCGCACCGACGTCGCCTACTTCTTCATGAGCCACGTGCTGGTGCAGTTCATCCTGATCCTGGTCACCGCCTGGACGGCGCAGGTCGCCGCGCTGGCGGCGTTCCCGGCGCTGAAGGCGACGATCCAGTCGCTGCCGGTCTGGGCCCAGTTCCTGCTGGCGGTGTTCTGCGCCGACCTGGCGCAGGCGAGCCTGCACCGCGCCTACCACAACATCCCGTGGCTCTGGCGCTTCCACGCCGTGCACCACAGCAGCCGGCACATGGACTGGCTGGCGGGGTCGCGCATCCATTTCGTCGAGATCGTGCTGACCCGCGGCTTCGTGCTGCTGCCGCTGGTGGTCCTGGGCTTCGCGCCGGCCGCGATCAACGCCTACGTGATCCTGGTCGGCCTGCAGGCCGTGCTGGCCCACGCCAACCTGGGCCTGCGCTTCGGCTGGCTGGAATACCTGCTGGTGCTGCCGCGTTACCACCACTGGCACCACGCCCGGCAGCCGGACTACGTGGACGTGAACTACGCCATCCACCTGCCGCTGGTGGACATGCTGATGGGCACCTTCAAGCTGCCGCGCGACGGCAGCTGGCCCCAGGAATACGGCGTGCTGAAACCGGAAACGGTGCCGGCGGGCATCTGGCGCCAGCACCTGATGCCCTTCCGACCCGGAAAGGCGAAAACCGGGCGCTGAGCCTCAGCCGGCGGCCAGACGCCGATGGTCGACCATCAGGCAGCGGTCCTGGACCATATCGATGCCGGCCGCCAGCAGCGCCTCGGCGAAGGCGTCGTCGCGGATGCCTTCCTGCAGCCAGACGGCGCCCGGGCGCTTGGCCAGGATGTCGTCCAGGTGCGGCGCCAGGTCCTTCGGGCGGCGGAACACGTTGACCAGATCCACCTCGCCCGGAATGTCCACCAGGCGGCGGAACACCGGGCGGCGCAGGATCTGTTCGACCTCGGGGTAGTAGACCGGCACCGGGATCACGTCGAAGCCGGCGCGCTCGAGGTACCGCGGCACTTCGATGGCCGGCTGGCCGCGCTGGGTTTCGGTCTTGATGCCGAGCACGGCGATGCGCCGCACCCGCGACAGCAGCGCCCGCAGGTCGGCGTCGGATTGAATCAGTCGGCCGCGGGCGCCCATGGCGTTCAGTGGTGGTGGCCGCCGGCGCCGTGCACGTGGCCGTGCACGACTTCCTCGACGCTGGCCTCGCGCACGTCCACCACTTCGATGGCGAAATTGAGGTTCTGGCCGGCCAGCGGGTGGTTGCCGTCGACGGTGACCATGCCGTCCTCGACCTTGGTGATGACAACCGAGATCGCGCCCTGCGGGGTCTGGGCCTGGAACTGCATGCCGACCTGGACGTCGTCCACGCCCTGGAAGGCTTCGCGCGGCACCACCTGGACCAGCATCTCGTTCGGGGTGCCGTAGCCTTCCTCCGGCGACACCACCACGTCGAACTTGTCGCCGGCGCGGCGGCCTTCCATCGCCTTCTCCAGGCCGGGGACGATGTTGCCGACGCCGTGCAGGTAGGTCAGCGGGTCGGCGCCCGCGGAGGAGTCGATCACCGTGCCGGCGTCGTTGGTCAGGGTGTAGTGGAAGGACGCGACGGTGCGCTCGGCGATCTGCATGGGAATCCTTGGGG
>CBFGOZ010000188.1:0-5228 GCA_965650505.1 uncultured Arenimonas sp.
GCGGCCAAGGCCAAGGGCCTGCCCTGGGACACCGGCAAGGGCTTCGACCATTCCGCCCCGGCCAGCGAACTGGTGCCGGCGGCTGCGGCCGGCGACCTCGCCCTGCGCCGGATCTGGCTGCACGTGAATGGCGAGCCGCGCCAGCAGGGCCAGCTGGGCGACATGGTGTTCGGCGTAGCCGAGGTGCTGCACGAACTGTCGAAGCTGTTTGCGCTGCGGGCCGGCGACCTGGTCTTCATGGGCACGCCCTCGGGCGTGGCGGCCCTGGTGCCTGGGGATCATTACCACGCAGGTATAGACGGCCTGGTGGAACTCTCCGGGCGTATCGCCTGAACACCGGCGCGGTGTAGATTCCGTTCTGGTCCCCACCCCAGGAGCACGGCCATGGGCATGGTTTCCGAGTTCAAGGAATTCGCGATGCGCGGCAACGTCGTCGACCTGGCGGTCGGCGTGGTGATCGGCGCGGCCTTCGGCAAGATCGTCGCCTCGCTGGTGAACGACATCATCATGCCGTCCATCGGTTATGTCGTCGGCGGCGTGAACTTCAGCGACCTGGCGATCGAGCTCAAGGCGGCCACCGTGGACGCGGCCGGCGCCGAGGTGCCGGCGGTGCTGGTCAAGTACGGCGCCTTCATCCAGACCATCGTCGATTTCCTGATCATCGCCTTCGCCATCTTCGTCGCGGTGAAGGTGATCAACTCGCTCAAGCGCAAGCAGGAGGCGGCGCCCGCCGCGCCGGCCGAGCCCAGCGAGGAAGTGAAGCTGCTCACCGAGATCCGCGACGCGCTCAAGCGCTGAGTCGCGCCCGCCCACCGACGCCGGCCCGCGAGGCCGGCGTTTTTTTGCCGGAGTTCCGCATGCGCCTTGCCCCGTCCCTGCTCGCCCTTGCCCTGTTCGCCGCCCTGCCCCTGTCCGCGTCGGCATCGACCGGCCTGGACGCCGACGACCTCGCCACCGCCGCCAGCCTGCGCGACCAGGCCATGCGCGGCAGCGCCGCCTACGACGTGGTCGAATCGCTGACCACCGAAGTGGGACCGCGCTTGGCCGGCACCGAGGCCGACGCGCGCGCCGTGGCCTGGGCCAAGGCGAAGTTCGAGGCCATGGGCTTCGACAAGGTCTATCTGGAGCCGGTGAGCTTCCCGGTCTGGCGCCGCGGCCACGAGCGCGCCGAAGTGGTCGGCGCCTTCGCCCAGCCGCTGGCCATCACCACGCTCGGCGGCAGCATCGGCACCGGCGGCAAGCCGCTGCAGGCCGAGGTGGTCGCCTTCGCCGACCTGGCCGCGCTGAAGGCGGCTCCGGAAGGCAGCCTGGCCGGCAAGATCGCCTACGTGGGCTACCGCATCGAACGCTTCCGCGACGGCCGCGGCTACAGCCCCGGTTCGGCGATCCGCGCGGGCGGCGCCAGCGAGGCCGCGCGCAAAGGCGCGATCGGCCTGCTGATCCGATCGGTCGGCACCGACAGCGACCGCCTGCCGCACACCGGCGTGATGCGCTACGCCCCGGACGTGACGCCGATCCCCGCCGCCGCCCTGTCCAACCCAGACGCCGACCAGGTCGAGCGCCTGCTGCGCCGCGGCCACCCGCTGACCGTGCGCCTGGACATCGACGCCGAGACGATGGGCCAGTACACCTCGCACAACGTCATCGGCGAGATCCGCGGCCGCGAGCGGCCGCAGGAAGTGGTGACCATCGGCGGCCACCTGGACTCCTGGGACCTGGGCACCGGCGCCATCGACGACGCCTCCGGCGTCGGCATCACCATGGCGGCCGGCGCGCTGATCGGCGAACTGAAGCAGGCGCCGCGCCGCACCGTGCGCGTCATCGCCTACGCCAACGAGGAGCAAGGCCTCTACGGCGGCAAGGCCTATGCCGCCGCCCGCCAGGCCGCCGGCGAAATCGATGGGCACCAGATCGGCGCCGAAAGCGATTTTGGTGCTGGCCGGGTCTATGCACTGCGCGCCGGCGTGGCGCCCACGGCCTGGCCGGTGATCGAAGCCATCGGCGAAGTGCTGGCGCCGCTGGGCATCGTGGTGGAACCCGGCCTGGGCAGCCCGGGCCCCGACGTCGGCCCCATCGTCGCGCTCGGCGCGCCCTGGGCGCAGCTGGCACAGGACGGCAGCGACTACTTCGATTACCACCACACCGCCAATGACACCCTGGACAAGGTCGACGCCAAGGCGCTCGACCAGCAGGTCGCCGCCTATGCGGTGCTGGCCTACCTGGCGGCCGAAACGGCGGTGGATTTCGGCCAGCTGCCGGTGAAGCCCGCCACGCCCTGACGGACCGCCCGCGACGCGGATCAGCGCGTCGCGACCAGGCTCCACAGCCCGAACAAACCCTCGCGCGGCGACCAGGTGCGCACCCAGGCCGCGCGGCGGAAGCCGGCCGCGCGGCAGGCGTCCAGCAGGTCCCAGCCGAAGTGGTGGAAACACAGCGCGCCGCCCGACACCGGGTCGCCGTGGATCTCCGGTTCGCACAGGTGTTCGATCGCGCCATCGGCGCCGATCCGCGCCCGCACCAGGGTGCGTTCGTGTTTCTCCCGGAACGGCAGGGTCAGCACCAGCCGCCCCGCCGGCCGCAGGCAGCGCGCGAACTCGCGCAGCGCCGCCGGATAGTCCGGCACGTGTTCGAGCACATCGAAGCTGCCGATGGCATCGAGCGAGGCGTCGGCGAAATCAAGCCGGGTGACGTCGCGGTCCACCACCAGGCCACGGCCGCCGCGCAGGCTGAAACGCGACTGCAGGCGCAGCCAGTTGCCGGCATCCAGGCCGAACTCGCTGCCCTGAACGTGGCCTCCGGCCGACTGCATCCAGACGAAGGCCGGGGTGACCTGCTCGGTCAGGTAAATGCGCGCTTCGGCCAGGCCCAGGTCCTGCACCAGCAGGGCCATCGCGGCGCGGCTGCGGGCGCGCATGCGGCAGCCGGGGCAGACCAGGGATTCGCGCAGCACACCGTCGACGTCGTCGGCTTGTTCCGGCGCCCGCAGCGGGAAGACCACGGGCCGTGCGCAGAGCCCGCACCAACCCGGCCAGCCCTCGCCCGCCGCGGCGGCCGGGACCTCGCACTGCAGCCGGTACTGCGCGTCGAGCCGGGCTTCGTTCGCCGCGCACCAGGCGCTCCAGGCCGCCCAGCTTTCATGTGCCAGCGAGGGCGGCGCCTGGTTCGAAGGCGCGCCCGCCAACCGGCGACGCAGGCGGTCGAACAGGCGCATCAGTCCAGCAGCGGCGTGTTCAGCACGGCCGACTCGGCGCCGGTGAGCTTGCGCACCTGCTCGCGCAGGTCCTCGCGCGAGACTTCCCGCAGCGGGATCAGCGCGCGCACCACGTCGTCCAGGCTGCGCCGACCCTTGCTGCGCTGGCGGATCTCGGCGTCGAGCGCGCGGAACAGCTGCACGGCGCGCGCGGTGCGCGGCCCGTGCGAACGGTCGCCCGACAGGGACTTGATGCCGCGGCCGTGCCGCGCCATCCATTCCTGGGCCTTGTCGGCGCGCGCGTCGCTCAGCAGGTCGGCGCGGCGCAGCAGCTCGATCGAATAGAACTCGGCCAGGCCCTCGGCGATCCAGTCGTCGCCGTCGGCGCCGCGGATGCGGGTGATCACGTGGGTGAGTTCGTGGGTGAGCGTGCTGGTGCCGTTCTCGCTGATCAGCGGCCGGTCGGCGTGCAGGAACAGCGAGCGCGGGCCGGACAGGCCGCCGCGCCACATCGGGTCGCCGGCGCTGACGATCAGCAGCTTGGGCGGCAGCTCGCCGAAGGCGCGCTTGAATTCGGGCACCAGGTTGTTGAAGAAGGCCAGCATGTCGTTGCGGCGGATCACGTCGCCCTTGGGGCCGGCGACGCTGATCTCGGTGTCGCCCAGGATCTCGCGCCGGGTGCCGACGGCGCCGGCGATGATCCAGCCCACCGGTCGGTCGAAGCTGCGGTCGGCATTCACCACGACGAAGGACTTGCCGTCGCGCGCGCGCAGGAAGGGCGTGTCCACGTTGGTCCAGCCCTTGGGCAGCACGAAGCGCAGGCGCACCCGGGAATCGGCGCCCTTGGTGGCGCGCACGCGGGCGCTGGGCACCAGGTCGTCGCCGCGCACGATCACCCAGTCGTCGGTGATTCGGGCGTCGTAGCCGCCGTCGCGGCGCTGGTGGTCGATGCGGTAGCGGTAGCGCAGCTTCGAAGGCTTGTCCCGATGCGGCGTCCAGGTGACGGTGGCGCCCTTGCGCACCACCTCGCCGTCGCCGCCAACCTGGGTATAGCGGTCTTCCGGCATCGCCAGCCGGAGCTCGCGGGCGCTGCCTTCGCCGGGCGTGATGGTCATGGTGACCTGCGCCTGGCCGGACTTGGGCAGGAACTGCACGGTGTAGTCGACGCCGTATTCGGTGCGGGCACCGGCGGCGGTGGCCACCAGCAGCAGGAAGGCGACCAGCACGGCCTGAAGGCGGGATCGGGAACGGGAAGGGATCGGATTCATGGCGCGATTATGCCGGTCCGGTCCTGAACTTCCGATCCGGGCGGGGCTCAGGCCCGGCGCTGGCGCCACCACTCGCCCAGGAACACGGCGGTGGCCGCGGCCACGTTGAGGCTTTCCACCGCGCCGCTGCCCGGGATGCCCAGGCGCAGGGCCGAGGCCTCGGCCAGCAGCGGGTCCACGCCGGTCTGCTCGGCGCCCATCATCAGCAGCAGGCGTTCCGGCAGCGCGGTGCCGTAGAGCGGCTGGCCGCCGCGCACCAGGGTCGCCGCGGGCACGAAACCGGCCGAACGCAGCTGGGCCAGGCTGTTGTCGGTGCGGCCCAGGCGGACCATCGGCACCCGCTCGGCTCCGCCTTCGGCGACCCGCGCCGCGGCGCCTGACAGCGCCAGCGGCGAGTCCTTGGGCAGCAGCAGGCCGGCGACGCCGAAATGCGCCGCCGAACGCAGGATCGCGCCCAGGTTGTGCGGGTTGCCGACGCCGTCCAGCCAGATCGCCAGCTGCGGACCCGCCGGCAGGGTGCGCAGCCATTCGGACAGATTGCCCTCGGCGTTCGGCACCACGCCGAACACGACGCCTTCGTGGTGCGCGCTGCCGGACAGTTTCTGCAGGTCCTCGTCGCCGACCACGGTGTAACCGATGCGGTGCTGCACGCAATGCGCCAGCACCGACTTCAGTTTCGGGATGCGCGATTCGAGCAGCCAGACCTTGCGCAGGTCCTGCGGCCGGTGCGCGAACATCGCCAGGCAGGCGTTGAGCCCGTGCAGGCGCAG
>CBFGOZ010000189.1:0-5152 GCA_965650505.1 uncultured Arenimonas sp.
CGCGCCGGCCGAGGTGCAGGCGCAGCTGGACCTGGCCCGGCCGCTGGCGCTCGAAGTGCTGGGCGACAAACACCCGCAGGTGCATACCGCCAACATGATCCAGGCCCTGACCTGGCTGCGCGCCGGCCACCATGCCGAGGCCATCGTCCAGCTGCAGGCCCTGCGCGAGGAATCCCAGGCCCGTCGCGAACCCGGCGAGCCGCCGAACGCGCGCATCGGCTGGGCCCTGGCGACAGCGCTGGAACGCAGCGGCCGGGCGGACGAGGCGGCGGCCATCCTGGCCAGCGACGTGCAGTGGCTCTGGGACCTTCCGGCCGACCAGCGCAGCCCCGAGGATCAGGACGCGATCGACATCCTCACCGAAGAGCGCAAACGCCTCGCCGGCGCGCCCTGACCCCGGGGAGACATCGTCGGAAAGCGATCACCGCGGTGCGGGCGTTTCCGGATTGATCTCGGGATCGGTCACGGCCTGGCGCGCCAGCCGCGCCTCGCGCCGGGCGATGTAGACGTTCGACCCGAACACGATCGCGGCCCCCAGCACCGTCCAGCGGTCCAGCGCCTCGCCGAACAGGAACCAGCCGAACACCGCCACCACGATGATCTGCAGGAAGCTGATCGGCGTCAGCATCGAGGCGTCGCCCAGCTTCAAGGCCCGGGTCCAGCACATGTGCGCGGTGGTGCCCAGGAAACCCGCCAGCACGATCCACAGCCAGGTGACGCCGACCGGCGTTTCCCAGTAGAACAGCGCCGGCACCAGCGACATCGGCACCCACAGCATGGTTGTGTACAGCACGATCGCGTCGGGGTGTTCGGTGCGCGAGAGGAACTTGATGCTGATCGCCACGCTGGCGCTGGCCACCGCCGCCAGCAGCGCCACCAGGCTGCCGGCGGTGAAGGCGTCGCTGCCGGGCCGCACGATCACCAGAACGCCCAGGAAGCCGACGATCACCGCGGTCCAGCGCCGTGCGCGCACGATCTCGCCCAGCACCAGCACGGCGCCGATGGTGACGAACAGCGGCGTCGAATACGACAGCGCGATCGCCTGCGCCAGCGGCAGGTGCACGATCGCCCAGAAACCGGCCAGCATGGATACGATGCCGATCAGGCAGCGCAGCAGGTAGAAGGGCAGCTTGTTGGTGCGCAGGATGCCGGGGCCGTGCCGGAACAGCATCGGCAGGATGAACACGAAGCCGAAGAAGTTGCGGAAGAAGGCGATCTCGAACGGATGCAGCTGCTCCGAGGCCAGGCGGATGCAGACCGCCATGCAGCCGAACAGTACGGTGCTGGCGGTCATCAGCGCGACCGCGCGGCGGACGGTGGCGGCGCGTCCTTCGGCGGCGGTGGCTGCGTTCAAGCCGCGCCGTCGAAGCTTGCGCCGATGATGCGCGGTTCCGGCTCCAGCGCCACGCCGAAGCGCTCCCGCACCGAGGCAGCGATGCGCCGCGCCAGGTCCAGCAGCTGGGCGCCGGTGGCGTGGCCGTGGTTGACCAGGACCAGGGCGTGCTGGGGCGCCACGCCGGCGTCGCCTTCGCGGAAGCCCTTCCAGCCGGCCGCCTCGATCAGCCAGCCGGCCGAAAGTTTGTGTTGCCCGTCGCCGCCAGGGAACACCGGCAGGGTGGGGAACCGCGCCTTCATCGCGTCGGCGACATCGGTGGTGACGATCGGATTCTTGAAGAAGCTGCCGGCGTTTCCCAGCAGGGCCGGGTTGGGCAGCTTGCGGGTCCGGATGCGGCTGATCGCCTCGGCCACGTGCACGGCGCGCGGCGCGTCCACGCCCATCGCCGCCAGCTCCTCCTTCACGCCGGCGTAGTCCAGCCGCAGTTCGCGCCGGCGCGGCAGGCGCAGCTCGATGGCCGTCACCACCCAGCGCTCGGGCTCGCGCTTGAACAGGCTGTCGCGGTAGCCGAAGCCGCAGTCGGCCGCGGCGAGGCGCTTGACCTGGCCGGTGTCGCGCTGGAAGGCCTCGACCGTCTCGATGAACTCGCCGACCTCGACGCCGTAGGCGCCGATGTTCTGGATCGGCGCGGCGCCGACCGTGCCCGGGATCAGGGCCATGTTCTCCAGGCCGCAGAGTCCGCGCGCCAGGGTCCAGCCGACCAGGTCGTTCCAGTTCATGCCGGCCTCGGCGCGCACCAGGGCGCTGTCGCCGTCGTCCTGGACGATGCGCACGCCGGCCAACGTCAGGCAGATCGCCACGCCGGGGAAATCGGCCGCGAACAGCAGGTTGCTGCCCTCGCCCAGCACCAGCACCGGGCCCTCGCGCAGCATCGCGAATTCGAACAGCTCGGCCAGCGCGTCCGCGCGCGACACGTCGGCCATCATCGCGGCGCGGGCGGCGACCCGGAAGGTGTTGCGGCCGGCGAGGGAGACGTTCTCCGCCAGCTGGTAGCCGCTCATGCCGGGCCGCCCTCGCGCAGGCGACGGATGGCGTCCACGCAGTCGCCGACCAGGCCGGGGCCGCGATAGACCAGGCCGGTGTAGAACTGCACCAGCCTGGCGCCGGCGGTGATCTTGCCGGCCGCGTCCGCGCCGCGGGTGATGCCGCCCACGCCGATCATCGGGATGCCGGCGTCCAGGCGTGCGCGCATGCGCCGCAGCACCGCGGTCGACTTGCCGTACAGCGGGGCGCCGGACAGGCCGCCGGCCTCGCCGGCCAGGCGATGGTTCTCGACCGGCAGGCGATCGGTGGTGGTGTTGGTGGCGATCACGCCGTCCACCTGCAGGTCGCCGAGCACGCGCGCGCAGGCTTCGATGTCCTCGTCCGACAGGTCCGGCGCGATCTTCACCAGCATCGGCACCCGCTTGCCGTGCTGCGCGCCGAGCCTTTCCTGCGCCTCGCGCAGCGTGCCCACCAGCTGGCGCAGCGCCTGTTCCTCCTGCAGCTCGCGCAGGCCGGCGGTGTTGGGCGAGGAGATGTTGACCGTGATGTAGTCGGCCAGCGCGTAAACACGTTCGAGGCAGTAGAGGTAGTCGTCCGCCGCGTCCTCGTTCGGCGTGTCCTTGTTCTTGCCGATGTTGATGCCGAGCAGGCCGTGCCGGCGCCGCGCCTTCGAGACGTTGCGCACCAGCGCGTCCACGCCCTGGTTGTTGAAGCCCAGGCGGTTGATGACCGCCTCGTGCTCGGGCAGCCGGAACATGCGCGGTTTCGGGTTGCCTTCCTGCGGCCGCGGCGTGGTGGTGCCGACCTCGACGAAGCCGAAGCCCAGCGCCAGCAGCGCGTCCACGTGCTCGCCGTTCTTGTCCAGGCCGGCGGCGCAGCCGACCGGGTTCGGGAACTCCAGCCCGAGCGCCTTGGTCGGCAGCGGACGCGGCCGGCCCGCCAGCAGCGGGTTGAGCCCGCTGCGGTAGGCCGCTTCCAGCGCCTTCAGGCCCAGGCCATGGGCTTTTTCGGCATCGAGATGGAAGAGGAAGGGACGCGCTAGTGAATACATGGGCCCTCGGCTCAGAGGTTGCCGCTGAGGCCGAGGAAGCCCAGGAGCACCGCCAGGCCGCCGAAGAACAGGATCACCGCCAGGATCGTCAGCACGCTGATCACGATCATGGTCCAGCCCAGCACCAGGCCGGCGATGGCGAAGCCGTCACCGTCGAGGGCGCCGGCGCTGCGGCGGATCTCGGCGCGGGCCATGTGGCCCATCACCACCGCGGCGATGCTGCCCAGCCAGGGCAGCAGGGTCCAGCCCAGCAGGCCGGCGACCAGGCTGAAGACGGCCAGGTTGCTGGTCGGGCGGCCCGGGTTGGCGGGCGCGGCCGGCGGCGCGGGAGCCGGCGCCGGTTCGGAGGCGGGGGCGGGCGGCGGCAGGTTCTGCGGGTCCATGGCGATTCCTCAGAGGTCGAACTTGATGCCCTGGGCCAGCGGCAGCGCGTCGGAGTAGTTGATGGTGTTGGTCTGGCGGCGCATGTAGACCTTCCACGCGTCCGAGCCGGACTCGCGGCCACCGCCGGTTTCCTTCTCGCCGCCGAAGGCGCCGCCGATCTCGGCGCCGGAGGTGCCGATGTTGACGTTGGCGATGCCGCAGTCGGAACCCGAAGCGGCCAGGAAGGCTTCGGCCGCCTTGAGGTTGGTGGTGAAGATCGCCGACGACAGGCCCTGCGGCACGTCGTTCTGCATCTCGATCGCCTCGTCCAGGGTCTTGTACTTCATCACGTACAGGATCGGCGCGAAGGTCTCGTGCTGGACGATTTCATCGCTGTTCTTCAGGCCGGTGACGATGGTGGGCAGCACGAAGTTGCCGGGGCGGTCGATGCGCGCGCCGCCGGTCTCGACCTTGCCGCCGCTGGCCTTGGCCTTGGCGATCGCGTCGAGGTAGGCGTCCACGCCGTCGCTGCTGTTGAGCGGGCCCATCAGGTTGGCCGGGTCGGTCGGGTCGCCGATCTTCTTCTCCACCTGCTTGTAGGCCGCGACCAGCTTGGCCAGCACGTCGTCGTAGATCGATTCGTGGATGAAGCAGCGACGCGTGGTGGTGCAGCGCTGGCCGGCGGTGCCGACGGCGCCGAAGGCGATCGCCGGGATGGCGAGCTTAAGGTCGGCCGTGGGGTCGACGATGATGGCGTTGTTGCCGCCCAGTTCGAGCAGCGAACGTCCCATCCGGCGCGCGACGCGCTCGCCGACCATGCGGCCGACCTTGGTCGAGCCGGTGAAGCTGATCAGCGGGATGCGCTTGTCGTCCACGAAGCTCTGCGCCAGCTCGGTGCCGCCGTCGTTGAACAGGAAGAAGATGTCCGGGAAGCCGCCGGCCTGCAGGGCTTCGTTGCAGATCTTCATCGAAGCGATGGCGGAAAGCGGGGTCTTGGGCGAGGGCTTCCAGATGCAGATGTCGCCGCAGACGCCGGCCAGGAACGAGTTCCATGCCCAGACCGCGACCGGGAA
This sequence comes from uncultured Arenimonas sp., assembly GCA_965650505.1. GTDB lineage: Bacteria > Pseudomonadota > Gammaproteobacteria > Xanthomonadales > Xanthomonadaceae > Arenimonas. The sequence goes on from CBFGOZ010000189.1 coordinate 4,868, forward strand.
GTTGAAGGCGCTGATGATGCCGACGATGCCCAGCGGCTGGTACTGCTCGTACATGCGATGGCCCGGCCGCTCGCTGTGCATGGTCAGGCCGTAGAGCTGGCGCGAGAGGCCGACGGCGAACTCGCCGATGTCGATCATCTCCTGCACCTCGCCATCGCCCTCGGGCTTGGACTTGCCCATTTCCAGGGCCACCAGCGAACCCAGCGCGTCCTTGTGCCGGCGCAGGGCCTCGGCGCACAGGCGGATCGCCTCGCCGCGCTTGGGCGCGGGCGTGGTGCGCCAGAC
>CBFGOZ010000190.1:0-5150 GCA_965650505.1 uncultured Arenimonas sp.
TCGGCGTTCTCGCTGAGGAAGCCGTAGCCCGGATGGATGGCCTGGGCGCCGGACTTCTTCGCCACGTCGATGACGACGTCGCCGCGCAGGTAGCTGTCCTGCGGGCGCGGCCCGCCGATCGGCCATGCCTCGTCGGCCAGCCTTGCGTGCTGGGCGTCGGCGTCGGCTTCCGAGTACACGGCGACGGTGCGGATGCCGAGCCGGCGGCAGGTGCGGATGACCCGGCAGGCGATCTCGCCGCGGTTGGCGATCAGGATCTTGGTGAACATCAGGACGGAATCCAGTTCGGCGGGCGCTTGTCGAGGAAGGCGGTGAGGCCTTCCTGGCCTTCGGGGGAAACACGCAGGCGGGCGATCAGGGCGGCGTTCTGTGTGTCGGTGCGTTCGGCCGACTCGCGGGTGAAGCCGGCCATGCGCAGCGCCAGCTGCTTGGCTTCGCGCTGCGCGACCGGGCCGCCCTTGGCCCAGAAGTGCAGGGCGCGGTCGACGACCGCATCGAGCTCGCCGGCCGGTGCGACCGTGTGCAGCAGGCCGATGGCCTGCGCTTCGGGCGCTTCGATCACCTCGGCGCCGGTGAACAGCCGGCGCGCATGACGCGGGCCGATCGCGGCGGTGACGTAGGGCGAGATCACCGCCGGCACCAGCCCCAGCTTCACTTCCGACAGCGAGAACTTCGCGCCCTCGGCGCCGATGGCGTAGTCGCAGCAGGCGATCAGGCCGACACCGCCGCCATAGGCCGAGCCGTTCACGCGCGCGATGGTCGGCTTGGACAGGAAATTGAGCGTGCGCATCAGCCTGGCCAGCTTCAGCGAATCTTCGCGGTTCTCGGCCTCGCTGGCCTGGGCCATGCGCCGCATCCAGCCCAGGTCGGCGCCGGCCGAGAAGGTGCTGCCTTCGCCGGTGAGCACGACGGCGCGTACGCCGTCGTCGGCGTCGAGCTGCTCGAGCGCATCGGTGAGCTCCGCGATCAGCGCATCGTCGAAGGCGTTGTGCACCCCGGGCCGCGCCAGGGCCAGCCGCGCAACGCTGCCCGCGATCTCCATCCGAATCGCTTTATCCGTGTTCATCCGTTTCCATCCGCATTCATCCGTGGCAAACCCGCTTACATCCGGAACACGCCGAAGCGGTCCTTCTCGATCGGTGCGTTCAGGCTGGCGGAGAGCGCCAGGCCGAGCACGCGCCGGGTGTCGGCGGGGTCGATGATGCCGTCGTCCCACAGGCGGGCGGTGGCGTAGTAGGGGTGGCCCTGGCGTTCGTACTGGTCGCGGATCGGGGCCTTGAAGGCCTCTTCCTCGTCCTTGCTCCAGGTCTTGCCGCCGGCCTCGATGCCGTCGCGTTTCACGGTGGCCAGCACGCTGGCGGCCTGTTCGCCGCCCATCACGCTGATGCGCGCGTTCGGCCAGGTCCACAGGAAGCGGGCGCCGTAGGCGCGGCCGCACATCGCGTAGTTGCCGGCGCCGAAGCTGCCGCCGATGACGACGGTGAACTTGGGCACGTGCGAGCAGGCCACGGCGGTCACCATCTTGGCGCCGTCCTTGGCGATGCCGGCGTTTTCGTACTTCTTGCCGACCATGAAGCCGGTGATGTTCTGCAGGAACACCAGCGGGATGTCGCGCTGGTTGCACAGCTCGATGAAGTGCGCGCCCTTGAGCGCGCTCTCGGCGAACAGGATGCCGTTGTTGGCGACGATGCCCACCGGGTAGCCGTGGATGTGGGCGAAGCCGCAGACCAGGGTCTTGCCGTAGCGCGCCTTGAACTCCTGGAACTCGCTGCCGTCGACCACGCGGGCGATGACCTCGCGGATGTCGAAGGGCCGGCGCGTGTCCTTCGGTATTACGCCATACAGCTCCTCGGGCGCGTACAGCGGCTCACGCGGCGGCTGCACGGCGACGGCGAGCTGCTTCTTGCGGTTGAGGTGCTTGACCACGTCGCGGGCGATCTCGAGCGCGTGGCGGTCGTTTTCGGCGAAATGGTCGGCGACGCCGGACACCGACGTATGCACGTCGGCGCCGCCCAGCGATTCGGCGTCCACCACTTCGCCGGTCGCGGCCTTCACCAGCGGCGGGCCGCCCAGGAAGATCGTGCCCTGTTCCTTGACGATGATGCTTTCGTCGCACATCGCCGGCACGTAGGCGCCGCCGGCGGTGCAGCTGCCCATCACCACGGCGACCTGCGGGATGTTCTTCGCGCTCAGCCGGGCCTGGTTGTAGAAGATGCGGCCGAAGTGCTCCTTGTCCGGGAACACCTCGTCCTGCAGCGGCAGGAAGGCGCCGCCGGAATCGACCAGATAGACGCAGGGCAGGTGGTTCTCCAGCGCCACTTCCTGGGCCCGCAGGTGTTTTTTCACCGTCATCGGGAAATAGGTGCCGCCCTTGACCGTGGCGTCGTTGGCGACCACCACCACCTCGATGCCGTGGATGCGGCCGATGCCGGTGATGACGCCCGCGGCGGGCGCGGCATCGTCGTACATGCCGCCGGCGGCCAGGGCCGAGAGCTCAAGGAAGGGCGAGCCGGGGTCGAGCAGGGCGCTGATGCGTTCGCGCGGCAGCAGCTTGCCCCGTTCGGTGTGCTTGGCGCGGGCCTTGTCGCCGCCGCCCAGGGCGACCTTCGCCAGTTGGGCCTCGAAGTCGGCGACGGCGGCGCGCAGCTGCGCGGCGTTGTCCTGGAATTCGGGGGAGCGCGGATCGATCTGGCTGGTGAGGATGGGCATGCGCGGCCGCTCGCTGGAAAACCCGTCGAGTTTACGGGGCGGGGCGGGCGCAGCCTAGGGTCCCGGCGCGGGCGCCGCGCGGCGGGCAAAAGAAAACGGGCGCGACTTGCGTCGCGCCCGTTCGCTTGAAGCTTGCAGCGAAGGCTTAGTTGCCGCCTTCGTCGGCAGCGTCGGCAGCCTCTTCGGCGGCGTCGGCGGCGTCTTCGGCCACGTCGGCAGCAGCGTCGGCCACTTCGGCAGCGGCGTCGGCCGCGACTTCGGTGGTGGCGGCAGCGGCGTCGGCAGCGGCGTCGGTCGCGACTTCGGCGGCGTCGGCGGCGACTTCGGCGGAAGCGTCGGCGGCGTCGGCAGCGACTTCGGTCGCGGCGTCGGTGGCGGTGGCGGCGGCGTCAGCAGCCTCGGTGGCGGCAGCGTCGGCAGCAGCAGCGGCATCGGTAGCCGCGTCAGCCGCCTGCTCAGCCTGGTTCGAGCAGGCCGCCAGGGCCAGGCCCAGGGCCATGGCGAGCAGGGTCTTGTTCAGGGACATGGGTTGTTTCCTCGTCTAGACGTTTTTAGTAAGCAAGACGTGCGCCTGCGGCGCACGTGGTCAAAATCATGTCAGGAACGGGCCGGGAGTCAAGGGGAATCCCGGCTTTTACGGAAAATAAACTTCCCGCGGCGGTCCGCGGGGCATTCGCCCCGGCCCGGGATCAGGCCAGTTCGATCGCCACCGCGGTCGCTTCGCCGCCTCCGATGCACAGCGCCGCGACGCCGCGCTTGCCGCCCCGGCGGCGCAGGGCGTGGATCAGGGTGACCACCAGGCGGGCGCCCGAGGCGCCGATCGGATGGCCCAGGGCGCAGGCGCCGCCATTGACGTTGAGCTTGTCGTGCGGCACGCCCAGCTCCTTGATCGGGGCCATGGCCACCGCCGCGAAGGCTTCGTTGACCTCGAACAGGTCCACGTCGGCCACGGTCCAGCCGGCCTTGGCCAGCACCTTCTGGATGGCGCCGACCGGTGCGGTGGTGAACCATTCCGGGGCCTGGGCATGGCTGGCGTGGGCGACCACCGTGGCCAGCGGCACCAGGCCCTGGGCCTTGGCGGCGGCCTCCGAGGCGAGCACCACGGCGGCGGCGCCGTCGTTGATGCTGGACGAGCTGGCGGCGGTGATGGTGCCGTCCTTCTTGAAGGCCGGGCGCAGGGTCGGGATCTTGGCGACGTCGCAGCGGCCCGGCTGTTCGTCGGTGTCCACCACCACGTCGCCCTTGCGGCCCGCCACGGTGACCGGGGCGATCTCGTCCTTGAAGGCGCCGTCGGCCTGGGCGGCCAGGGCCCGGCGCACGGATTCGGCCGCGAAGGCATCCTGTTCGGCGCGGCTGAAGGCGTACTTGTCGGCGCACAGTTCGCCGAACACGCCCATGGCCTGCTTGTCGTAGGGGTTGGTCAGGCCGTCCCAGGCCATGTGGTCGAGCATCTCGACCGGGCCGTACTTGGTGCCGGTGCGCGAGCCCATCAGCAGGTGCGGGGCGTTGGTCATCGACTCCATGCCGCCGGCGACCACGACCTCGGCGGTGCCGGCCTTGATCAGGTCGGTGCCCAGCATGATCGCCTTCATGCCCGAACCGCAGACCTTGTTGACCGTGGTGCAGCCGGCGGCGGTCGGCAGGCCGGCGCCCAGCGCGGCCTGGCGCGCCGGGGCCTGGCCCAGGCCGGCGGGCAGCACGCAGCCCATGATCACTTCGTCGACCTTGTCGCCGGCCACGCCGGCCTGGGCCATCGCCGCCTTGATCGCGGTCGAACCGAGCTGGGTGGCGGGCACGCCGGTGAACTGGCCGAGCAGGGCGCCGAGAGCGGTGCGCTTGGCACCGGCGATGATGACCTTGGACATGGGAACTCCGAGTGGAAGCGGGGAAACGGCAATTATGCCCGAGCCGGCCAGGCGGCCGTATCGGCGTTCAGGCGACATATTGTCCGCGCCGCGCAACGCCGGCGCCATGGCAGGAACGGCCGGAAACTGTCTGAAATCGCCTTGGCCAGGCGCGGCGCGCTCTGGGACGCTGGCCTCCCCCCCAAACCTGTATCCAGAGACGACCATGATCCACTCCGATGCCCAAGGCCTCCCCCTGAGCGGCGCCAGCCTCCAGGCCGCCGCCCTCTACGACCAGGCCCTGCACCAGCTGCAGTGTTATTCCGGCGACCCGGTCGCCACGCTCACCCAGGCCGTCGCCGACAGCCCGGCCTTCGTGATGGGCCATGCCGCGCTGGCCTGGCTCTACCTCACCGCCTCGGAGGCCGCGCCGCTGCCGCTGGCGCGCCAGGCCCTGCAGGCCGCGCAGACCCTGACCGCGACGCCGCGCGAACAGGCCCACCTGCGCGCCGCCGCGGCCTGGGCCGACGGCCGCTGGCGCCTGGCCGCGCGTTCGCTGGAAGACATCAGCATCGCCCACCCGTGCGACGCCCTGGC
>CBFGOZ010000191.1:0-5107 GCA_965650505.1 uncultured Arenimonas sp.
GGAATTTTTCCCGGAGCTCGAGGCCTACGTCGCCCGCGAACGCGCCGGCGGCTGACCCGGCCGCCGGAACACGGCGGCATCCGCGGATGCCGCCGGTGGCTGTCGGCAATCAGGCCGCCTTGCGCAGCTTCACGCCGGGGAAATCGACCGGCACGTCCAGGGCCACGTTGACGTAGTTGGTGAACAGGTTCAGCGCGACGTGCGCCAGGATCTCGACGATGGCCTCGTCGCTGAAACCCGCGGCGCGCAGCGCGGCGACGTCGGCTTCGGAAACATTCGCGCGGTTCTCGACCACCTTCAGCGCGAACGTCAGCGCGGCCGCGGTCTGCGGGTCGGCGCTGCGGCCGGCCTGGGCTTCGCTCATCTCCTCGGCGCTGGCGCCGGCCTTCTTGCCCAGCATCGTGTGCGCGGCTAGGCAGTAGTGGCAGGCATTGCGGTCGGCGACGGCGACGGCGATCTGTTCGCCGAGCTTGGCCGGGAGCACGCCGCCGCCCAAGGCGCCGAAGCTGCCCCACAGCGACGCCAGCGCGGCCGGCGAATTGGCCACGGCGCGGAACATGTTTGGGGTGGCGCCGAAGGCACCCTGGATCTGGGCCAGCAGCGGCTGGCTGGCGGCGGGGGCATCGGCGGCGGTGAGCAGCGGAAGACGGGACATGGCGGAACTCCGGATAGGGGCGCGGATTGCGCAGGGCCAGAATCGGGCCTAGGCTGGGCCGATAGGTTTCGAATCGTCCATATTTGTTGATCCACCGTCCGGAGCATCCCATGGACCCGCACGCTCATCAGCACGGCAGCGCGCCGCCCCCGCCGGCGGCCCCGGGCAGCCGCTACACCTGCCCCATGCATCCGCAGATCGTTCGCGATGCGCCCGGCACCTGCCCGATCTGCGGCATGGCGCTGGAACCGATGCTGCCCACCGCCGACGACAACCCGGAACTGCGCGACTTCAGCCGCCGTTTCTGGTCCACCCTGCCGCTGTCGGTGGCGGTGCTGGTGCTGGCGATGTTCGGCCACGGCTGGGGCTGGCTGTCGGCCGAGGCCCGCAGCTGGACCGAGCTGGTGCTCGCCACGCCGGTGGTGCTGTGGGCCGGCCTGCCGTTTTTCGTGCGCGGCGCCGCCTCGCTGCGCACCGGCCAGCTGAACATGTGGACGCTGATCGGCGCCGGCGTGGCCGCGGCCTACGGCTACAGCCTGGCGGCGACGCTGATGCCCGGGGTGTTCCCCGATTCCTTCCGCGAGCACGGCCGCGTCGGCGTCTACTTCGAGGCCGCGGCGGTGATCGTCTCGCTGACCCTGCTGGGCCAGGTGCTGGAGCTCAAGGCACGATCGCGCACCTCCGCCGCCATCAAGGCCCTGCTCGGCCTGGCGCCGAAGACCGCGCGCCGCCTGCGCGCCGACGGCGGCGAAGAAGACATTCCGCTGTCCCAGGTGCACGTCGGCGACCGGCTGCGGGTGCGTCCCGGCGAGAAGGTGCCCACCGACGGCACCGTGGCCGAGGGCCAATCCAGCGTGGACGAATCCATGCTCACCGGCGAGGCCATGCCGGTGGGAAAACGCCCCGGCGACCCGGTGATCGGCGCCACGCTCAACACCTCGGGCAGCCTGGTGATCGTCGCCACCCAAGTCGGCGGCGACACCCTGCTCAGCCAGATCGTGCAGCTGGTGGCCAATGCCCAGCGCTCGCGCGCGCCGCTGCAGCGCATGGCGGACCGGGTGTCGTACTGGTTCGTGCTCGGCGTGCTGGCCACCGCCGTGCTCACCCTGCTGGGCTGGGGATTCTTCGGGCCCTCGCCGTCCTGGGTGTATGCCGTGCTCAACGCGGTGTCGGTGCTGATCATCGCCTGCCCCTGCGCGCTGGGGCTGGCCACGCCGATGTCGGTGATGGTGGCCACCGGCCGGGCCGCGGGCCAGGGCGTGCTTTTCCGCGACGCCGAGGCGATCGAGACCTTGCGCCGCATCGACACCCTGATCGTGGACAAGACCGGCACGCTCACGGCGGGCAGGCCGGCCTTCCGCGAGGTGGTCGAGGCGCCGGGTTTCGCCGCGGACGAGGTGCTGCGCCTCGCGGCGTCGCTCGACCAGGGCAGCGAACATCCGCTGGCCGAAGCCATCGTGGCCGAGGCGCGGCGGCAGGGCCTTGCGCTCGGGAAGGCGGAGGGCTTCGAATCGGCCACCGGCATCGGCGTGCGCGGCCGCGTGGACGGCAAGGCGCTGGCGCTGGGCAATACCGCGCTGATGGCCGATGCCGGCGTCGATACCACCGCCCTGTCCGGCGCGGCGGAACGGCTGCGCCACGACGGCGCCAGCGTGATGTTTCTGGCGGTGCAGGACCGGCTCGCGGGATTGCTCGCCGTGGCCGATCCGATCAAGGACACCACGCCGGAAGCCATCGCCGCGCTCAAGGCCGCGGGCCTGCGGCTGATCATGGCGACCGGCGACGGCGAAACCACGGCGCGCGCGGTCGCCCGCACGCTGGGCCTGGACGAAGTGCACGGCGAAGTCCGGCCCCAGGACAAGGCTGACCTGGTCGCGCGGCTGAAGTCCGAAGGCCGCCGCGTGGCGATGGCCGGCGACGGCATCAACGACGCGCCGGCCCTGGCCCTGGCCGATGTCGGCATCGCCATGGGCACCGGCACCGACGTCGCCATGTCCAGCGCCCACGTGACCCTGGTCAAGGGCGACCTGCGCGGCATCGTCCGCGCGCGGCATATCTCCGAGGCCACGGTGGCGAACATGAAGCAGAACCTCGGCTTCGCCCTGCTCTACAACGCCCTGGGCGTGCCGGTGGCGGCGGGCCTGCTGTACCCGGCCTTCGGCCTGCTGCTGAGCCCGATGGTCGCGGCCCTGGCGATGAGCCTGAGCTCGGTGTCGGTGGTGGTGAATGCGCTGCGGCTGCGGCACGTCCGGGCAGGTGCGTGATGGCCGTCGACCGCCTGCAGGGCCTGCTCCAGCGTTTTTCCGTCAGCGCGCAGATGTTCCATAGCGGCCCGCTGTGCGGCATCAACGACATCGCCGAAAACGGCCAGGGCCAGCTGCACCTGGTGCGGCGCGGGCCGCTGGAAGTGCGGCATGCCGGCGAGTCGCATGTCATCACCGAACCCAGCCTGCTGTTCTACCCGCGGCCCCTGGCCCACCGCTTTTTCTCCGACCCGGTCACTGGCGCCGACATGGCCTGCGCCAACCTCGCCTTCGGCGGCGTGGCCTCGGCGCGGGTGGGCGGCGGCAATCCGATCAGCCGCGCCCTGCCCGCCTTCACCTGCCTGCCGCTGAAGGAATTGCGCGGCGCCGAAGCGGTGCTGGAGCTGCTGTTCGACGAAGCCTTCGCCCAGCGCTGCGGCCGGCTCGCCGTGGTGGACCGCCTGTTCGACGTGGTGCTGGTGCTGCTGCTGCGGCACCTGCTCGACAGCGGCCACATCCAGGACGGGCCGCTGGCCGGCCTCGGCCATCCGCAGCTGGCCAAGGCCTTGGTGGCCATGCACGACCACCCCGCAAAACCCTGGACGCTGGAATCGCTGGCCAGCGAAGCCGGCATGTCGCGCAGCCGCTTCGCCGAACTGTTCGCGCAGATCGTCGGCCAGCCGCCGGCGGCCTATCTTTCCGGCTACCGCATCCAGCTGGCGCGCGACGCGCTGCTGCGCGGCGACCGGCTCGAACGCATCGCCCAGAACGTGGGTTACGGCAGCGCCGCGGCGCTGTCCCGCGCCTTCTCGGCCGACACCGGCCTGTCGCCGCGCGCCTGGCTGCAGCAGCAGCCGGCCTGAGCGATCCGGTTCAAGCCGGCAGCGCGGCCACCTGCAGCGACACCTGCTTGCGGCCGTCGTCCAGCCACTGGCGGCCGACTTCGCCAAAACCCCAGCGCGCGTGGAAGGCGGCCGAGGCGGGGTTGGGCGGCACCACGTTGAACTCGCAGGCCACGACCGCGGCGCCCAGGGCCCGGGCCTGCGCGAACACATTGCGGTAAAGCAGGGACCCGAGCCCACGCCCGCCGTAGCGCGCGTCCACCACGATGCGATCGACATAGAGGAAGGCCGGATACCTGGCGGCGAACCAGTCGAAGTTCGGGTTCGGGTAATCGGCGCCGTCGCGGAAGGCCAGCAGGAAGGCGGCGACGTCGCCGCCGACGCAGGCGACACGATGGTATGCCGCGCGCGCATGCAGCCAGCGCAGGCGCGCCTCGTCCATCGCGCTGGTGTGCTGCACTTCGGCGGCGTTCAGCGCCAGGATGCGCGGGAAGTCGGCCTCGGTGGCGTCGCGCAGCGTCGGGTCGGTGGAAAGGTCCATGGCCCGAGCATAACGCGCGGCGTGGCTGCGATCGTGTTCCGGACACGCCCTGTCGCGAGGCCCGCTAGAGCGCGCGCAGATGCTCCGCCAGCTCGACGAAAGGCTGGCCGGCGAAAGCATGGCCGCGGTCCGCGAACCGGTGCGCCTTCGCCCGCGGCAGCCGCCGCAGCCAGTCGTCCAGGTGACCGTAAGGAACCCATTCGTCGTCGGCGCTGTGGTAGAGGTGCAGCGCGCCGACGCCGGGCAGCTCGACCGTGGGCGGCAGCGCCACCGCGAACTCGTCGCCGCCCCACTCGCCATCGGTGCCCTTGTAGGGCGCGGCGATCATGAACAGGCCGCGCAGCCGCCGGCCGGGTGCGTCTTCCAGCAGGAACTTCAGCGTGGCCGCCGCGCCCAGCGAATGCGCGACGATCACGCCGTCTTCGTCCAGCCCCGCCATCGCGTCGGCCATCTGGCGGCGCCAGGCGGCCAGGTCCAGCTGCTCCAGGCCATCGAACTTCGGGTAGGACAGGCGCCAGTCCGGGCCGAGCGCAGTCTGCAGCGCGTCGAGCAGGGCCTGGTCTTCGGCATGGGCGCCTTCGCCCGCGCCCTGCACGAAAAGGATCGGATGCGGCATCGGTGGACGACTCCTGGCAAAGGCCGCTGCGCGGCGGAGTCCCATTCCAGCATCGGCCCCCGGGGGTGCGGCAATTACATGGCAGGTAGTTGCAGGCCGATGTCCCTCAGGGCTGTCGCCGGCGCCACGCCAAGGCTCAGGGCGCGCCGCGGCAGGACGGCGGCCACGACGGATCCGCGTCCGGCTGCAGGTCGACCAGCATCAGTTCGC